>DATDEZ010000015.1:0-17080 GCA_036522875.1 Gemmatimonadales bacterium | reverse complement strand
GACGAGCGATACTCGGCCTGATGCACCATCAGGTCGTCGTACTCCAAATTGATCGGGACGCCGAGGCCTTCGCGCTTCAGGGCGTGCGAGAGCGTCGCGTTGACGTCGAGGTTCAGGGTGTCGCCGTACTCGTAGCGTTTGCTCGCGGCCTCGGCTTCGACGCCGGTCGCGAGGTGCTCGGTCTCGTGCGCGCCGAAGCTCGACTTGCCGATCGAGCCGAGCAGATGCTTCAGCGTGCGATAGCCGAGGAAATCGATGCCCTTATCGGTGAGATTGAACTGCACCTGCTGCGCGGCCTCTTTCGCCACGCCCCCCGGGCCGAGCACCGGCTGCTGCGCCCCCGGCATCTTCGGCGCCTGTTGCAGGTTGAGATAGCCTTCGTCGATCAACTTCTGCACGATCTGATCGAGCAGATCGGCGAGCTGCTTCTGCAGCTCGGCATCCTTGCGCGCGTCGCCGGTCGAATCGCCGCGCAGCACGTTGAGCATGTCGGGCGTGAGCTGACCGGAATCCATCAGCGCCTGGAGAATCGCCTGGCGCAGCGCGTCGAGCGAGCGATCGGGGTCGTCTTCGCCGAATTCGCCCCAGAATGGGTGGGAATAGGGGCCGCCGGCAAACCCCGACTGCAACAGGAAATCGGCCAGCTGGTCGAGCAACGCCTGCAGGTTCAGCGTCTCGAGCAGGCCGGAAACGTAGCGGCTGTACGTGGTGTACCGCATCGATTCCCAATCTAGCACGATCGCGGCGTCCATCACCAATCCATCCGCCCTAGATTCATGGCAATGACCGAAGCTGCCCAACCCACGAGACGCTACCGCCTGGGCGCGCTCGCGCACCGCAACTTCCGTCTCTTCTTCATCGGTCAGGGCATCTCACTCGTCGGCACGTGGCTGCAGAACGTCGGCGAGGGATGGCTCATCCTCACGCTCACGAACTCGCCGTTCTACGTGGGCCTGACGTCGGCGCTCAGCTCGGTCGGCGTGCTGCTGTTCAGCCTGTATGCGGGCGTCATCGCCGACCGCGTGGACAAGCGGCGCGTCATCGTGTTCATGCAGCTCGCGTTCATGATCGAGGCCCTCACCGTTTCCATCCTCATCTGGACGCACGTCATCGCGGTCTGGCAGGTCCTCGTGCTCGCAACCGTGCTCGGCATCGCGAGCGCGTTCGACATCCCGATGCGGCAGGCGTTCGTGATCGAGATGGTCGGGAAGGAGGACCTGATGAACGCGATCGCCCTGAACTCGTCGTTGTTCAACGGCGCGCGGGTGATCGGGCCGGCGATCGCCGGCTTGCTGATCGGCGCGGTCGGCATCGCGTGGTGCTATTTCCTGAATGGGCTCAGCTACATCGCCGTCATCGCCGGTCTGCTGATGATGCGGCTCACCTACAACGCCCGGCCGAGTACCGTGACGTCCGCCTGGACGGGATTTCGCGAGGTGTTGGTGTATCTGCGGAGCGATCGGCGGCTGCGTGTGCTCATGATTCTGACGGCGACGCTCAGCCTGTTCGGGTTTCCGTACATCCCGATGATGCCCGTCTTTGCCCGCGATGTGCTGCACCGCGGCGCCAGCGGCTACGGCGCCCTCACGTCCTCGATCGGCATCGGCGCGGTCATCGGCGCGCTCGGCGTCGCGCTGTATTCGCGACGCATTCGGGCGCGGGGCCGCTTGATGCTCGTCGGCGGTACGGCGTTCGGGATTCTGCTGGTATTGTTTTCCGCCTCACGCTCGCTCTTGCTGTCGATGGCGCTGCTCGTGCTCACCGGCTGTGCCATGATCGTGAACAACTCGATCACGAACACGCTGATCCAGATCGCCGCTCCCGATCATCTGCGGGGGCGCGTGATGGGGTTCTACTCGTTCGTGTTCGTGGGGATGGCGCCGTTCGGCGCGTTCTTCTTCGGCCTGGCGGGCGAGCACATCGGTGTGCCGACGGCGCTCGCGATCGGCGGTTCGGTCGTCGCGCTCGCGGTGATGCTGGCTGGGCTAACGGTGCCGGAGCTGCATGTGTGAGACGTTGACACGTCGGCACGTCGTGCCGTCATGCCGTCATGCCCATTAGTCCCAATGCCGCCTCTTTATCTCCCCCGCCACGAGATCCGCGGCGCCATCGAAGCCCAATCGTTCCGCATTCACGACCAGATCGTACTGCGTGAGATCCTGCCGGTCGCGCCCATACTGTGACTTGACGTACTGATCCCGCTCGCGGTCGGTCTCGTCGATCACTTTGTCGACCGTGGCCGGGTCGATGTGCAACCGGTCGATCGCCACCTTGCGGCGAAACGGCTTGGACGCGACGACGTAGACGTGCAGCGCGTTCGAGCGCGTCGCGAGGACCGCCTGCGCGCCCCGCCCGACGAGCACGACGCGCCCCTCGCGCGCCGCCTCCGTGATGACGCGCTCGGTCGTTTGCGTCACCAGCTCTTCCTCGGTTTCGACCGGCACCGGCTGCTCGCCTGTGGTGACGAAGACCTCCGGGGACGCGCCGGCGAGCGTGCGGGCCATCCGCTCCAGCAACCCGGGCGCGCGCTCCTCGCGCCGCGCGACTTCATCCTTGGGGAGACCGGCGCGCCGCGCCACCTCGTCGACGAACTCGTTGTCGATCAACGTCCAGCCCGGCAAACGCTCCACCACGCGGCGGGCGATCTCGGACCCGCCGGACGCATACTGCCGCGTGATCGTGACGAGAGGCTTTACTGCTGCCGCAGATTCCGTCGGAGATCTCCGATGTTCAGGATCGGCACGCCGCCCTGTGTCGGGACCAGAATCACCAGGTTGTTCGACGTCTTCATGTCGCGCAGCACCTCGAGGTACTGCCGCATCAGCGCTTCGGGCGTGAGCGTCATGTTCAGCAGCCGTTGTTGCTCCGCCTGCAACCGCGCGACTTCTACGCGGTGGCGCTCGGTTTCGACCTGTTGTTCTTGCGCGATCTTGTTGTTGATCGCCTGTACGACCTGCGCGGGCGGCTGGAGGTCGCGCAGGAAGAACGCCGTCACCTGCGCGATGCGGAAGGTGGAACCACCGGCGCGCGGCTGCGTCACTAGCGCGGAGTCGGTGAGCGCTTCCATCGTGTTCGCGATTTGCGTGCGCTTGGCGATGTCGTTGATCGAATACTGCACCATGCCGTCGCGGACGCCCTTGCGGATCGCGTTCAGCACCGCGCCGCGAATCTGGTCCTCATTGCCGATTTCGGTGTAGATGCGCGGCGCCTGCTGCGGGTCGATTTGCCAGCGAATCGAGACCTCGACGTGCATCCCCATCTGCTCCGACGACAGCGCTTCGATTTCCTCGACCTGCGCCCCCGCCTGCGGCCACTGCTCCTCGCGGGTCGAAAAGCGCTCGACCGAGGACCAGGGCGCGACGAAGCGCACGCCGGCCAGCAGCGGCGCGGGATCGACCGTGCCGAACGCGTGCCGCACGCCGACTTCGCCCGCGTTGATCACGACCGCCGTGGAGCCGAGCACGGTGATGACTCCGATCATCAGGGCGACGTAGCTGAGAATGCGGAGGACGCCGCTCACCGGCTTGCTAGCCGCGCTCTCGCTGCGTACCGTCGCGGCGCCGAGACGAAGGAAGAAGGCTACCGCGAGGAGTACGAGACCAAAGACTAGCTCGCCCATGGCGACTCCGGATTGTGAAGGGGTTGCGTCCGATTACGTAAAAAGGTTGGGCCCGGTGCCAGGTCCGCCCGTGCCCAGAGGTCCCTTTCCAAATGGCGGTTTCTGCTCGGTGCGCGTCCGCACGTAGCCGAGCTCTTCGCTGCGCGCGATGCGCTTCTCGGCCACGAGGCCCTCGAGCACCAGCTCGCACGCGGCGACCATCGTCGCCGGATCCTTCTTGCCCGACAGCCCGACCTGATCGATCAAGGTGAGAAGGCCAGGCACGACCGTGAAACCCTTCAGGAGCGACTCGGACCGCTCGTCGGGGGTGACCTTCAAGGCGCCGCCCTCGTCGAACCAGTGGACGATGTCGTCCACGTTCGCGCCCCCGACTCTGGCCTCGAAGGTGCGACCGGCGGCGCGGCGGATCAGATCCTTCGCGATGCTTTCCGAGCCCTGCAGCTCACCCTCGTACTCGAGCTCGAGCTTTCCGGTGATCGCCGGCAGCGCCGCGTAGACGTCGGAGATCCGCGGCACGACCGACTTCTCTTTCGTGGCGATCGTCCGGCGCTCCGCGTTCGACAGCACGTTATCCATCACGCTGATCGGCAGGCGCTGCGACACGCCGCTGCGGCGGTCCACGCGCTTGTCCTCGCGCGCCTCGAACGCGATGCGCTCGATCAGCTCGGCCATGAAGTCGGGGACGCGGATGGACCGCCCGCCGCCGTTGCGCTCGACCCACGCTTCCTGCTGCGTGATCGTGGCGCCGAGCTCGACGGTGAGCGGGTAGTGCGTCGTGATCTCAGAGCCGATGCGGTCCTTGAGCGGCGTGATGATCTTGCCGCGCGCCGTGTAGTCCTCGGGGTTCGCGGTGAAGACGAGCGCGACGTCGAGATTCAGGCGCACCGGATAGCCTTTGATTTGGACGTCGCCTTCCTGCATGATGTTGAAGAGGCCCACCTGAATCTTGCCGGCGAGGTCGGGCAGCTCGTTGATCGCGAAGATGCCGCGGTTGGCGCGCGGCAAGAGGCCGAAGTGCATCGTCAGCTCGTCGGACAGCAGATGGCCGCCGCGCGCCGCCTTGATCGGATCGACGTCGCCGATGATGTCGGCGATCGTGACGTCCGGCGTCGCGAGCTTCTCGACGAACCGCAGCTCGCGCGGCAGCCAGGCGATCGGCGTCTTGTCGCCGCGCTCGCCGATCAGCTCGCGACCGAACTTGGAGATCGGCTCGAAGGGATCGTCATTCACCTCGCTGCCGGCGATGATCGGCACTTCCTCGTCGAGCAGCGTCACGAGCTGGCGCAGGATCCGGCTCTTCGCCTGACCGCGCAGTCCCAGCAGAATGAAGTTGTGGCGGGACAACACGGCGTTGACCAGCTGCGGCAGCACCGTCTCTTCGTATCCCACGATGCCCGGAAACAGCGGCGAGCCGTTCTCGAGCAGGCAGATCAGATTCTCCCGCATTTCGTCTTTCACAGTGCGCTGGCGGCGCGCGGGACTCGCCCACTCCGTGCTCTTCAGCTCACCGAGAGTCGTCGCTTGGGTCATGGCTCGACGTTAAACCCTTCAGCCCGTGCTCTGCAACCCTTGCGCGATTCCCCGCACGCTCGCGAGCAGCGCGCGGAAGAGATCGTCGTCGGGGCGGCCGGCGGCGCGCCAGCGCGCGAGCAAGTCGATTTGTAACAGACTCATCGGATCGACATAAGGATTGCGGAGCAAAATCGAGCGCTGCAGCGCGGGATCGGAGTCGAGCAGCGCGCGCGCGTGCTTGAGCGCGAGCACCCTTGCGACGGTGCGGTCGAACTCGGCGCGAACGACAGGGAAGTACCGCTCGCCGAGCGCGCCCGCCAGCGCGGCGTACCGGGCCGCGATCGCCAGATCCGCGGTGCCGAGCACCATCTCGACGTCGTCGAGGAACGCGCGCAGGAATGGCCAGTCGCGCACCATCGTCTCGAGCGCCGCCGTGCCGTAGCGCGCTGCCGCACGATCGAGCGCCGTGCCGAGGCCGTACCACCCGGGCAAGAGATGCCGGCTCTGCGTCCACGAGAAGACCCAGGGGATCGCGCGGAGATCCTGGATGACGGCGCCGCCATCCGGCGCGCCGCTGGGGCGCGACGAGGGGCGACTGCCGATCTCCATGCGCTGGATGACGTCGATCGGCGTCGCGAGCCGGAAGTATGCGACAAACTGCGGGTCGTCGTACACGAGCGCGCGATAGGCGGTACGGCTGTCGCGCGCGATGTCTCCCATGATTCTCGCCCATTCGCTCTCGCGCGGGTCGTCGGGGCGCGGCAGCGCGCTCGCGAGCAGGACCGCGCTCGTCATCTGCTCGAGCGTGCGCATCGCGACACCGCGCAGGCCATACTTCGCGTTGATCGTTTCGCCCTGCTCGGTGAGGCGGAAGTGGCCGCGCACCGTGCCGCGCGGCGCGCTCAGGATTGCGGTCGTGATCTTGCCGCCGCCGCGACTGACGGTGCCGCCGCGACCGTGGAAGAACGTCAGATCGATGCCGGAGCCGTCGGCCGTCGCGACGAGCGCCGCTTGCGCCTGGTAGAGCGCCCAGCGCGCCGCGCCTATCCCAGCGTCCTTGTTGCTGTCGGAGTAGCCGATCATGACCGTCTGCCGCTTGCCGCGCTCGTCGAGGTGCGCGCGGTACCACGGATCGTCGAGCAGCGCGCGCAGGACGCCCGGCGCGCCGGCGAGATCGTCCACCGTTTCGAACAGCGGCGCGACGTCGAGCGGCACATGCTCGGCCGACGTCCCGACGAGTCCCGCCCAGCGCGCGAGGACGAGGACGGCGAGCACGTCGTCCACGCCCTTCGCCATGCTGATGATGTACGGCCCGACGGCGTTCACGCCGAAGCGCGCCCGACAGTCGGCGATGGCCCGGAAGACGTCGAGCGTCTTCGTGGCCGCCGCGTCCGGCGATGCGCTGGGCTGCTCGCGCTTCTCCAGTACCTGGCGCAACCGGGCCGCGCGCTCCGCCGGCGGCCGCGATGGCCATGACTGATCGGACAGCAGGGTAGCCAGGACGCCGCGATGCACCTGCGCGTGCTGCCGCACGTCGATGGTCGCCAGGTGGAAGCCGAACGTCTCGACTCGGCGCAGGAATCGCTCGACGCCGAACAGGCCGGCGTGGGTGCCGCGGTGCTCTCGCAGGCTCGCGATGACGGCGCCCAGGTCGCGCTCGAGCTCGGCGGCGCTCGCGTAGCCGTCCGTGCCATCGCGCCGCGTCGCGTCGAGCCGTGCCGCGATCAGCCGAAACAACAGGCGGTAGGGCATGTCGCCGTAGCGTGCGGGGATCGCGGACAACGCCGCCGGGAACCGCGCGCTGTAGTCGGCGACGCGGTCCCGTACGGCGGCGCTCACTCCGGTCCGCGCGCCGGACTGCGACAACCGGCGCGAGAGCTCGGTGGCCTCCCGCCGATAGCGCTCGAGCAGGAGCTCTCGCTGCCGCGCCAGCGCCGCGCGCAGCGTTTCGGCGCCGACGTTGGGATTGCCGTCCATGTCGCCACCGACCCACGAGCCGAAGCGCAACGCAGGCCGCGCTGGGACTTCGACGTCATATGCCTGCCGCACGGCGTGCTCCAGCTCCTCGGAGAAGGGCGGGACGACGCGATAGACGACGTCGGTCAGGTAGAAGAGCACGTTCTCGAGCTCGTCCATGACCGTGGGCCGCGCCGACGGTTGTGGATCCGTCTGCCACGCTGCCGTGACTTCCTCGCGAATGCGGGCCAGGGCGGCGCGCTCTTCGTCAGGCGTGCGCGACGGGTCGAGTCGCTCGACCAGGAGCCGGCCGATCACTTGCTCCTTCTCGAGCAGCGTGCGCCGTGTGGCCTCGGTGGGGTGCGCCGTGAAGACCGGCTCGATCCGCAGGCGCTGTAAGAACGTGGCTATGTGGCGCGACGCCACGCCGGCCGCGACCAGCCGAGGCAGTGCGGCCGCGAGACTGTCGTCCTGGGTGTCGCCGGCGGTCCGGAGATGCTCGCGCCGGCGCCGGATGCGATGGACGCGCTCAGCCAGATTGACGACTTCGAAGTAGGCGGAGAAGGCGCGGACGAGCGTCTCCGCGTCGCGTGCCGGCATGTCGTGGACGAGCGACTGCAGCCCTTCGATCTCTCCCGCGATCGCGGCGAGACGGGCGCGCTCGACGAGCTGAAAGAACGGCTCGCCGCATTGCTCGCGCAGCACGTCGCCGACGAGCGCGCCCAGCGTGCGGACGTCGTCGCGCAGCGGCGTGTCTTTGGCGGCGAACTCGACTTCGCGCCGCGCTTTGGTGCTCAGGTGCCCTCGGGTGTGGAGAGCCGCACCGCCGCGACGCCCCAGGCGGAAAGATCGACGGACGCGCGGCCGTCCCCGCCGAGCGCCAGGACGTCGCCGTTCTGCTCCACGAGGTTCGTGCGACGCGCGCGCTTGAACGTGTATGCGGCGGGCCACAGACCCACCGCCCGCGCCTGCCCGCCGACGTCCAACACCTTGACGATCGCGCCGTCGCCGTCATCCGCGGACTTCGCGCCGACGACGAGCAGATTCTTGTCCGCGTAGAAGACGGCGCGGTCCTTCGCGATGAGCGCGCCGGGCCGATCATTATTGAATGACGGGCTGACGTAGAGTGGATCGCACGCCGCCCAGCCACGCCGCACCGGCTCGGCGGCATCGCCGGGCGCGAGCAGCGAGATCCGGAAGTGGAAGGTGACGGGGCCGCCCTGCGACGCGGCATAATTCGTGTGCCAGTAGTTGTTCATCGCGTAGGCGAACAGGGTGCCGTCGGGAATTATCGAGCGACGCCAGGCGCCACGAAACAGATCGTTGAGCGTGAATAGCGGCGTGTCTGGACCACTCCACAACACGCCGTCGGCCCCTTCATGCAGCCAGACCCAATGCGTGTGGCAGAACCAGTCGCGGCAGCTGCCCGGCTGTTGATCCGTCTCGACCGTCATCCGACCCAGCGGGACTTCGACTTCGACCGTGGGCTTCGTGAATGCGAACGGGAACGCGACGTAGAGCGCTTCCTTGCTCAGCGTGGCGGTCTTTACGATGCGGTTCTCGATGTCCACCCACGGCAGCTCGTCGTACAGCGTCACGATCGAGACGACGCTCGAGCAGCCATCGAGTGTCCGCTCGGCGACGAGGCGCACGCCGATGCCGGGCAGGCGCTCGCGCCGGCACTTGCCGAGCTTTGCCTGCGCGATCTGCAGCTGCGGCGGATTCTTCAAGTCGTCACGATCGCCGCTGGTCCACAGCGCGCTGCGCTCGCCGCCGGTGACGTACACTAGCTGGTTGAGTCCCGACCAATCCGAGGCTTTGACGCGCTCTCGGCCGTCGGGACCGGTGAGCGAGCGCATCGCTCCCGTGGCGGGATCGAGCTTGACGGTGAAACCGCCCGCGGAAGCGTCGATCGCATCGCCTTCCGACGTTACGGGGCGCGCGGCGCGATCCGACTCGACCAGCATGATGTAGCCGAGCGGCGGCACGTCGCGGCACAGCACGAGTGCGTCGCCGTCATCCAAATCGACGGCGGCGATCTCCTGGCCGTCGAAGCTCAACGCCTTCCCGGCGCCGCCGGGTACGCGGGCGACGTCGGAGCGCTCCCAGGAGCCGGCGTTGAACACCACGCGCCCCGGACCGGCGCGCGCGCCGCGGCCAAGGCGCAGCAGGCCGTCGTGCAGCGCGTCACGCGCAGCGGCGCTTCCCGCATCGATAAACCGCTTCTTGTACTCCCACTGCGCGATTGTCTGCCGCGACAAGGGCGCCGAAACGCTTGCGGCGGCGCCCCACGTGTGCTCGCCGAACAACAAGAGATCGCGCCACAGGTCGGCGCGGGACGCCGTCGTATCGTCTTCCACCTGGAGCCGGTCGTTCCAGAGATTCAGGATCTCCGCGGCCCGCGCGACGAGCTGTGCCGAGCGAAACCTGGCAAGCTCGGCGGCGGTCGAGGCCGCGCCGTCTTCCCAGTACAATCCCGTGTCGCCGCGCCGCACCGGAATGCGCGAGCCGTAGCGGCGCTCCACATCGCGGAAGAAGTCCTCGGCGCGGCCCGTGACGATGCGCGGCCACGTAAAGCGTCGCGCGAATTCCTGCACGTTCGCGACGATCGCTTCCTTCATTAAGGCGTTGTCCTGCCAGTCCGCCCCGTACAGCAATGCCGAGTCGTACGGCCAGTTTTGGGCGAGAAACACGGGTTGATTCAGCAGCCAGTCGGACAGGCGGTGTCCCATCTCGTCGGCGCCGACGTCGAACCCGAAGCGCGTGCCGTCGCCGTAGTGGTGCGCGCGCCAGTGCAGCACGCGGCTGCCGTCCGGTGCCTCCCAGTAATACAGCTGCGGGTACGGCGTCCCCGTGCCGCCGGATGCGGGCAGCAGCGGGGCGGCGCGTTCGGGATTGGGCCCGCTGGCCAGGTACTTCACACCGCTGGCCGCGAGCATCATGGGGAATGTGAGCGCCTGGCCCGGCACGTCGGTGATTTGGGCGGCGAGATACGTGAGACCGCGCTCGCGCGCGAGGCGCCCCGCCGGCCAGCACAATCGCGCGAACGATTCGTGATCGAGCAGGCCGGTCAGCATATTGGCGAACAGCGCTCCCCAACCGATGCGGCCACCCTGGATCGCCTGGACGAGCGCGTCCGCGGCTTCGGGGGAGCGGTCCTCGACGTACGACAGGACCTGCAGCGCGCATTCGGCGCTGAAATGGAAATCGCGATGGGTCGTCAGCCAGGCGAGCGCTTCGTCCAGATTTTTGCGATGCACCTCGAGCGCGCGCTCCTGGAGGTCGGTGTATCCGATGTCGGTGTGAATCGACGACAGCAAGTAGAGCGTCCAGCGTTTCGCGGGCGTCAGCCGCAGCCGGCGCCGCGCGACCCGATTGCGGCCGACTTCGACGTCGAACTGGAAATCCGACGGCTCGGACAGGGGGACCCACACTTCGCCCGTGAGTGCCGGGCCTTCGGCGGCCGGCAACAGACCCGCCGTGCCGACGAGCGCGCCGTGGCGGTCGGTGACGCTCGCGCGCGCTGCCGGTGCGGCGACTCCCGTCACGGTGATGCGGACGAGATTCTTGCGGCCTTCCGGTTGCTGGAATAGCGCGGTGGGACGCGCGTCGACGGCCGGCTGCTGACTCAACCCAAAGGTGGACTCGCGCGCGAGCGGCAACGTCGCGAGCCAGCGCATGAAGCGACGACGGCTGAAAGGGAGCATGATTCCTATAAGTTACCGTAGCTTGACTGTGCTGGTCCCCTATGTACGTTTCGCCGTCTTCCCGACCCGTACCTCAACAGGAGCTCGCATGAAGCGCATTGCATTGGCCGTGGCGCTCGTTGTCATGGCCGCAGGGGCGTGTAAGAAGGCGCAGAACAACGCGGCCGACAGCACACGCGCCGACACCACGCACATGATGGCCGACTCGATGAAGATGGCGGCGCCGGACACCGCCAAGATGCGTGCCGACTCGGTCCGCCGTGCCGACTCGATGAAAGCGGCTACGAAGGCACCAGTTCGTCGTCCGACGCGGCGCCCCTGAGCGACGCGCAGTAGCGGGAATCAAGCCCGGGTGACGCCCGGGCTTTTGTTTTGTACGGACAGCGCGACGGCCGTGGCCGTATCGAACGGCGGCGTCCACCCCAGCTCGCGCGTGATACGTCCGATCGAAAACGGATTCTCGCCGAGGATGAACGCGACCGCCGAATTGCCGAGACCGGCGTAGCGGCCCGGACGAGCGAGGCGCAGGACCATGCTCCACAGTGCGATGCCGCCACGTACGAGCCACAGCGGCACGGGAATGAAGCGCGGGTGCACGCCGCTCGCGCGGGCGAACGCCTCGAAGAATTCGCGCTGTACGAGGCGCGGCTCGGCGTCGCACGTGACGTTGTACGCGCGAAATCCCGGTCGCGCCGGCGCGTCGAGCACCGCGAGGATCGCCGCGGCGACGTTGCCCGCGTACACGCAAGACAGATGGTTTCTTCCGTGACCGATCTGCGGCAGTAACCCGCGCCGGATCGTGCGCAACACGCGCTCGGTGAACAGCCGATCGCGCGCGCCGTAAATCACGTTCGGCCGGATGGCGGTCGCGGAGAAGCTCGTGTCGCGGGTGCTTTCCTGGACCAGCAGCTCCGCGGCGCGCTTCGAGCGCGCGTAGAAATCGCCCGCGGGCAGCGGCTGAAACGGATAGTCTTCCGTCACGCCCCCGCCGCTTCCGGCGTCGTACACCGCCGTGCGGCCGTACACCGCGACGCTCGAGATGTGGACGAGGCGCGCGCCGGCGCGCCGCGCCGCCTCGATCGCGAGTCGCGTGCCGCCGACATTCACGCGCGTGTATTCGTCGAGGGACGCGGGGGTGACGACGAGCGCCGCGCCGTGCACGATCGCGTCCACGCCGGCGGCAGCGCGCTCCCACGAAATCGCGTCCGTCACGTCGCCGATCACCGCCTCGGCACCGAACGACTCCACGAGTGCGCGGGAATGCGCGCGCACGAGGGCTCGCGGTCGTTCACCACGCGCGCGCAACGCCTCGAGCAGATGCGTGCCGACGAGACCGGCGGCACCGGTCACGAGAATGGTCACGCCGGGCGGGCGCTGAGCAGGTGGAAGGGCAGGTCGACGACGCGGGCCTCACGACCGCCGGCACGCACCGTCGCCCCGACCTCCACCTCGCGGCGGATGATGCCGAGGCCGATCCAGCGGCCCAGGACGGAGCCGCCGCCATCGGGCAGCCAGGCCACGCTCGTGACGCGGCCGACGTCGCGCTCTTCGTGGGTCACGGTGCTCCACCCAGTTGCCGGCGGGGCCGGTGGATCGGCCTCAAACAGGAGCCCGCACAGGTGGCGGTTGGCATGACCGCGGAAGTGCAGCCGGCTCACCGTCTCCTGACCGGTATAACATCCCTTTGTGTACGACACGCCGCCGATTTCGTCGAATCGAACTTCTTGCGGAATCGTCTTCTCATCGACTTCAGCGCCGAGTCGCGGCCAGCCCGCGAGAATGCGCGTGAGCTCGAGTGCTGAGTCGTCCGCGGCGTACGCTCCCGCGGCGATCAATCGCCGCGCGATCGTGTCCGTATCGGCGGACCTGGTCGTGATCTGGACGGCGAACGGCGCGATCTCGCTCGCGCGCGCGACCTCGACCGCGACTCCCGCGACGGTGTCCTCGACCGCGCGCAGTGGGACCGTCGGCAGCGGGATCCCCGCGGCCGCCGCCAGCGTGACGGCGTGAGTTCCCGCGACCCGCAGGACGCCGATTTCGGCCGTGCGATCGGCAAATCGAGCGAGTCGCGGCGGAATCGAGCGCTGCAGAATCGCGAGCGTAGGCTCGCGGCCCAGGGCCGGCACGGTGAAGCGGACGCGTTGGCCGAGCCGAGCGGCCCAGCCGTCGGCGACGATCATGCCTTTGGGCGTCAGCAGCGCGCCATAGGCGAAGGCGCCGTCACCCGGCTTTTCGACGTCGTTGGTCAGCAGGCCCTGGAAGCTTGCGACGGCGCCGGGACCGCTGAGATCGATCGTCGCGACAGCAGTTGTATATACAACTATCGCACCCGCCCGCAGGCGGTCGACGATTTCTGCCGACACTGTCCCGACAGTCATAGGTTCGCGAGCTCGGCCGCCGCATGGCCGGCGAACGAATCCCACACCAGCGCGGCGCCCCGGCCCTCGAGCTGCTCGGCCGAATGGCTCGTCGCGAGCATGACGCAGGGCATGCCGGCGGCCCGCGCTGCCGTCAAGCCGGGAAGCGAGTCCTCCATGACGACGCAGGCACCGGCCGCGAGCGGCGTGCCACGGTTCAACGCTTCGAGCCCGGCCAGATAGGCCGCGGGATCAGGCTTACAGCGGCGTACATCCTCGGCCGCAATGATGATCTCGAAGCGATTCGCGAAATCCCGGTCGGCCCGCGCGAGCATGGCGTCGATCTCGCGCCGCAAGGCGCCCGAGACGATGCCGAGCCGGAAGCGCGTTGCCGCCTCGCGGACGAATTCGCGCACGCCGGGAACGACTCGCAACGATTTCTCCATAATGCTGAGATATAACTCGGACTTCTTCGTGACGAGGTAGTTCAGCAGCTCAGTCGTCAACGTGCGTGCGGCGCGGCGATACGCCTCGACGAAGCTGGTGCGATCGTCCAGCCCGAGGTACTCGGCATAGTACTGCTCGCGGGTCAGCTCGATGCCCTCGTTGGCCAGCACGCGTTGCAGCGCCGCACAGTGTTGCGACTCATCGTCGATGATCACGCCGTTGAAATCGAAGAGCACCGCCTGGATCACAGCGTGTCTCGGAGCCAGGCGACGATTTCGGGCCATGCCGTCGTTCGCGCCTGCGTGCTCAGCACGAGCCCGCGATGCGACAGTCGCGGCGCCACGACGAGCGACTTGCGCGGCGATCCGACGCGGTCGAGCACCTGCCGGCACGCCGACGGCGGCGCGAAGATCCGGTCCCGCGCGCCGGCCACGCCGAGGTACGGCGTACTCAGCGCCGCGAGTCCGGCGAAGTAGTCGAATCCGTCGGTGCCGCGCCACTCGCCGCGCACGTTCCACTCCATCCATTCCGCGATGATCTCGGCCGCCTCGTCTTCGTTGCCGAACCGGAAACCGCGCGCGGGAAAGCGGCCGAGCGCCCGGGCGACCGCCATGGTCGCGCCGGCGAGCGCGCGTCGCACCGGGCCCATTCGCCGTGGGCCCGGCGTCCCGAGCGTCACGATCGCGCGCAACGGCGCGGCCGCGGCGACGCGTGCCAGCCAGCAAAGCCCCGCTGCGCCACCCGCCGAATGCCCGATCCAGGCGAGCGGCGCGCCATCGGTTTCCTCACGGACACGGGCCACGAGCGTCGGCGTGTCGTGCAGGACCCAGTCCTCGAACGTCCACGCCCCGCGGCGCGGTTCGCGCGCACTGTCGCCGTGATGGCGGAGATCGGCGAGCCAGACGTCCAGCCCCGCCGCGCCGAGAAAGTGCGCCATCCCGCCCACCGGCGCGCCGCCCGCGGAGTGGAGCCAAAACCGGTGGTTCGTGAACGCGCCATGCACCAGCAGTACCGCGGGCCTGCCATCGCGATAGGCGCGCAACCGGTGCAGCGCGAGCTCGACACCGTCGGGCGTCGCGACTCGGCGCGCGGTCATTCGTAGCGGCCGGCGCTACGATAGGAATCGTCGAGCAGCTCGATGGGGTGACGGACACGGGCCTGCGCGCCGGCCGCGGCCAGCCCCGCGCCGATCTGCATGAGACAGCCGGGATTGCCGGTCGCGACGACCTGCGGTGCGGCCGCGCGAATGCGCTCGATCTTGGTCCGCAGGACGGCTCGCGACATCTCGGGCTCGAGCAGCGTATACAGTCCGGCGCTGCCGCAGCAATCGGCCGCCCCCGGCACGGCCACGAGCTCCAGCAGAGGAATTGCCGCAAACAGCTTGAGCGGCTGCGCGACGATCCGCTGCGCGTGGATCAGGTGACAGGGCGGGTCGTACGCGACGTGAAGATCGAGCGGCGCGCCGGGCAGCGGCGGATCGAGCAGCTCGGTGACGTCGCGCACGCGCGCCGCCATGCGCCCGCCCGCGTCGTCGCCGATCAGGTGACCGTATTCCTTCATCAGTGCGCCACAGCCCGCGCTGTTCACCACGATCGGCTCGTCCGAGTCGCCGAAAGCCGCGACGTTTCTGCGGGCGAGCGCGCGGGCCTCGTCGAGCAGTCCGGCGTGGGCGTGCAAGGCGCCGCAGCAGACCTGGTCTCGGATCTCTCTGATTTCGTACCCGTTCACGCCCAACGTGCGGATGGTGGCGTCATGGACGTGAGAGAACAGGCCTTGCTGGACGCAGCCGCGGAATAACTGGACGGTAGAGGACGGTAGACGACGGCAGGAGGCGGTGGGAGCCCCCTGCTTTCTGCGCTCCGGTTTCGTCGCACCCAGCATCCCAAGCGCAAACCGAATCCTTCCCCAGCCCGCGGCACTTCGGGGCAACACCGATCGCAGCAACCGGGCAAACCAATAAGCCACACCGCTGATCCCGGGCGTCGTCAGCACCGCCAAAGCCAGCTTCGCAAAGAACGGCGTGCCCCTCGCGCCGGAAATCCGCGCGCGCGCGGCCTCGAGTCCCTGGCCGTAGCGCACGCCCGACGGGCACACGGGCTCGCAGCCCCGGCAACCCAGGCAGCGGTCGAGATGATAGGACAGCGCGTCGTCGCTCGCGGCGAGATCGCCGCGCTCGAGCGCCCGCATCAGCTCGATGCGGCCGCGCGGCGAATCGGACTCATCTCCGGTGACGAGAAAGGTGGGACAGGCTTGGAGACAAAAACCGCAGTGGACGCAGGCGTCCAGCCCTTCGAAGCCCCCCCTTCCTCCCGTCATGCGCCTTCGGTGGCGACGACGAGAGCGCCTCCGGGGTCGAACGTGCGGCGCAGCCCGGCAACGAGCGGTCCCACGCCTTCGCGGTACGCGCCGAAGTGCCCAACCGCGCCGCGCACCGGCCAGGGCGCGCGCTCGAGCGTCAGGGGGACCTCCATGCCGGCGAGCGTGCGCCGCAACCGTTGCAAGCGATCGATGCTGGCGTCACCAGTCCAACGGATCGCGCCGGCCGCGGGCGATGCCGATATCCATTCGTCGCCGAGCTGGTGCTGTAGGAGATCGAGCAGCTCGTCACTCGCCGAGGGCACGCCGCCGATGCGGAACGTCACTGGTCGCACGGCGAACCCCTCCGCCAGCCGCATCCAAAAGCCGTGCGCCTCTTCGGCGCGCAGCGGCGTGAAGCGGCCGCCGCCGCTCGCCGCGCCCAGGCCGGCTTCGTCGGCGGACACCAGCGCCGGCGATCCGGCGAGGCGCACCGCGAGGACCCACCGCTCGCGCCGCGCGAGGGCGGGCGACACGAGCTCGAGCGCCGCGGGCGTGAGTCCCGCCCCCGCGATGTCTTCGCCGACCTGCGTGAGATCCTCGCGCGCTCCTTCGAGCACGTACGTGATATCGGCGCGGGGCAGCGCGCGCAGCCTGAGGTGCACGAGTACGATGACGCCGAATGCGCCGAACCCGCCCGCCTGCACGCGCGTGAGGTCGTAGCCCGCCACGTTTTTCATCACGCGGCCGCCGCTCTGCACCATCCGGCCGTCGCCGGTCACGAACGTGACGCCGAGCAAGTGATCCTTCACCGGGCCGAAGCCGTGCCGGAGCGGTCCGGCCGTCGCCGTCGCCACGACGGAGCCGAGCGTCCGGCCGGCGAGTCCCGGCGGATCGACGGCCAGCCACGCGCCCCGGTCGGCGAGCTGCTGGCGCAGCTGGTCGAGGCCGATTCCCGCTTCGGCCGTCGCCGTGAGGTCGGATGGCTCGACTGCCGGAATCCGGTCGAGGCGGCGCGTCGTCAACGCGAGGTCGGCCGGCGCGTCGCTCTGCAGCCAGGTGCCAGCGCCTTCGATACGCACGCGCCAGCCTTCCTGGTGCGCGGTGCCGAGCAGGAGCGCGACCGCGTCGGGTGAGCCGGGGGCAATGCGGGGCACGCGGTCCTGTCCGGACTCGAGTACCGCTCC
>DATDEZ010000014.1:0-117946 GCA_036522875.1 Gemmatimonadales bacterium | reverse complement strand
CCTTCTCGGGTGGCGCCTTCCGCGACGCCAAGGCCGACGTGGCGAAGGCAGGCGAGCTTCTGACCCGCTACGCCGCCGAAGCCAATGAGGCGCTGCGAGCTCATTTCGGTGTAGCGGAGCTCCCGGAGGACGTTCGACCATCGGCGCTCGGTCGATAGCTCAGTGCCGAAGGTGGGACTCGAACCCACACGGGCTTGCACCCACTGGCTCCTGAAGCCAGCGCGTCTACCAGTTCCACCACTTCGGCGGTTTTTTTGAGGAACGGCAATCTAGATTGTTGTATAACCCCAAGTCAATGCGTATCTTGCCAGCGTCATCGTGGAAAAAGTCTCCATCGCCAGGAATCCCCGGGCCCGGCACGATTATCACCTCCTCGAAACGTGGGAGGCCGGACTCGTCCTCACCGGGACCGAGGTCAAGTCGTTGCGTGAGCGACGCGCGAGTCTGAACGAGGCATACGCCCACGTCCGGCGCGGCGAGGTCTGGCTCGAGGGCATGACGATTTCACACTACGCGCCCGGCAGCTACAACAATCCGCCGACCGCCCGCTCCCGGAAACTGTTGCTCCACAAGCGCGAGATCCGCAAAATCCTCGGCGCCACGACGCAGAAGGGCCTCACCGTGGTTCCGCTCGAGGTGTACTTCAAAGATGGAGTGGCCAAAGTCGCCATCGCGCTCGCGAAGGCGAAAAAGGCCCACGACAAGCGGGAAGATCTGAAGCGGCGGGTCGCGGAGCGCGAGATGGCACGGGTTGTGAAGGGAAGGCGGTCATGATGCGGCCGGCCCTGTTACTCCTGTCCACGCTCGTCCCACAACAGGTGGTCATCGTCACGCCCCGGGGACAAGTCAACGTCCCGGTGACGGCCGATCATGGCTCCGCCGCCGTGGCCGCGGTCCTGCTCACGCAACCGCTTGGCCTCGCGTTGTCACTCGAGGGAGCCGCGGTACGCGTGTCGCTCAGCGCGCACGACTTCGAGTTCGACATCGGCTCGCCGTTCATGCGCTTCGAGGGGGTCGCGTATCCGCTGGTCAGTGAGCCGTACGTTGCCCGAGACACCGTCTTCCTGCCGCTCCAGTGGTTGAGCGACTGCGTGCCACGACTCCTGGCCGGACGGTATCGCTGGGACCCATGGCTCGCGCGATTGGACGAGATCGCGGCTCCGCCCGCAGTCGCCACTACATCGCCGTCATCGTCCGGTCGTACTCAGCCGCCGGCGCCGCCCCCTCCGGCAGTGTCGCAGCCGCCCGCGCCGAATCCGGTTACGGGACTGCGCCTGCCGCACACGATCGTGGTCGATCCCGGGCACGGCGGACTCGACCCCGGCAATCCCGGTCTCCACATGCCGCGCGGGATTACCGAAAAGGACATCACGTTGAGCATCGGCAAGCTGCTCCGTGCCGAGCTGCTGCGGCGCGGGTTGACGGTCGTGCTGACGCGCTCGACGGATACGCTGATCGATCTCGCCAGCCGCCCGACGTATTGTCGCGCCGAATGCGATTTGTTCGTGAGCATTCACGTCAACTCGATGCCCGCGGGCCGCCGCCAGACGCAAGTGAACGGCGTCGAGACCTATTTCGTGTCCGATGCGAAGACCGAAGATCAGAAGCGTGTGGCGCAGATGGAAAATGACGCGCTGCGCTTCGAGACGACGCCGGTGGCTGACGGCCCGCTCGGGTACATTCTGCACGACCTCCAGCTGAACGAGTATCTCCGCGAGTCGGCGCGGCTCGCCGAGCTCGTGCAGGGGAAGGTGGCCGAGATTCATCCGGGCGAAGATCGCGGCGTGCAGCAGGGTCCCTTCCTCGTACTCGCGGCGGCTCGTCGTCCGGCCATTCTGGTCGAAACCGGATTCGCCACCAATCGCACCGATGGCGCCTTCCTCGCGTCGGCGCAAGGCCAGCACAAAATTGCGAGCGCGATCGCCGACGGCATCGTCGCCTACCTGCTCGAGTTCGAGCGCCGGCTGGCGATCGGCACCGGTGGAGGGCCGTCGCGATGAGCCGTGGCGGCGCGTGGAGCGCGCTCGCCCTGAGTGTGGGGCTCAGCGGGTGCGTCTACTACAACGCGATGTGGAGCGCCGAGCGACATGCGAAGGACGCGCGCGCGTTCGAACAGCGCGGCCAGTTATCGGACGCGCGCTCCGCGTGGGCCCAGGCCGCCGAAAAGGCCGGGAACGTCGCGCTGCGGCATCCGCGAAGTCACTGGGCGGACGACGCGCTCGCGCTGGAAGCGGAAGGGCTCGCGCGCTCGGGCGCGTGCGATGAGGCCGCCGACCCGATCAGCCGAGTCCGCGCGAGCGTGACGGACGCGGCGTTGCGCGAGCGCGTGGAGCTCGCCGCGGCCGAGTGTGCAATCGCGGCGGCGCATCCGCTCGAAGCGGATCGGGCGCTCGCCGTGCCGCTGAAATCCAAAGACGCGGGCCGGCGCTCCCGGGCCGAGTACCTTGCCGGCGCCAGCGCGGCGTTGCAGCTCGACTACGGAGCAGCGGCAGCGCATTTCGCGCGCTCGCAGGATCCGGTGGCGGTCGCCGCGCATGCGCGCGCGCTGCTGGGCGCGGGCGAGACGCGGGAGGCCGCCGTCGTCATCGACGCCCTCCCGCCCACCACGGCGTTCGAAATCGATCGTGCGGATCTGCTGGCGCGACTCGCGGCGGTGGGCGGTCCGGAGACGGCGTCCCGCGCGCTCGACAAAACGCTCGCGCGCGGGCGGCTTGCCGCCACGGAACAGGCACGCCTGTTGCTCGCGGACGCCGATCGGCGCCTGGATCACGGGGATTACGACGTCGCCTCGGCGCGTTTCCGGCAGGCGATGCTCGTCGCGCCCGTCGGGACGATGGAAGCCGGCTTGGCGCAGGTCGGCCTCGTTCGCGTGCGCGTGAGTCGAGCGGCGACACGCGAGGAGCTCGTCCCCGTCGTCAGTGAGCTGACACAGCTCGGCAACGACATCGCTGCCGCCGAGGCGAGGCGCCTGCTCGATCTCGTACACCAGGCCGGCGCGCTGCCGGAAACTCCCGGTGCGCGGCTGCGCGCCGCCGAGATCGCCCGCGACTCGCTGAACGCGCCGGTGCTCGCGGGCCAGCTGTTCCTCGACGTCGCGGCGGCGGACACGGGTTCGTTGTACGCCCCCAAGGCGCTGATTGCGGCGCTGCCGCTGCTGCCGGCACGGCGCGATTCGATTGCGCGGACGTTGGACAGCCGCTATGCCGCGTCGCCATACACGCGCGCATTCCATGGCGAAGTCAGCGCGGGCTACGAGGCGGCCGAAGACTCATTGGCTCACGAGCTCGGGATTGCCGTCGCTGCCGCGCCGGCGCCGGTCATCGCGCACGTGGAGCTCCCGGTGCCGGGCCCGCGTGGTCCGTTACTCGATGACACCGCCGGACCGGCTGAGCATCCGCTGCGCGGCCGGCCGGGCGTACGTCCCAATGCGCCGCCCAATCCGCGCGAGCGGCCGGTGCAGCCCGACCGTCCGTGAGCAACCCGCCGATCAGTCTCTTCGGCACCACCTTCCAAAATCCGATTTTGCTTGCGGCCGGCACCGCGGGGTTCGGCCGCGAGCTCGATCACGTCATCGATCTCGAGCTGCTGGGCGGCATCGTCACGAAGGCGGTGACGCCCGAGCCGCGACAGGGACATCCGGCGCTGCGGGTCGCGGAATTTCGCGGCGGGATGCTCAACGCGGTCGGACTCGCCAATCCCGGGGTCGAGCACGTCGCCACCGACGAGCTGCCGTGGCTGGCGGGCCGGCTCCGGCGCGCGCGCGTCCTCGTGAACGTCGCCGGCGCATCCGTTGCGGACTATGTGCGCGTCATCGAGCGGCTGACGTCTCAGCCCGTGATTACGGCATTCGAGATCAACGCCTCGTGTCCGAACACGAGTGCCGGCGGGCTCGAGTTCGGCTCCGATCCAGGCGGACTCGCCGAGCTGGTGCGCGCCTGCCGCCGGGTCTCGACGAAGCCGCTCACGGTAAAACTCTCGCCCGTATTGCCGGACATTCCCGGCATGGCGAAAGTCGCGCGCGACGAAGGAGCGGAAGCGGTCAGCCTCGTGAACACGATGCCGGGCCTGCTCGACAAGCGACTGGGGCACGGCAACGGTGGGCTCAGCGGCCCCGCGTTGCTGCCGATCGGTGTCCTCGCGACACGCCGCGTGCGCGAGCGCTTGGGTATGCCGGTCATCGGGGTTGGTGGCGTCCGCACGACCGCGGACGCGCGCGAGTATCTTTCTGCCGGCGCGTCGCTGGTGGCGATCGGAACCGCCGCCCTCGCCGATCCCCGCCTTCCGGCGCGCATTGCGCGGGAGCTGTCTTGAATGGCTGAGCTGATCGTCGCGTTCGATCTGCCGAGTGGCCGCGAGGCGCTCGCCCTCGCCGGCCGGCTGCCGAGCCTCAAGTGGGCGAAAATCGGATCGGTGCTATTCGGGCGCGCTGGTCCGCCGTTGATCGCCGAATTCATCCAGCGCGGCATCCGGGTATTCCTCGATCTCAAATGGCACGACATTCCGAACGTCGTCGCAAGCGCCGTGACCGCGGCACGCGAGCTCGGGGTCTCCATGGCAACGGTGCACGCACTGGGCGGCAGGACGATGCTGACGGCCGCGGCCCAGGCCGCTGGGTCGGAGCTCGCGCTCGTGGGAGTCACGGTGCTCACATCGCATGACGCTGGGGAGCTCGAGGGCATCCTCGGACGCGGCGTGCCCGATGTGGGCTTCGAAGCCGAGCGACTCGCGCGCACCGTGTTGCAGGCCGGACTGCGCGGGGTCGTGACGTCCGGCCGCGAGCTCGGGTTACTCCGTGAGGCGCTCGGCCCCGAGCCGTGGATCGTTGTGCCGGGGATCCGCGCTCCCGGCGACGAGGCCGGCGATCAGGTCCGGACCATCGAACCGGCCGACGCGGTCCGGCGCGGCGCGACGCATCTCGTCGTCGGCCGGCCGATCACGGGTGCAAGGGACCCGGTTGCTGCCTACCAGCGTTTGGTCGAGGCTCTCGATTGAAGGCTCTCCTCGTGCTCGTGTGGGTCGGGGCCGTTCTGCAGGCCCAGAGCACGCTGCCGGCGGCGGCCGATCGGGCCAAGCAGGCGTGGCTGGCTCATGATGCCCGGCAGCTGATCGGGCAGACCTCGACGTTGGTGCTGCAGCTGCCGGGAGCCGACCCGTCGGGGGCCCTGGGTCGCGCGCAGGCGGTCGCATTAGTGAGTCGGTACTTCGAGCCAGCCGAGGAGCGGGGACTCGACATTGCGGCGATTCGGGAGGTCGAGCCGGGGAAGGGATTCGTGGAGGTCGTCCGCCGGTATGTGGTCCGCGGCACGACGGAATTACGCCATGAAACGCTCTATTTCGGGTACCGGAAGATGGACAACAAATGGCGTCTGGTAGAACTTCGAAGCGCGCCGTAATCCGTTGTAGGGCCGCCCCTTGCCTGAAGGTGCGACTGAGTCTATAGTTCAAGGCTCAGCCAGCATTTTTCACTTTTCCGGAGCAGCCTGTTGAAGGTTCGTTCGAGCGTGCGTCCCATCTGCGAGCACTGCAAAGTCGTGACGCGCCGGGGCGTCATTCGCGTGATCTGCAAGCGCAACCCGAAGCATAAACAGCGGCAGGGTTAGGGAGAGGCATGGCTCGTATTGCAGGCGTGGATTTGCCGCGCGACAAGAAAATTCAGTTCGCACTTCCGTACATCTACGGCATCGGACCCAGCAACTCAATTCGCATTCTCGCGGAGACGGGCATCAGCCCGGACGCGCGCGTGCGCGATTTGCGGGATGCCGAAGTGGCGCGGCTGCGCCAGGTGATCGAGCGCGATTACAAAGTCGAGGGCGCCCTTCGCACCGAGACCGCGATGAACATCAAGCGCTTGATGGACATCGGAACGTATCGCGGCGGTCGTCATCGCAAGAATCTGCCGGTGCGCGGCCAGCGCACGCACACGAACGCGCGCACCAAGAAGGGACCGCGGCGCGCCATCGCGGGCAAGAAGAAGCCCGTCCTGAAAAAGTAGAGGCTCATGGCTGACGAAGCGAAACCCGACGCGAAGCCAGACGCGAAACCCGAGGCGAAGCCGACGCCCGTCCGCGCCCCGAGTGCGAAACGCGCGAAGAAAATCGTCGAGGCCGAGGGCGTCGCGCACATCACGGCGACCTTCAACAACACGCTCATCACGATCAGTGATCTGCAGGGCAACGCGATCACGTGGGGCAGCTCGGGCAAAGCCGGCTTCAAGGGTTCCAAGAAGTCGACCCCGTTCGCCGCGACCGTGGCGGCCGAGCAGGCCGCGCGTGAAGCGTTGAACCTCGGCGTGAAGCGCGTGCACGTGCGCGTCCAGGGTCCGGGCTCGGGTCGCGAATCCGCGATTCAGGCGCTCGCGAGCGCGGGGCTGCAGATTCGCTCGATCCGCGATGTGACGCCGATTCCGCATAACGGCTGCCGTCCGCCGAAGAAACGGCGGGTCTAAGCGATGGCGCGCTACACGGGTCCGGTCTGCAAGCTGTGCCGTCGCGAAGGAACGAAGCTGTTCCTGAAGGGCACGCGCTGCCTGACGGAGAAGTGCGCGGTCGAGCGGCGGGCCTACGCGCCCGGCCAGCACGGCCAGTCGACGGGCCGGCGTCGCAAGGCGTCGGAGTACGCCAAGCAGCTGCGTGAGAAGCAGAAGGTGAAGCGGATCTACGGGCTCTCGGAGCGGCAGTTCCGCAACATCTTCGAGCGCGTGCTGAAGGAGCCGGGCGTCACGGGTGAAGCGCTGCTCGTTGCGCTCGAGAGCCGCCTCGACAACCTGGTGTACCGGATGGGGTTCGCGACGTCGCGCAAGCAGGCGCGGCAGCTCGTGCGTCACCGGCACATTCAGATCAACGGCCGCACCGTGGACATTCCGTCGTATCGCGTGCGGCTGGGTGATGAAGTGAAGGTCGCCGACACGAGCAAGGAGCTCGTGCAGGTGAAGCTCGCGCTCGAGCAGTTCACGCGCGGGCAGCCGGTTTCGTGGATTCAGGTGGATACCGATAAGGCGCTGGGGAGAATGACGGAGCGGCCGACCCGCGACGCCATCCCGATCGCCGCACAAGAACAGTTAATCGTCGAGCTCTATTCCAAGTGATGACGACTCTTGATTTGACGGGGTTGGTCCGGCCGCATCTGGTCGAGATGACCAAGCGCGAGGACAACCCGAATTCGGCCGAGTTCCGCCTCCAGCCACTGGAGCGCGGCTACGGGTATACGCTGGGCAATTCGCTGCGCCGGCTGCTGCTGTCGTCGCTGCGCGGCGCCGCCGTGTGGGCCTTCCGGATCGACGGCGTGGTGCACGAGCACCAGACCATTCCCGGCGTCGTCGAAGACGTGCACCAGATCATCCAGCGCCTGAAGCAGCTGACGCTGGTGCTCGTGCCCGAAGTCGACGAAGCCGTCCTCCGCTTCAAGGTGGAGAAGGCGGGTCCCGTCTACGCCCGCGACCTGGAGCAGCACGGCTCGGTGACGATCGTGAACTCCGATCAGCTGCTCTTCACGGTGCAGGACGACCGCGACATCGCGGGCGAGCTGTACGTGAACAAGGGCCGCGGCTACGTCGAGGCCGAGCAGCATCCGGTCGACCGGACGCTCGCGGTCGACGTCGTGCGCGTGGACTCGATCTACAATCCGGTCCGCCGCGCGAATTTCACCGTCGCCGAAACCCGCGTCGGCCAGCGGACCGACTACGACCGGCTGACGCTGACGGTCGAGACGAACGGCACGATCTCGCCGGAAGACGCCGTCGCCTACGCCGCGGCGCTCGCGCAGGAGCACTTCCGGTTCTTCGTCGACTTCGGCAAGGTGCCGATCGTGTCCGGCGACGCCGGCGGGTCCGGCAATGGCGGGAGCGAGAGCGGCCGGCTGCGCGACGTGCTGAACCGCGCGATCGACGACGCCGGGTTGTCCGTGCGATCCGTCAATTCGCTGAAGAACTCCAACATCCGCACCCTGGGCGACCTCGTCCGCTACAAGGAAGACGATCTGCTCAAGGTGAAGAACGTGGGCGAGAAGGCGCTGGGGGAGATCGCCGAGCTGCTCCGTCGCGAAGGCCTGAACTTCGGGATGCAGCTCGAGGAGTCACCGGGCGGCGACCTGCGCATCGTGGATCCCGGCGTTGCGCCGCAGGCGCAGCTCACGGGCGCCGAGGAAGAGTAAATGCGTCACCGCGCCAAGGGTCGCCAGCTCTCGCGCACGTCGAGCCACAAAAAGGCGACGCTGAACAACATGGCCACGAGCCTGTTTCAGCACGGCGGCATCAACACGACCGAAGCGAAAGCCAAAGAGCTGCGGCCGTTCGCCGAGCGGCTGATCACGCTCGCGCGCCGCGGCGACCTGCACGCGCGCCGGCTGGTCGAGCGCAGGATCAAGGACCGCGCCGTGACCACGAAGCTGTTCGCCGAAATCGGCAAGCGGTTCGCGGCGCGGCCGGGTGGCTACACGCGCATCGTGAAACTGGGCCATCGCGTCGGCGACGGCGCCGACGTGGCTCGCATCGAATTATTGAGTGAGTAACCGCGGGGCAGGAACGACCGGCAACACCAAGGGGACCCAGCGGGTCCCCTTTTTTACGAAGCCTTCGCGACGCGGTTCGACTTGATGCACTGCGTGCAGACGCGAATCCGGCGGACGACGCCGTTCACGACGACACGCGCGCGCTGTAGGTTGGGGTACCAGCGGCGCGGGGTTTTGTTGTTCGCGTGGCTGACGTTGTGTCCCGTGATGGGACCTTTGCCACAAATCTCACACACTCGAGCCATAGTTCGATCCGACGACAAATGAGTTCCAGGGACGCCGCAAAGAGGCCGAAACCTAAACCGGGCACCGAGGCACGGCAACCCCGCAAGACCGCCGTCATCACCGGGGTGACCGGCCAGGACGGGTCCTACCTCGCCGAGCTGCTGCTCGCCAAGGGGTACGAGGTCATCGGCGTCGTGCGGCGCACGTCGCACGATTCCTATGAGCGCATCGGCCATCTGCTCGACAAGGTGCACGTCGTCGCCGCCGACCTGCTCGACCAGCACTCGCTCACCACGGTCATCCGCGACGCCAAGCCCGACGAGGTCTACAACCTCGCCGCACAGAGCTTCGTGCCGACGTCGTGGAACCAGCCGGTGCTCACGGGCGAGTTCACCGCGCTCGGCGTCACCCGGCTCCTGGAAGCGATCCGGCTCGCGCATCCCGAGGCGCGGTTTTATCAGGCGAGCTCCTCGGAGATGTTCGGCAAGGCGATGGAGACGCCGCAGCGCGAGACTACGCCGTTCTACCCGCGCTCGCCGTACGGCGTCGCCAAGGTCTACGGGCACTGGATCACGGTGAACTATCGCGAGTCGTACCGGATGTACGCGGTCAGCGGGATCCTCTTCAATCACGAGTCGCCGCGCCGCGGTCTCGAGTTTGTGACGCGCAAGGTGACCGACGCGGTCGCCCGCATCAAGCTCGGCAAAGCGAAGGAGCTGCGACTCGGCAACATCGATTCCGCGCGGGACTGGGGCTTCGCGGGCGATTACGTCGAGGCGATGTGGCGGATGCTGCAGCAGCGCGAGCCGAAGGACTATGTCGTCGGCACGGGACAGAAGCACACCGTCCGCGATCTCTGCGCGGCGGCGTTCTCGCACGCCGGGCTCGACTGGCAGAAGTACGTGAAGACCGATCCGCAGTTCGTGCGCCCCGCGGAAGTCGACGTCTTGCTCGCCGACGCGAGCCGCGCGCGCGCAGAGCTCGGCTGGGCGCCGAAGGTCACGTTCGAGCAGCTCGTGCACATGATGGTCGATGCCGACCTCGAGCGTCTGGCGTGAAGGTCCTGGTCACCGGCGCGAACGGGTTCGTCGGGCGCCGGCTGGTCGACCGGCTGCTCGCGGGCGGGCACACGGTGGTCGCGGCCGTGGGGCCGGGTGCCACGACCACGACCCCACACGTCACTACCGTCTCGCTCGACCTCGCGAGCGATCTCTCGGTGCGCGCCGCCGTCGCCGCCGATGTCGATGCGGTGATCCATCTGGCGGCGATCGCGCTCACGCGCGCGGCCGACCGTGATCCGGCGCTGGCGTGGGCGGTGAAT
The DNA here is from genome assembly GCA_036522875.1 of Gemmatimonadales bacterium. Taxonomy (GTDB): domain Bacteria; phylum Gemmatimonadota; class Gemmatimonadetes; order Gemmatimonadales; family GWC2-71-9; genus 20CM-2-65-7. The sequence continues at coordinate 107,895 of DATDEZ010000014.1, read as the reverse complement.
GCGGAGGGCACGGGGAAGCTCGTTGCCGAGCTGGCGGCGCGCGGCGGCAAGCCCCCGCGGTTCATCCTGGCATCGACGGCGGACGTGTACGCGTGGCAGACGCGTCCTATTAAGGAAGAGGACTGCGTGCAGCCGTCCACGGCCTACAGCGCCAGCAAGCTCGGCGCCGAGCTGGCGGTGCGAATGGGGTCCGCGACCGCCGATCTCGAGGTCATCATCGCGCGGCCATTTCCGCACTCCGGCCCTGGGCAGGAGGAGAGCTTCTGGATCCCCGCGCGCGCCCGGCTGCTGCGTGAGGCGAAGCGTCACGGTTGGGCAGCCGTTCCGGTGGGTGACTTGACGGCGGTGCGGGATTACCTGCATGTGGACGATGTGGTGGACGCCTATGCACTGTTACTCGAGCGCGGCAGGCCGGGTGAGGTGTACAACATCGCCTCGGGTCAGCCCGTGACGTTGGACGAAGTGCACACGCGCCTCGAGCAGCTGGTCGGCATCTCGCCCAAACGGGAAGTGGACGCGAGCCAGGTGCGGCGCGAGGCCCGTCCCTATCTGGTCGGCGACGCGAGTAAGTTGGGGGCGGCGACGGGGTGGACTCCCCGCCGCTCACTCGACGATATCCTGCGAGACGTGATCGATGCCCAAACGCACTGACCTTCGCCGCATCCTGTTGCTCGGCTCTGGGCCGATCGTCATCGGCCAGGCGGCGGAGTTCGACTATTCGGGGACGCAAGCGGTCAAAGCCCTCAAGGAAGAGGGCTACACCGTAATTCTCGTGAACTCGAATCCGGCGACGATCATGACCGATCCCGAGCTCGCGGACCGGACCTATATCGAGCCGGTCACGCCGGAATGGGTCCGCAAGGTCATCGAGCGCGAGAGGCCGGACGCCCTGCTGCCGACGATGGGCGGTCAGACGGCGCTGAACGTCGCCATGGCGCTCGCCAATGACGGGACGCTCAAGCAGTACAAGGTGGAGCTGATCGGCGCCAATGAGCGCGCGATCCGCATGGCCGAAGACCGCGCGGAGTTCAGCGCGGCGATGCGGCGGATCGGCCTCGCGACTCCCGCGGGGCACACCATCACGTCGGTCGCCGCGGCGCTCGAAGCGGTTCAGGAGCTCGGCTACCCCGCGATCATCCGGCCCTCGTTCACGCTCGGCGGCACCGGCGGCGGTGTGGCGTACAATCGCGCCGAGTTCGAGGAGATGGTCCAGCGGGCGCTGGAGCTGTCGCCGGTACATTCGACGCTCATCGAGCGCAGCGTGCTCGGCTGGAAAGAGTTCGAGCTCGAGGTGATGCGCGACCGGCGCGACAACGTCGTGATCGTGTGCTCGATCGAGAATCTCGATCCCATGGGCGTGCACACGGGCGACTCGATCACCGTCGCGCCCGCGATGACGCTGACCGACCGCGAGTATCAGCGCATGCGCGACGCCGCGATCGCGATCATCCGCGAAATCGGCGTCGAGGCGGGCGGCTGCAACATTCAGTTCGCCGTGAATCCGGCGGACGGCGAAATGCTGGTCATCGAGATGAACCCGCGGGTCTCGCGCTCGTCCGCGCTCGCGTCGAAGGCCACCGGGTTCCCGATCGCGCGCATCGGCACGAAGCTCGCGGTCGGCTACACGCTCGACGAGCTGCCCAACGACATCACCCGCACGACCCCGGCCTCGTTCGAGCCGGTGCTCGATTACGTCGTCGTGAAAGTCCCGCGCTTTGCGTTCGAGAAATTCCCGCGCGCGGATTTCAGGCTGACGACGCAGATGAAGTCGGTGGGCGAGGCGATGGCCATCGGCCGGACGTTCAAGGAAGCGTTCCAGAAGGGCCTGCGCGCGCTCGAGATCGGCCGGCCGGGCTGGGTGGTCGGCCCCACGCTCGCCGACGACCGGTTGACCAGCGCCTCGCCCGATGACCTGCGGGTCGCGCTGCGCACGCCGACGCCGGAACGCATCTTTCAGGTGAAGCACGCCTTGCTCGCCGGGCTCAGCGTCGACGACATCGCGCAGGCGTCCGGGATCGATCCGTGGTTCCTCTATCAGCTCGCGGAGCTGGTCGAGGCGGAGCGCTGGTTCAAGGGGAGCGCGAGCGTCGGCGCGCCGGAGCTCAAGCGCATGAAGCGGCTGGGATTCTCCGACCGCCAGCTCGCCGCCCTCCGCAACACGACCGAGCAGGCGATTCGCGAGCAGCGCTGGGCGCTCGACATCCATCCGGTCTATAAGACCGTGGATACGTGTGCCGGCGAGTTCCCGTCATCGACGCCGTACCTCTATTCGTCGTACGACGAGGAAAACGAGTCCGAGCCGCTCGGCGCGCAGGGCATCGTGATTCTCGGCAGCGGCCCCAACCGCATCGGGCAGGGGGTCGAGTTCGATTACTGCTGCGTGCGCACCGGCCTCGCGTTCCGCGAGCTCGGCTTCAAGACGATCATGATCAATTCGAACCCGGAGACCGTGTCGACCGACTTCGACATCTCCGACAAGCTGTACTTCGAGCCGCTCACGTTCGAAGACGTGCTGGAGATCACGCGGTGGGAGAAGCCCAAGGGCGTCGTCGTCCAGCTCGGCGGCCAGACGCCGCTGCAGCTCACCAAGCCGCTCGAAGCCGCCGGCGTGCCGATCCTCGGCACGTCGCCCGATGCCATCGACATCGCCGAAGATCGGGAGCGCTTCGAGGAGCTGGCGGACAAGCTCGGCGTGACGCAGCCACCCAACGGGATCGCGCGCTCGGTCGAAGAGGCGGTGGCGGTGGCGCAGCGGATCGGCTATCCGGTGCTCGTGCGACCGTCCTACGTCCTGGGCGGTCGAGCGATGGAGATCGTGTACGACGACGGGTCGCTGCGCGAGTATTTCGTCAAAGCGGCCCGCGTGGCGCCCGAGCACCCCGTGCTGATCGACCATTTCCTCGAGGACGCCTTCGAGGCGGACGTGGACGCGATCGCCGACGGCACGCGATGCGTCATCGGCGGGGTGATGCAGCACATCGAGGACGCGGGCGTCCACTCAGGCGATTCGGCGTGCGTGATGCCGCCCTACTTGATCGGCGATCGCCAGGTCGAGGAGATGCGCCGCTATACCCAGGCGTTTGCCAAGGCGTTGGGCGTCATCGGGTTGATCAACGTGCAGTACGCCATCAAGAACGGCGTGGTCTACGTGCTCGAGGTGAATCCCCGGGCTTCACGGACCGTGCCCTTTGTCAGCAAGGCGACCGGAATCCCCCTCGCGAAGCTGGCCGCGGCGGTCATCGCCGGCCGGACCCTGGACGATTTGGGCCTTCCCGATGAGCTTCCCGTCGCCGGCGTGGCCGTGAAGGAGGCCGTCTTCCCCTTCACCAAACTGCCCGGCGTGGATACAGTGTTGGGTCCGGAAATGCGCTCAACCGGGGAAGCGATGGGCTTTGCCGACAGCTTCGGGATGGCGTTCGCCAAGGCGCAGATCGCCGCCGAGGGCAGCTTGCCGCTCGAGGGCACGATCTTCGTGACGGTGAACGACCACGACAAGCCGACCGTGCTGCCGATCGCGCGGCGCTTCCACGAGCTGGGGTTCCGGATCCTCGCGACCGAGGGGACGGAGCGCTATCTGCGGGGACGCGGCGTGCCGGCGGAGCGAGTATTGAAGGTGCACGAGGGGCGGCCGAACGCGATCGACCTGATCGTCTCGGGCGAAGTGCAGCTGCTGATCAACACGCCGCTCGGGAAGTTCACGCAGGTGGACGATTACGCGATCCGGCGCGCCGCGCTGGTGCACCGGGTGCCGTACACGACGACCATGTCCGCGGCGAGTGCCGCGTGTGATGCGATCATCGCGCTCCGGAGTCGAACCGGGAGCGTTAGGAGCCTACAGGAATGGCACGAAAGAGCGAACGGCGAAAGAGCGATCGGCGAAAGAGCGATGCCCGGAGCACACGGGGATCGCGCGACACCGCGCGCGCCGGCAAGAGCGTAGCCAAAGCCGCTCCCGCGGCCGCGGCGCACCCGCCGGCACCGGCCAAGATCAAGTTTCGCGGCAAGCTACTCGAGAACGAGCCGTTGGCGCGCTACACCACGTGGCGCCTCGGCGGCCCCGCCCGCTATCTCGCGCTGCCGGCCGACACCGAGGACGTGGTCCGCGCGCTGGAGCTGGCGCACGACCGCGGGCTGCCCTGGGTCGTGCTGGGGCTTGGGTCCAACGTGCTGGTCAAAGACGGCGGCTTTCCCGGCGTCGTGATCCGGATGGGCAAGGGGCTCGATCGCTTCGAGATGAAGGGCGCGACCGCGATCGTCGGGGCCGGCATGCCGACCCCGATTCTGGCCCGGCGCACCGCGGAGGCGGGCTTTGCCGGCGTGGAGCGGTTCCTGGGGATTCCCGGCAGCGTGGGCGGCGGCATCTATATGAACGCGGGCTGCCACGGCGCGGAGTTCTCGGAAGTCGTCACCGAAGTCACGGTGATGGATCAGAAAGGGAAGGTCAAGCAGCTCTCGCGCAAGCAGATCTCGTTCAAGTATCGCTCGACCAACCTCGAAGGCATCGTGCTCGAGGCGAAGCTGGTGCTCGGCGAGGAGTCGCCGGCGAAGCTCAAGGAGCTGCAGTCGAAACTGCTGCGCTGGCGCAAGGCGGGGACGCCGTTCGACCAGCCGTGCTGCGGCTCGACGTTCACGAATCCGCAGGGCGGCACCAAGACGGCCGGCATGCTGATCGACGAATGCGGGCTCAAGGGCTTCCAGCTCGGCGGCGCGCAGGTGTCGACGCTCCACGCGAACTACATCATCAACAAGGGAACGGCGACGGCGAGCGACGTGCTGAAAGTGATCGAGCACGTGCGCAAGACCGTCGCCAAGAAGACCGGCGTTACGCTGGAGCTCGAGTGCAAGATCATCGGCAACTGAGCTATTTCGCGCACGAGTCCAGCTACGTCGACGACGGAGCGGTGATCGGGACCGGCACCAAGATCTGGCACTTCTCCCACGTCATGCCCGGAGCCGTGATCGGTGAGCGCTGCAACCTGGGCCAGAACGTCGTGGTGATGCCGGGGACGAGGCTGGGCAACAACGTCAAAGTCCAGAACAACGTCTCGATCTACGAAGGCGTCGAGCTGGAGGACGACGTGTTCTGCGGTCCGTCGTGCGTCTTCACCAATGTGCTGAACCCGCGCAGTCACGTCTCTCGCAAGCACGAATACAAGAAGACGCTGGTGAAGCGCGGCAGCTCGATCGGGGCCAACGCGACGATCGTCTGCGGCGTGACGCTCGGCGAGTACGCGTTCATCGGCGCGGGAGCGGTGGTCACGTCGGACGTGCCGGCCTACGGCCTCATGGTCGGCGTTCCGGCACGGCGCGTCGGCTGGATGTGCCAGTGCGGTGAGCGGCTCCATCCGAGCGGCGGCCATGCGACCTGCGTCGCATGCGGCGCCAGCTATCTGGAGAGCGGCGGCACGTTGCGCCAGACGCAGCCGTCGCGGGTGCGCGCCTCATGACGATCCCGATGCTCGACCTGGTCGCGCAGTATCAGGCGATCAAAGACGAAGTCGTGCCCGCGATGATGAAGGTCGTCGAGACGCAGCAGTTCATCATGGGTCCGTCGATCCCGCAGCTCGAGATCGAGGTGGCCCGGCTGTCGCACGCTAAACACGGCATCGGCTGCGCGAGCGGCACCGACGCGCTGCTGCTGCCGCTCAAGGCGCTGAACCTGAAACCGGGCGACGAAGTCGTCACGACGCCGTTCACGTTCTTCGCGACCGCGGGCACGATTCACAATGCCGGCGGCACGCCGGTGTTCGTCGACATCCAGCCCGACACGTTCAACATCGACCCGGCCGCCGTGAAGCGCGCGATCACGCCGCGCACGCGCGCCATCATGCCCGTCCATCTCTACGGCCAGATGGCCGACATGCTGGAGCTGATGGCGATCGGGCGGTCGAAGGGCGTCAAGGTGATCGAGGATGCGGCGCAGGCGATCGGGGCGCGGCGCAAGATCGACGGCGAGTGGCGCGTCGCGGGCGAGCTCGGCTGGGTGACCGGCTACTCGTTCTTCCCGAGCAAGAACCTCGGGGCCTGGGGCGACGGCGGCATGATGGTGACGTCGGACGATCAGGCGGCCGACCGGCTGAAGAAGCTGCGGCTGCACGGCGGCGCCAAGCAGTATCATCACGAAGAGGTCGGCACGAATTCGCGGCTCGATACGCTGCAGGCCGCCGTCCTGCTGGCGAAACTGCCGCATCTCGCCGCGTGGTCGGCGAAGCGGCGCGAGCACGCCGCCTACTACACGAAGGCGCTGGCCGACGTCCCGGAGGTGAAGACCCCGGCAGTGGATCCGGCCAACGAGCACATTTTCCATCAGTACACCCTGCGCGCCCAGCGGCGCGACGAGCTCCAGGCGCACCTGAAGAAAGAAGGGATCGGGCACGCCGTGTACTATCCGATCCCGCTGCACCGCCAGCCGTGCTTCGCGCACCTGGGTTATAAGGAAGGGTCGCTGCCCGAGGCCGAGCAGGCCGCGCGCGAGGTGATCTCGCTGCCGATTTATCCGGAGCTGACGCGGCCGCAGCTCGACCGCGTGGTCGAGACGATTCGCGGATTTTATCGGTGACGTCGCCGGGGGGGCGGCTCAAAGTCGGGGTCATCGGTGCCGGCGCGTGGGGACGAAATCACGTGCGCACCGTTGCCGGCCTGGCCGATGCCGAGCTGGCCGCCGTCTGCGACACCGACGCCAAGGTGCGCGACCGGCTCACCCGGCAATACCCCGGCACGCTGATCACGAGCGACGTCGCGGCGCTCCTCCAGGCGGTGGATGCCGTCGTGGTGGCGTCTCCCGCCGCCACACACGCGGCGGTCGCGCAGCAGGCGATCGCGGCCGGCAAGCCGGTCCTGGTCGAAAAGCCCTTCGCCCTGAACGTCCGGGACGCCGAGGCGGTGGCGAAAAGCGCGGCGGAACGGGGGGTCCCGGTCCTGGCCGGGCATCTGCTGGTCTACCACCCGGCGGTCGAGCGGCTGCGGGAGATGGTGCAGAAGGGCGAGTTGGGAAAAGTGTTCTACCTGTATGGACTTCGCGTCAACCTGGGGCAGGTCCGCAAGGACGAAAACGCGCTCTGGAGCTTCGGACCGCACGACGTATCGGTGGCATTGTACTTGCTTGGTGAGCAACCAGTTCGGGTCTCTGCGTCCGGCAAGAGCTACCTGCAGCCCGCCATCGAAGACGTCGTGTTCTTGACGATGGAGTTTGCGAGCGGGGTGCTGGCGCACGTCCAGATGTCCTGGCTCGATCCCCACAAGGAACGGAAGCTCACCGTGGTCGGCGCCAAGAAGATGGTGGTGTTTGACGACATGGAGCCGCGCGAGAAGCTGCGGATCTACGATAAGGGTGTGGATCGACCGCCGGAGTACGGGTCGTTCGGCGAGAGCCTGGCGATTCGCGAAGGCGATATTTTCATTCCTCGGATTCCGGCCGTCGAGCCGCTGGCGGCCGAGCTGGCGCATTTCGTTCGCGTCGCGCAGGGCCGTGAGGCGCCCCGCGCGAGCGCAGACGATGGTGTCCGCGTCGTGCGGGTGTTGGACGCCGCCTCGCGATCGCTGGCCAACGGCGGTGCCCCGGAGGTTCCATGACTGCGACTATGACCGTACCCACTGTTGTCGATACGCTGCTCGCGAAAGCGAAAGATCGGACCGCCGTCTTCGGGGTCGTCGGGCTCGGCTACGTCGGGCTGCCGCTCGCGATGGAAATCGTGCGCGCCGGCTACCGCGTGATCGGGTTCGACGTCAATCCGCGCGTCGTCGACGCGCTGAACGGCGGACGCTCGCACATCCAGGACGTGGCGGCCGCGACGGTGGCCGACGCCGTGCAGGTGAAGAAGTTCTCGGCGACCGCCGATTTGAGCCGCCTCAGCGAGCCGGACGTCATTTCGATCAGCGTGCCGACGCCCCTGTCGAAGACGAAAGATCCCGACGTCAGCTACGTGCTCGCGGCGACCGAGTCGATCAGGAAAGCCCTGCGCAAAGGCCAGCTCGTCGTGCTCGAGTCCACGACGTACCCCGGCACGACGCGCGAGCTGATGCTGCCCGCGCTCGAGTCGACGGGGCTCAAGGTGGGCGAGGATTTCTTCCTCGCGTTCTCGCCGGAGCGCGTCGATCCCGGCAACGAGCGCTTCAACACCCGCAACACGCCGAAGGTCATCGGCGGCATCACCCCAAACTGCCAGAAGGTGGCGGTGGCGCTGTACCAGGGCGCGATCGACACGCTCATCCCGGTCTCGTCGCCCGAGGCGGCGGAGCTCGTGAAAATTCTCGAGAACACCTTCCGCAGCGTGAACATCGGGCTCGTCAACGAAATGGCGATCGTGTGCGACAAGCTCGGCGTCGACGTGTGGGAAGTGATCGAGGCCGCGGCGACGAAGCCGTTCGGGTTCATGAAGTTCACGCCCGGCCCCGGCGTCGGCGGCCACTGCATCCCGCTCGACCCGCATTATCTCGCGTGGAAGATGCGCACGCTGAACTACAAGACGCGCTTCATCGAGCTCGCCGGCGAGCTGAACGCCGAAATGCCCGAGTACTGGGTCGGCAAGGTCGTGGACACGCTCAACGAGCAGGGCAAGGCCGTCCGCGGCAGCCGCGTGCTGCTGCTCGGCGTCGCCTACAAGAAGAACATCGACGACATTCGCGAGAGTCCGGCGCTCGACGTCATCCGGCTGCTCCACGCGCGCGGCGCCCAGGTCAGCTACCACGACCCGCACGTGCCGGTGCTCAAGGAGGACGGCATCACCCTGAGCTCCGTGCCGCTCACCGCCGACACGCTGCGCGGCGCGGATTGCGTCATGATCGTCACGGATCATAGTGACGTCGATTATCAGCTGGTGACTCGCAGCGCGCGGGCGACCGTCGATACGCGGCACGTCCTGCCGCGCGAGCGCCGCAGCGGAGGGGGAGGGCGCGAGTGAAGGTCGCCGTCGTCGGGACGGGCTACGTCGGCCTCGTCGTCGGCGCATGCCTCGCCGAAACCGGCAACGACGTCGTCTGTGCCGACGTGGACGCCGGCAAGATCGGATCGCTGAAGCAGAACAAGCTCCCCATCTACGAACCCGGCCTCGAGCCCATGGTCGTGCGCAACCAGCGCGACGGCCGGCTGACGTTCACGACCGACGTGGCCGACGCCGTGGAGCGCTCCGAGGTGATCTTCATCGCCGTCGGCACGCCGCCCGACGAGGACGGCTCCGCCGACCTGCAGCACGTCCTTGCCGTCGCGCGGACGATCGGCGACCATATGAACGGAACGAAGCTCGTCGTCACCAAGAGCACCGTGCCCGTCGGGACCGCCGAGAAGGTTCGCGCTGAGATCGCCAAACGCACCAAGACGCCGTTCCACGTCTGCTCGAATCCCGAATTCCTGAAGGAAGGCGCGGCGGTCGAGGATTTCATGAAGCCGGATCGCGTGGTGGTGGGGGTCGATTCCGATGACGCCGCGAAGGTGATCGAGGAGCTGTACGCGCCGTTCGTGCGCACCGGCAACCCGCTCATCGTCATGGACATTCCGTCGGCGGAAATGACGAAGTACGCGGCCAACGCGATGCTGGCGACGCGCATCTCGTTCATGAACCAGATCGCCCGGCTGTGCGAGGCGGTCGGCGCGAACGTGACCCACGTGCGCCGCGGCATCGGCAGCGACCGCCGGATCGGCCAGGCGTTCCTCTTTCCCGGGCCCGGCTACGGCGGCTCCTGCTTTCCGAAGGACGTGAAGGCGTTGCGCCGGACCGCGCAGGAAAATCGCGTGGAGCTCGACATCCTCGATGCCGTCGAGAACGCGAACGACCGGCAGAAGAAGGTGCTGTTCGAGAAACTGCAACGGCACATCGGCGATCTGAACCAGCGCACCGTCGCGATCTGGGGCCTCGCGTTCAAGGCCGAGACCGACGACGTGCGCGAGAGCCCGGCGCTGGTGCTGGCCGAAGAGCTGCTCTGCGCCGGCGCGAAGGTGGTCGTGCACGACCCGGCGGCCATGAAGTCCGCGTCGCGGCAGCTCGGCGCCCGCGTGCGCTACGCCAACACGGCGTACGACGCGCTGCCCGGCGCCGACGCGCTCGCGATCGTCACGGAATGGCTGGAATACCGCAATCCCGATTTCGCCAAGATCAAACAGCTGCTGAGCCGGCCGCTGATCGTGGATGGACGGAATCTCTATGATCCCGCGAAGCTCGGCCGCCTCGGCTTCACCTACGACAGCATCGGCCGCCGGCTCGGATGCGCGTCCTCGTAACGGGCGCGGCAGGTTTTCTCGGTTCGCATCTCGTCGACAAATTCCTGGCACAGGGATATGACGTGCTGGGGATGGACAACCACATCACCGGCAATCCCGCCAACCTCGCGCACCTCGCCAATCAGCCGAAGTTCCGGTTCGTCAATCAGGACGTCACCCGCTACATCGAGGTCGAAGGTCCGCTCGACGGCGTGCTCCACTTCGCGAGCCCGGCGAGCCCCGTCGACTACCTCGAGCTGCCGATCCAGACGCTCAAGGTCGGCGCGTTGGGAACGCACAAGGCGCTCGGCCTCGCGCTCGCCAAGCAGGCGCGCTTCCTGCTCGCGTCCACCTCGGAGGTGTACGGCGATCCGCTCGTGCATCCGCAGCCCGAGAGCTACTGGGGCAACGTCAACCCGGTAGGACCGCGCGGCGTCTACGATGAGGCCAAACGCTTCGCCGAGGCGCTGACGATGGCGTACCATCGCTATCATCATCTGGACACGCGCATCGTGCGCATTTTCAATACCTATGGCCCGCGCATGCGACCGCGCGACGGCCGCGTCGTCTCGAACTTCATCGTCCAGGCGTTACGCGGAGAGCCGCTGACGGTGTACGGCGAGGGATCGCAGACGCGCTCGTTCTGCTACGTGGACGATCTGATCGAAGGCATCTTCCGATTGTTCGAGCGCGGCACGCCCGAGCCGACCAACATCGGGAATCCACACGAGTTCACCGTGCGGCAGCTCGCGGACCGCGTGCTAGCGCTGACGCAGAGCAAGAGCACGATCGTGCAGCGGCCGTTGCCGATCGACGATCCCCAGGTGCGCCAGCCCGACATCACGCGCGCGCGCGAAACGCTGGGCTGGGAGCCGAAGATCGCGCTCGAGGACGGGCTGCGCCGGACCATCGAGTACTTTCGCACCGTCGTCGTGCGCGAGGGCACGGCCGCCTCGTGAGTCGCTATCTCGTCACGGGCGCGGCGGGCTTCATCGGGTCGCACCTCTGCGAAGCGCTCGTCGCGCGCGGCGCCGAAGTGACCGGCGTCGACAACTTCGACGCCTTTTACGCGCGTGAGGTGAAAGAGCGCAATCTCACGAAGCTGCGCACGCTGCCGGCGTTTCAGTTCGTGGAGGCCGACGTGGCGCGGGACACCATGCCGGTCGACGGCATGGACGCGGTGATCCATCTGGCGGCGAAGCCCGGGGTGCGGCCGTCGCTCGAGGATCCCGGCGCGTACATGGAAGCGAATGTTACGGCGACGGCCCGGCTGCTGGACGCGGCTCGGCGCGTCGGCGTCCACCGCATCGTCTTCGGGTCGTCCTCGTCGGTCTATGGCAATGCCACGCCCGCGCCCTTCGCGGAAAGCGCGCCCGCGGTCGAGCCGATTTCGCCGTACGCGGCGAGCAAGCGGGCTGGGGAGCTCCTCGCATACGCCTTCGCGCATCTGTATCCGCTGCGGATCATGTGCCTGCGGTTTTTCACGGTCTACGGGCCGCGCCAGCGCCCCGACCTCGCCATCCACAAGTTCACGGACCTGATCGCCCGCGGCCGGCCAATTCGCATGCACGGGGATGGGTCGAGCGAGCGCGACTACACCTATATTACCGACTGCCTGGACGGGGTCATCGCCGGCCTGGAATGGACGGCCACGGCGGCACCGGGAACGGTGGAGACCGTGAATCTGGGCGGTGGCGAGCGGGTGCGGCTGGATCGCTTGATCGCGCTCATTGCCGCGGCGCTGGGCCAGGAGGCGCGGATCGAGCGCCACCCCGATCAGCCAGGGGACGTGCGGCTGACGGATGCCGATCTCGCGCGCGCGGGGCGCGTGCTGGGGTTTCGGCCGCGTGTCGGCATCGAGCAGGGCATCCGCCAATTCGTCGACTGGTACGAGGAGGTTCATGGACGTCAGTCCCGAGCGTCTGGTCGAGCAGGCTAACGAACGATTTCAGCTGCAGGACTATTACGGCGCCATCCACCTGCTCGAAGAAGTGGTGGCGACCGGTCGCGCGTTCGCCGATGCTCACCACCTTCTCGGTCTCTCCTATTCGCTCGCGGGGCAGGCGGAGAAAGCGCTGGAGCAGCTCGATCGCGCGCTCACGCTGAATCCCAACTACATCGAAGCGCTGATTCACCGGGCGCTCGTGCTCAACGAGCTGGGGCGCGAGGAAGAAGCGAACGCGGCGCTGCGCCGCGCTCGCCAGGTGACGTCGGGCGGAGAGCAGCGCGCGGGATTCCACGGCCACGTCGCGGCAAAGCTCGCGAACCAGCACGCGGCGCTCGGCGAGGCGTACCTCGAGTCCGGCGGGCTGAACGAGGCCATCGCGCAGTATGAGGCCGCCCTCAAGCTCGGCCCGTCATTTCACGACCTGCGCTACAAGCTCGGCCGCCTGCTGCTCGAGGCAGGGCGCGCGCTCGACGCGCACGAGCATTTTCAGACGATCGTGCGCGAGCGCCCGTCGTTCCTCGACGCCGCCGCGATGCTGGGCCTCGCGTCGTATCTCGCGGGCGACGGGCTCGCGGCGCGTGCCGTGTGGGAGGAGCTGCGCGCCCGGCGCCCCGAGGACCCCAGAGTCGAGGCGTATCTCGCATTGCTCGGCCGCTCCGACGTGGCACCCGTCGCGGCAACCGCCGATCACGAACCTGCGCCCTCGCGAAAGAAGAAAAAGAAGTGAGGCGGGTGTCGCCGGTTCTGTTGCTTGCCGCGCTCTCATGCACCCATGCCGCCGCGAATCACGAGGAGCTCGGTGACCGCGCCTACGCGGCGGGGTCCTATGCGGACGCGCTCGCGGAATACCAGCTCGACCGCCGCGGCAGCACCGGCAGCGCCACGTTGCTGGCGAAGATCGGGGCCGCGGCGCTGCACGCGGAGGACTACGACGTCGCCGCGGACGCCTATCGAACCCTGGGCAAGCGCGACCGCTCGCGTGCCGACGAAGCCGCCGACGGCTTGGAGCGCGTGGCGCGTGCCGCGCTCGCGTCCAACGATCGCACGGCGCTCGCGAGCGCGTTGACGGGGTTGCGGGACGTCGCGCCGCGACGGCCGCTGGGGCGTTACGTCGTCCTGGCGGCGCTCGATGCCGTGGATCGCGGCGACACCGCCGCGGCGGCTGCGCTCCTGCCGGTCGCGGCGGCCTCGGCGGTCGACGTGGCGCGCGCGGACTCGTTACTGTACGTCTACGGAATGACGATGGTGAAAGCCCGCGACTGTTCCACGGCCGTACGCGTCTTTGAAGGCGTGATCCGGCGCCAGCGCGCGCTCAATGTTGTGGAATCGGCGCGCGAAGGACTGGGGTTGTGCGCGCTGCTGCAGGGACAGCTCGCGCTGCAGGCCGGTCACCCGGCGGACGCGGAAACCTGGTTCCGGCGCGCGACCGCGCCGGGTGCTTCGCCGGACGTCGTGCGCGGCGCGTTCCTCGGGCTTGGCGATGTGCGGCTGGCGCAGGGGGACGTGGCGGGGGCAATGGAGAGTTACCAACAGGCGCTTGCAGGCGGGACGCCCGGCGATACGATCTCGCAGCGCGCCCAGGAGAAGCTCAACGCGTTGGGAAAGGCTTCACCGCAATGACGCTGGGGTTCACACGGCCGGGTCGGTGGTTGGTGCTCGCGCTCCTGATGGGCGGGAGCACCGGATGTTTCCTGCACCACGGAGCGCGGACACCCAAGGCACCGCCGCCGGCGGTTCCCACGGACGTCGAGCTCGGCCGCGCCATGCAGCTTTTCCGCCACGGCGAATTCCGTAAGGCGCAGATCATTCTGCAGCGCCTCACCTTCGAGCTGGGGCCGAGCCAGCCCGAGCTCGCGCAGATCCGCTACTACCTCGCGGAATGCTGGTTCCAGCTCGGCGATCAGGTGCAGGCGGCCGCCGATTTCCGGAAAGTGGCGGACGAGTTCTCGACGACCGAGTACGCGCCCGTCGCGCTGCTGCGCGCCGGCGACGCCAATCTCCGCCTGTGGCACGGGCCGGAGCTCGATCCCACGTACGGCGAAACGGCGCTCGCGATTTACCAGGAGTTGGCCGGTCGCTACCCTGACAGCGACGCGGCGGCGCGCGCCCGCCCCCACGTGCGCCGGCTCGAGAATCAGTTCGCCGAGAAGATCTACAAGACGGGAATGTTCTATCTGCGTCGCAAGGCGTACGATTCGGCGATCATCTATTTCAAGGACGTGATCGCCACCTACCCGAACGCGGCGCGTGCGCCCGATGCGTTGCTGCGGCTGGTCGACAGCTACCGAGCGATCGGGTACACGCAGGAGCTGCAGGAGACCTGCGAGCATCTGCGGCGCTTCTATCCGACCGCGGCGAATCTCGATCGGACCTGCCCCCCCGCGGTCCAGTCCGGGACGACCACCCCGTCGACCCCTTCGTTCTGAGCGGCGTGAACGCGCTGTTCGGGGGCTCGTTCGACCCCGTCCATGTGGCACATCTGATTGTGGCGGACGCGGCGGCCGAAGCGCTCGGCCCCGACGCCCGCGTGCGTTTTCTTCCAGCCCGCGAGCAGCCGTTTAAGCGCGCCGCCCACGGGGCAACGCCCGAGCAGCGCGCGGCCATGCTCGATCTCGCCGTCGCCGGCAATCCGCGGCTCGGCGTCGAGCGCATCGAGCTGAGCCTGCCGACCCCGTCGTATACCGTCCGGACACTCCGGGCGCTCGCCGAGCGGGAGGAGGCTGGGGCGGGCCAGGTCGGTAAGGGGAACCGGTTCACGTTATTGTTGGGGGCGGACGCGGCACGGGATCTCGCGTCGTGGTGGGAAGTTGAAGCCCTTCCGGCACTTGCCGACATCGTCGTGTTCGCCCGGCCGGGCGGCGCCGTCCCCAAGCATCCCCTGATCAGCCGTGTCATCCCGGTCCCCGGCATCGAGCTGTCGGCCACGCAGGTCCGGGAGCGCGTCAAACAGGGCCGTTCCATTCGATATTTAGTGCCCGACGCGGTGCGCGAGTACATCGGCGCCCACGGGCTCTATCGGTAAGGACGTAATGGCGAATAAGTGGTTCACGAAAATCTTCGGCACGCGGTTCGACCGCGAACTGAAACGCATCCAGCCCATCGTGGATGCGATTCACGAGCACGAAGTGCGGCTGAAAGACGTGGACAACGCCGGTCTGCAGGCGCAGACCGCGAAGTTTCGCGCGGTGATCGCCGAGCGGACGGGAACGCTGCATGCCGAGGTCGAGCGGCTGAAGCAGGCGAAGCACGACTGCCCCGATCCCGCCGAGCGCGCCAACCTCACCGATCAGCTTCGGAAGGCCGAGCAGGCCTATACGAACGACCTGCAGCGCACGCTCGACGATATCCTGCCCGAAGCATTCGCGACGGTCCGCGAAACGGCGCGACGTCTGGTCGGCAGCGAGGTCATGGTTACCGGCCACCCGCTGAAGTGGGACATGGTGCCGTACGACGTGCAGCTCATCGGCGGCATCGTGCTGCATCAGGGGAAAATCGCGGAGATGGCGACGGGCGAAGGCAAGACACTCGTCGCCACGCTGCCGCTCTATCTCAACGCGCTGGCCGGCCGCGGCGCGCACCTCGTGACGGTCAACAACTATCTCGCGCGGCGCGACTCGCAATGGATGGGCCACCTCTTCACGTGGCTCGGGCTGACCGTGGGATGCATCGACGACACGCAGCCCGGCAGTCCCGAGCGCCGCGCGGCGTATCTGTGCGACATCACGTACGGCACGAACAACGAGTTCGGCTTCGACTACCTGCGCGACAACATGGTCGGCACCCTGGAGCAGCGCGTCCAGCGCGGCCACACCTACGCCATCATCGATGAGGTCGACTCGATCCTGATCGACGAGGCGCGCACGCCGCTGATCATCTCGGGCGCGGTCGGCGCGGAGTCGGACGAGAAGTACGCGCTGTTCAACTCCCAGGTCGTTCAGCTCGTCCGCAAACAGACCGCGGTGGCCAACGATCTCGTGGCGCGCGGCGAGCCCTTGCTCGCGAGCCCGGACACGAGCTACGAGGGCGCCACGCTGCTCTACAAGGCGCAGCTCGGCATGCCGAAGAACAAGCGCCTGCTCAAGCTGCTCAACGAGACGGGCGTGAAGCAGCTGGTGCAGCGCGTCGAGCTGGATCGCCTGGCCGACCGGAAGCAGCCGGCCCGCGACCAGAAGATGCGGGACATCGAGGATGATCTGTACTTCGTGATGGACGAGCGCGGCCGCTCGGTCCACCTCACGGACAAGGGCGTCGAAGCGATGTCGCCCGAGGATCCGACGCTCTTCCTGGTGCCGGACATCTCGCATGCCGTGCACGAGCTCGAGCACGACACCGAGCTGTCGCCGACGGAGAAAATCGAGCGCCGTCGCGCGGTCGAGGCGGAATACGCCACCAAGAGCGAGACGCTGCACATCATCCACAAGCTGCTGCAGGCGCACGCGCTGTACGAGAAAGACGTCGAGTACGTCGTGCAGGACGGCCAGGTGTTCATCGTCGACGAGTTCACCGGCCGCTTGATGCCCGGCCGGCGCTGGTCGGACGGGCTGCACCAGGCCGTCGAGGCGAAAGAAGGCGTGGCGGTGCGCGAGGAGTCGCAGACGCTCGCGACCATCACGATCCAGAACTACTTCCGCATGTACGAGAAGCTCGCGGGCATGACCGGGACCGCGGAAACCGAGGAGCGGGAGTTCCACGAGATCTACAAGCTCGAGGTGGTCGTCATTCCCACGAACCGCCCCGTGCGGCGCGTGGACAAGCACGACCTCGTCTTCAAGACGCGCAAAGAAAAGTACGACGCGATCATGGAAGAGATCGAGCGGCAGCACAAGCGCGGCCTGCCGATTCTCGTCGGGACGACGAACGTCGAGGTGTCGGAGACCCTGGCGCGCCTGCTCAAGCGGCGCGGGCTGAAGCACGAAGTCCTCAACGCGAAATACCATCAGCGCGAGGCCGAGATCGTCGCGCAGGCCGGGCAGCCGGGCGCGATCACGATCGCGACCAACATGGCCGGCCGCGGCACCGACATCAAACTCGGCCCCGGCGTCAAGAAGTGTCAGGTGTGCGGCATCAAGTCGCGGGAGGCGCCGTTCGGGCAGCTGCTCGAAAAGCCGGACTTCTCGGCCGAGCAGCTGAAAGAGCACAAGTGCAACGAAGATCCGCCGTGCGGTCTCGTCATCATCGGTACGGAGCGGCACGAGGCGCGGCGCATCGATCGGCAGCTCCGCGGCCGCTCGGGACGCCAGGGCGATCCGGGGGAGAGCATCTTCTTCCTCTCACTCGAGGACGACCTGATGCGCCTGTTCGGCTCCGACCGGATCGCGCGCATCATGGATCGCACCGGCGCCGAAGAGGGCGAGGTCATCACCCATCCGTGGGTGACCGCCGCGATCGGCCAGGCGCAAAAACGCGTCGAGCTCCAGAACTTCCAGCAGCGCAAACGGCTGCTGCAGTTCGACGACGTCATGAACAAGCAGCGGGAAGTGATCTACTCGCAGCGGCTCTACGCGCTCGAGGGCGGCGAGGAGCTGAAGGCCGAAGCGCAACGGATGATCGACGCCGCGGTCGAACATGAGGTCGACAGCCTGCTCGCCGAGTATGATGACCCCGGACAGTGGGACCGCGCGCTGATTGAAACGGAGCTGATGCAGAAATTCATGATCTCCATTGCGGACCTCGCCGATCCGACGAAGATCAGGAGTCGTGACGAGCTGTTGCGCGCGGCTCACGCCGCCGGTCGAGCGGCTTTTCAGGCCAAGCTCGACTACCTCCAGGACGTCGAACGCAAAGTCGGCGCGGCCAAACTGGGCGAGCAGGCGCTGTCGCAAATCACGATCACCGTCGTCGACGACAAGTGGCGCGATCATCTGTACGACCTCGACCAGCTGCGCGAGGGCATCTACTACCGCGCCTGGGGTCAGAAAGACCCGCTGGTCGAGTACAAAGAAGAAGCGTACAACATGTTCGTCGGGTTGATGGATGATCTGCAGGCGACGTTCGCCGAGCGCTGGCTCAAGCTGCAGATCGAGATAGGCCCCCCCCCCTCGCCCGGCAGTCAGGGCGGTCCGCGCGCGCCCGGTCGCGGCGTCACCGGTCCCGCCGGCGGTCTGCCCGGCCCGTCGCGCCGTCCCACGACGCCGATGGTGGCATCGAAACCGTCTGCCGACGGTCTCGTCACAGGCAACGAGCCGCCCCCGCCGTCCGTCCAGCGCGGGAAGGGCGGAGTGACCGAGCCCGCGTTTGCGACGAATCCGTACGCCGGCGTCGGCCGCAACGATCCATGCCCCTGCGGGAGCGGCAAGAAGTTCAAGAAGTGCCACGGCGCTGCGGCGTAACCGCGTCGCGTTGTTTCGGTACCAATCCGCAGGGCTGCAGCAGTAGGTTGGCTGAATGGCCCTCCGCCTTTCCGAGCACCTCCAGCAGGACCGTCCGCGCGAGCGTTTCTGGACCGTAGGCCCGGGCGCGTTGACGAGCCAAGAGCTCCTGGCCATTCTCCTAGGGACAGGCACCCGTGGTCATGATGCGCTATCGGTCGCGGGCGCGATTCTGGCCCGGGCTGACGGGTCGTTCCGCCGTCTCGCCACGAGGCCGTGGGCGGAACTGGCTCAGATTCCCGGGGTGGGACGGACAAAGGCCGCACGGCTGGCCGCGGCGCTGGAGCTGGGCCGGCGGGTAACGGTGGAGTCCGAGCCGCCGATCGAGCGCATTCGCGGGCCGGGCGACGTGCAACGCTATTACGGCGTCCGGCTGCGCGACCTGGCGGTGGAGGAATTCCACGTCCTGGCGCTCGGCAGCCAGAGTCAGATTTTGGCGGACTTGCTGATCACGCGGGGGATCCTGAACAGCTCGCTCGTGCATCCGCGCGAGGTGTTTCGGGCGGCGATCGCCGAGGCGGCGGCGGGCATCATCGTAGTGCACAATCATCCGAGCGGTGATCCCACGCCGTCGGCGGACGATCGCGCGGTGACGCGCCAGCTGGTCGAAGCCGGCCGCTTGCTCGATCTCCCGGTGTACGACCACGTGATCGTCGGTGGAGGCGGAGGAGAGCGGTACGTGAGCTTCGCGGAGGCAGGGCTGTTGTGACGAGCACGGCGGGAGCACCGATGCTCGCGCCGGAGCTGGCCAAGGCGGTGGCGGCGCAGCACGACCGCCTCGACCTCGGCGTCCTGTCGCGCGCCTATCAGATCAGCGCCCAGGCGCACCACGGGCAGAAGCGGCTCTCGGGCGACGACTTCGTCTCGCACAGCGTGGCTGTCGCGACCATTCTCGCCGAGCAGCAGATGGACACCACGACGATCGCGGCCGCGCTGCTGCACGACGTCGTCGAAGACTCGAACGTCACGCTCGAGCACCTGCGCAAAGACTTCGGCAACGAGGTCGCCGATCTCGTCGACGGCCTGACCAAGATCAAGGCGCTGACCTTCCGGTCGACCGCCGAAGAGCAGGCGGAGAACTACCGCAAGCTGCTGATGTCGGTCGCGCGCGACGCCCGCGTCATCATCATCAAGCTGGCCGATCGCTTGCACAACATGCGCACGCTCGATCCGCTGCCGGCCGAGAAGCGGCGGCGCATCGCGCAGGAGACGCGCGAGCTCTATGCGCCGCTGGCGCACCGGTTCGGCATGGCGGGCGTGAAAGCCGAGCTCGAGGACCTGGCCTTCAAGTATCTCGAGCCCGACGACTACAAGCAGCTCTCCCGGCACGTGAAGTCGCGCAAGGTCGAGCGCGACCGCACGATCGAGCGCATGCGAGCGCCGCTCGCCGACGAGCTGCGGCGCGCGGGCATCGTCGGCTGGGAGATCGTGGGGCGCCCGAAGAATCTCTGGTCCATCTTCAAGAAGATGAAAAAGCGCGGCAAGCCGTTCGACGAGATCTACGATCTGCTCGCGGTCCGCGTCTTGGTCAACTCCATCACCGACTGCTACCACGTCCTCGGCATCATCCATCACACCTGGACGCCGCTGCAGGAGCGGATCAAGGACTACATCGCGAGCCCGAAGTCCAACGGCTATCAGTCGCTGCACACCACCGTGTTCGGGCCCGGCGGGCAGCTGTACGAAATCCAGATCCGCACGCGCGACATGCATCGCACGGCGGAATACGGTATCGCGGCGCACTGGCTCTACAAGGAGAACGGGAAGCGTCCCGACGAGCTGGACCACCACCTGTCGTGGTTCCGGCAGCTGATCGAGCTGCAGCAGGACGCGCACACCCCCGAGGAATTCCTCGAGTTCCTGAAGATCGACCTCTATCAGGACGAGATCTTCGTCTTCACGCCGAAGGGCGACGTGAAACGGCTGCCGAAGGGCGCGACGCCCCTCGACTTTGCGTTCATGGTGCACACCGAGGTGGGGCAGCATTGCAACGGCGCGCGGGTGAACGGCCGGATCTCGCCGCTGCACCGGCCGCTGCGGAACGGCGACACGATCGAGGTCCTGACGAGCCCGCAGGCGAAGCCGTCGCGCGATTGGCTGGCGCACGTCCAGACCGGCCGCGCGCGCCAGAAGATCCGGCAATGGATCAAGCAGGAAGAGCAGGAGCGCAGCGTGACGCTGGGCCGCGAGATCCTGGCGCGCGAAGTCCGCAAACGCCGGCTCGACCTGCCGACGTCCGAGCAGCTGGCCCGGGCCGCGGAATCCCTCTCGCTGGCCGAAGCCGAGCAGGTCGAGGCGGCGATCGGCCGCGGCGACGTGCAGATCGGGCAAGTGATCAGCGCGCTGTATCCCGACCTGCCGCCGGAGGCGCAGCAGACGCCCAAGCCGACCGCGTTCGGCCGCGTCATCGAGCGGCTGCGGCTGGGGCGGGGGATCAAGATTCACGGCGTCGAGGGCCTGATGGTGCGGTACGCGCAGTGCTGCCAGCCCGTGCCCGGCGACCCCGTGGTTGGCTACGTCACCCAGGGGCGCGGCATCTCGATCCACCGCAACGATTGCCCGAACCTGCTGACCCTGTCCGGTGACGAGGAGCGGCGCGTCGAGATCGACTGGCGCGAGGTGGAAGGTGAGACGTTCGTCGTGCGCCTCGCGGTGAGCGGCGAGGACCGCCGCGGCCTGTACGCCGACATCTGCGAGGCGATCAGCGGCACGGGGACCAACATCCGGAGCGCCGAGCTCGCGTCCAAGGACGGCGTGGTGTTCGGGTCGGTGCTGGTCGAGGTCGAAAACCACAGCCATCTCCACAAGGTCCTGCGGGCCGTCCGCAAGGTGAAAGGCGTGACGGAGATCGCCCGGCGCGATTCGAGCGGTCCCGCCGAAGTCGTCGTCGGTTAGCTTTCCCGTACTATGCCGTTCGAGCTCGGAAACGCACCGCCGCCGGCGGGGGATCAGCCTCGCGCCATTCGCGAGCTGACCGCCGGCCTCCTGCGCGGCGACAAGTACCAGACGCTGTTGGGTGTGACGGGCTCGGGGAAGACGATGACGATGGCGCACGCCATCGCGAACTTCGGCAAGCCGACGCTGGTGCTCTCGCACAACAAGACGCTGGCGGCGCAGCTGTACGGCGAGCTCAAGGCGCTGTTCCCCTCGAGCGCGGTCGAGTTCTTCATCTCCTACTACGACTACTACCAGCCCGAGGCGTACGTGCCGTCCACCGACACGTACATCGCCAAAGACTCCTCGATCAACGACGACATCGAGCGGCTGCGGCTGCGGGCGACGTCGAGCCTCATGGAGCGCGACGACGTCGTCATCGTCGCCAGCGTGTCGGCCATCTACGGCCTGGGTGACCCCGAGTTGTATCGTGAGCTGCTGGTTACGGCGCAGAAAGGCCAGCAGCGCGCTCGCGACGAGCTGCTGGCCGATCTGGTCGCGGTGCAGTATCAGCGGAACGACATCGGATTCGAGCGCGGCACGTTCCGCGTGCGCGGCGATACCGTCGAAGTCTTTCCCGCCTATGACGAGCAGGCCGTGCGGATCGAGTTCTGGGGCGACGAAATCGAGCGCATTGCGAAGATCGACCCCCTCACGGGCAACGTGATCAAGCAGATGGAGAAGTCCGCGATTTATCCGGCGACGCACTTCGTCACGCAACGCGCGACGATCGAGCGCGCGGTGACCCGGATTCGCGCCGAGCTCGCGGAGCGGCTCGCCGAGCTGCGGGCGCAGAACAAGCTGCTCGAGGCGCAGCGGCTCGAGTCGCGCACGCATTTCGACATCGACATGCTGATGGAAGTGGGGCGGTGCGCGGGGATCGAGAACTACTCGCGGCATTTCGGCGGCCGTCAGGCCGGCGAGCGGCCCGCCTGCCTGCTCGACTACTTCCCCGACGACTACCTCTGCATCATCGACGAATCGCACCAGACCCTGCCGCAGCTCGGCGCCATGTACGAGGGCGACCGCTCGCGCAAGCAGACGCTCGTGGACTACGGCTTCCGGCT
This sequence comes from Gemmatimonadales bacterium, assembly GCA_036522875.1. GTDB lineage: Bacteria > Gemmatimonadota > Gemmatimonadetes > Gemmatimonadales > GWC2-71-9 > 20CM-2-65-7. The sequence goes on along the minus strand of DATDEZ010000014.1, from coordinate 85,386 downwards.
GCCCTCGGCGCTCGACAACCGGCCGCTGCGGTTCGACGAATTCTTCCAGCTCGTGCCGCGCATGGTGTTCGTGTCCGCGACGCCCGGCCAGGACGAGCTGCGGCTGTCCGGCGGCGTCATCGTCGAGCAGATCATCCGCCCGACCGGGCTCGTGGATCCGGAGGTCGAGATCCGTCCCGTCGCCGGCCAGGTGGACGATCTGCTCAGCGAGATCCGGCTCCGCGAAAAGAAGAACGAGCGCGTGCTCGTGACCACGCTGACCAAGCGCATGGCCGAGGATCTTACGGACTATCTGCAGCAGCACGGCGTGCGCGTGCGCTACCTGCATTCGGAAATCGACGCGATCGAGCGCGTCGAAATCATCCGGGGCTTGCGGCTCGGCGAGTTCGACGTGCTGGTCGGGATCAATCTGCTGCGCGAAGGATTGGACCTGCCCGAGGTGTCGCTCGTGGCCGTGCTCGACGCCGATCAGGAAGGATTCCTGCGCTCGGACCGCTCGCTCATTCAGACGGTGGGCCGCGCGGCGCGCAATCTCAACGGCAGGGCGATTCTCTACGCCGATCGCGTCACCGGCTCGATGGAGCGCGCATTGCAGGAAATGAACCGCCGGCGCGAAACGCAGATCGCCTACAACGCCGAGCACAACATCACGCCGCGCTCGATCGTCAAATCGGTCGGCGATATCCGCTTCGTCACGCGCGTCGCCGATGCGCGGGTGCCCAAGGCCGCCACGGCCGCGCTGCGCCGCCCCGCCGACGCCGCCGAGCGCGAAACGCTCATCACGATGCTCGAGCAGCAGATGCAGGCGGCCGCCGAAGAGCTCGACTTCGAGCTGGCGGCGGTCCTCCGCGATCAGCTCCTCGAGCTCAAAGCCGATGCCCCAGCCGCTCTCCGCGACCGAGCTCAACCGGTTCGGTGAGGAGCTCGGCCGCCGCCTGACCGCCCCGGCCGTCATCGGGTTGTCGGGCGAGCTGGGCACCGGGAAGACTACGCTCGTGCAGGCGATCTGCCGTGGCCTCGGCGCCACCGCGCGCGCCACGAGCCCCACCTACGCGCTGGTGCACCACTACGACGCCGCTGCGACGCCGGTCTACCATGTCGACTGCTATCGCCTGCGCCGCCCCGAGGACGCGCGCGATCTCGGCTTCGACGACATGATCCGCGAGAGCGCGATCGTGCTCATCGAATGGCCGGAGCGCGCGGGCCCGTGGGCGCCGCCGCTCGATACCCACTTCCAGCTGTCGTACGACTCCGATCCGTCACGCCGCGTCATCGAAGAGCGCGCGGCCCGATGAATCCCTACTGGCTCGCGATCGATACCGCGACCGACGTCGCGAGCGTCGCCGTCAGCACACGGGCGGGGACAGTCGCTCGGTCGGTGCGCGGCGCGCGTCAGCACGCGGCGCAAATCGTCCCGCTGCTCGACGAGGTGCTGCGGTCGTCCGGCGTGCGGCTCGATCAGCTCGCGGGAATCATCGTCGCCGATGGACCCGGCAGCTTTACGGGCTTGCGGATTGGTTGGGCCGCGGCGAAGGGTCTGATTCAGGAACGCCAGGTCCCGCTGATCGCGATTCCCTCGCTGCTCGCCGCCGCGCATGCGGCCGGAGCCGAAACGGTCGCCGCCTGTTACGACGCGCTGCGCGGCCAGGTCTATGGAGCGGTCTACCAGTTCGGTGAGGATACCGTGAAGATCCTCGTGGCTCCGTCGGTGCTGACCGTCGCGGAGCTCGCCGCGCGATCACCGCGAACGCCGTTGCTGGCCGTCGGGGATGGCGCTGAACGCTACGGCGATGAGGTTCAGAAGTGGACGGGAAGGGCGGCAGTGGGCCTCGGCGAGCTGCCTGCGCTCGCCGTGTCGCTGCTCGCGCTCTTCGCCTACGACGGCACCCGCCGCGCGATCGGTGACGGTGCAGCGAGCGAACCGGTCTACGGTCGTCCCGCCGAAGCGCAGGTCAAATGGGAGGCAAGCCACGGCCGTCCGTTACCGCATCCGTCCCGCTGAGCTCGCGGACGTGCCGCCTGTTCACGCGATCGAGCAGGACGTCTTTCCCGATCCGTGGTCGACGCAGGACTTCCGCGACTGCATCACGCGCGGGGCGCTCTTTCTCGTCGCGGACAAGGGTGACGGCCAGGGAGTCGCGGGCTATGTGGTTGCGTTGAACGCCGCGGATGAGGGCGACATCCTGAATTTGGCGGTCCTCCCGTCGGAGCGACGTAGCGGGCTGGGCCGGGACCTCGTCCAGCGTGCGATCGACGCGCTCGCCCAGCGCGGCGTCGTCCATGTCTACCTCGAAGTACGCGAGTCCAACGCCGCCGCCCGTGCCCTGTACGCTGCCCACGGCTTTCGGGAGGTCGGGCGGCGGCGGGAGTATTACCGCCGCCCGGTGGAGGATGCCATCGTGCTGCGACGTGATGCATAACTTTGATACAGGTGGCGTATCTTTGATTGACAGAACGACTTGCGATTTATATAGTGTTGGGCACCCTTGGACCCAAACCCGCATAATCGCCGGAGGTTGTTGTGAGCCGCAGTCTCAATAAGGTCACGCTGATCGGGAACTTGGGTGCCGATCCCGAGGTGCGCAGTACGAACAACGGTTCGCGGGTAGCCACCCTCTCCGTGGCGACCAGTCGGCAGTGGACCGGGAAGGGCGGGGAGAAGCAGGAAAAGACGGATTGGCATCGAGTGATCTGCTGGAATAACAGCAAGGAAGGCTCCGGTCTGGCCGATGTGTGCGAGAAGTACCTGAAGAAGGGCGACAAAGTCTACATCGAAGGCCGGATCGAGTACCGCACGTGGGAAGACAACAACAAGCAGACGCGCTACGTCACGGAAATCATCGCGCGCGAGCTGATCATGCTGGGTTCGAGAGGGGGAGCAGCCCCGGTTGGAGCAGGGGCTGCACGGGCGGGTGGCGCCGCTGAAGCCGGCGGCAAAGCTCCCGAATCGCTCGACGCGTTCCCGGAGGCGCTGGATGAGGAGGACGACGATCTGCCGTTCTGAGCGCGCTGTCGTACTGGCCCTGGCGGCATTGCCGCTCTTGTGGCGAGTGTCGCCGGCGCAGGACAGCACGCAGCACCGGGACACTACGCAACACCGGGATACAACGACGCAGATCGTGGATTCCGCCCAGACCGTCGGCGGCTTCCAGGGCCAGGTTCCCAGCAGTCATACGGTCGCCCGCGGTGAGACCCTCTGGTCCATCGCGCAGATGTACTTCAACGATCCGCTGCTCTGGCCCGAGATCTACCGCCTCAATACCGCCGTCGTCGAAGACCCGCACTGGATCTATCCGGGCGAGGTCTTGAATCTCTCCGAGGTGCAGGTCGTCGCGCAGGGCGGCGACACCGTCGTCACCGTCCCGCAGGATACGACCGCTGCCGCCGCGGACACGGTGCGCGCCACGCCGACTACCGGCGCCGGCGACACCGTCGCCGCGGTCGTGCCGCTCGATACGACGACGGCGCCGATCGACACGATTCCCGCCGACACGACGCAGCTCGCCGTCGAGGCGCCGCCGCCGACCGTGGCGGAAACCTATGAAACGATGTTCGACCGCCGGCCGACGACGCAGCAGGCCGTGCAGGACGTGCTACGCGCCTACACGCATCAACCGTATCATCCGCTGCGGGCCGGCGAGTTCTATGCGTCGGGATTCCTGAGCGAGACGGAGCGGCTGCCGTGGGCGAAGGTGCTCGGGGCCACGGCGACGCCGGCGATTCATCGTCTGTCGGAGCGCACGTCGGCCACGACGTTCGAGGAACTCGCGATCGCGCCGCCGCGCAACGCGTCCTATCACGTCGGCGACTCGCTGCTCCTCGCGCGCGTCGATCGCGGCCTGGAGTACGGTCAGTGGGGCGACGTGGTGATTCCCATCGGGATTGCGCGCGTGACGAAGGTCGAAGAACAGCAGGTCCTCGCGGAAGTCGTCGCGCAGTATGCCCGGATCCACGAAGGGCATCTCGCGATGCCGCTCGAGCCGTTCCGCGATCCCGGCCAGGTTCGCCCGACGCCGGTCGACAAGGGCCTCACCGGCAAGCTGCTCGAAGGCCGCGACCCGCATCCGATTGCCGGCGCGCAGCAGTTCTTCTTCATCGACAAGGGCAAACGTGACGGCGTGGCGCTCGGCGACATCTTCGAGGTATACAAGCCGGCAGGAACCTACGCCGGTGCCGCCTCCGAGGAAGTCCGCGCCGTCATGATGATCGTGCACACGCGCGAGCGGTCGTCCACGGGTCTGTTGCTGCAGCTGATGAATCCGTCGCTCGACCGCGGCCTGCCGGTGCGGCTCGTCAAGAAGATGCCCTCCTGACAGGCGGCCGGGCCCTCGCCTCCATCTGGTGCGGGCCCGGCCGGTCTCGGCCGTGATCGTCACTCTCCATCTCATCACGCTCGCGCTGTACGGCCTGGCGACGGCGCTGGCGCTGGCGCCGTTCACCGGGCTGCGTCAGCCGCCGCGCGCGCTGATGATCGCGATTCCGTGTGCGGGCGCGGCGGTGCATGTCGTCGGCCTCTCGCAGCTCACGCTCGTCGGGCTCGGTCCGGCGCTGTCGATGCTGGCGTTGTGCCTCGTCCTCCTGCAGCTGGCGAGCGAGCGTCTGCTCAAGGGTTCCGCCGTCGCATTCTTCGCGGGACCGCTCGCGACCGGACTCGTCGGCCTCGCGATTCTGAGCGGACTCACGCCGGGCGGCGAGCCGCAGATTGCGGCAGGACGCAACACGTGGTTCGTGTTGCATGTCGCGCTGAGCGTGATGGGCGTCGCCCTCATGGCGCTCGCGTTCATCGCGGCGGCGCTGTATCTGCTGCAGTTCCGCGAGCTCAAGGCCCGGCGGTTCGGCCAGATCTTCCAGTATTTGCCGCCGCTCGAGCGGCTCGATCAACTGAACCGGTTCGCGCTCGTCGCCGGCTTCCCGGCGCTGACGCTCGGCGTCCTCCTCGCGCTCGGGTACGGCGCGCGATTCTCGGGCGGGTTACACGTCGCCAAGGCGCAGATCGTCTGGGGCATCTTCACGTGGGTCGTCCTGGGGTGGGCGGTGTGGGTCCGCGTCGTGCGACACTGGGCCGGCCGGCGCGCGGCCGTCGCGAGCATCGCGGGCTTTTCGGCCGTACTCCTCGTCTATGCGGCGCTGAAGCTCGTGCAGCCCGGCGCCGAACGGTTCCTGTGATCCCTGACATGGGAATCAAGGTGTTGGGCGTCAATCATCGGACTGCCCCGCTGGACGTGCGGGAGCGGTTCGCGCACGGCGCGCACGAGGTCCCCGCCGCGCTGGCGCGCGTCATGGCCGCGGGGGCGAGCGGGGGCGTCCTGCTCTCGACCTGCAATCGCACGGAATTCTATCTCGTCGCGGACGATGAGCCCTCGCTCGACGTCGTCTGGTCGCTGCTGGGTGAGCGATTGCCGGCCGTGCCGCCGGGCGGTGCGCGCGAGTACGGCTACATCGAGCGCGACCGCGACGCGGTCCGCCACCTCTACCGCGTCTCGTCGGGACTCGACTCCATGATTCTCGGCGAATCACAGATCCAGGGACAGGTCCGCGAGGCGTGGGAAGCGTCACGCGCGCAAGCCGGTCCCGTGCTGCACCGGCTGTTCCAGAGCGCCCTGCACGTCGGCTCGCGGGTACGCACGGAGACGAGCCTGGGCATGGGCACGGCGTCGGCGGCGTCGGCCGGCGTCGCGGTGGCAGGCAAGATTTTCGGCGATCTCGCCGGCCGCACCGCGCTGATCCTCGGCGCCGGCGACATGGCGGAGCTCTCGGCCAAGTGCTTGTCGGACGAAGGCGTGCAGGTGACGCTTGTTGCCAATCGCACGCATGAGCGCGCGCGGGCGATCGCCGAACGTCTCGGCGGCCGTGCCCTATCCCTCGACGAAGCCTGGCCGCATTTCGCGTCGGTGGACATCGCGTTGTGCTCGACCGCCGCCCCGCACGCCGTTGTGACGTGGGAGCGGGTGGGCGCCGTGATCCGCGGGCGCCGGGGCAGCCGCTGTGCATTCTCGATCTCGCAGTGCCGCGTGACGTCGATCCCGCGATCGCGCAGCTCGAGAATGTCTTCCTTTACGACGTGGACGATTTGCAGACCGTCGCCGCGCAGGCAACGGCGCGGCGGCGCGATGAGGTCCCGGCGGCCGAGCGGATTGTCGAAGAGGAGACGGACCTGTTCTGGTCGTGGTACGGCGGGCTGGGCGTCGTGCCGACGATCAAAGAGCTGCGGAGTCGGATGGAGGCGCTGCGCGCGGCGGAGCTCGAGCGGGCGCTGCGCCATCTTGCGCATCTCAGTCCCGACGATCGCGCGCAGGTCGAGCAGTTCAGCCAGGCGCTGCTCAACAAATTCCTGCATCATCCCACCATCGCCCTGAAGGCGGCGGCCGAAGAGGGTCGCGGCTACGGTCTGCTCGAGGCCCTGCGCCGCCTGTTCGGATTGGAGCCACCGGCGTGACGCAATTCCGCCGTGTCCTGGTCACAGGGGGCGCAGGGTACATCGGGAGTGTGGTCGTCGATCAGCTGCTCGAACGCGGTGGGGGGCGCCACGTCGTCGTGCTGGACGACTTGAGCCGGGGCCATCAGGCCGCGGTGGCGCGCGGCGCGGCCTTCGTGCAGGGCGGAGTGGGGAATCGTGAGCTCGTGGCCGCGCTGCTCGAGCGCGAGCGGATCGAGGCCATCGTCCACCTCGCCGCGTATGCGCTGGTCGCGGAATCGGTCGCGCAGCCCGGGATGTATGTGACCAACAACGTCGCGGCGGGCCGTGTACTGTTGGACGCGGCTGCCGCGGCCGGTGTGCGACGGTTCGTGTTCTCGTCGTCCTGTGCGGTGTATGGCCATCCACAGGTCGTGCCGATCACGGAGGACACGCCGCAGCGGCCGGTCAATCCCTACGGCGAGACCAAACGCGACTTCGAGCGACTGCTGGTGGAGATGGCGCCGCGCACGGGACTGGAAGTCGTGAGCCTTCGGTATTTCAATGCATCCGGGGCGACGGGCGCGCGCGGTGAGGATCACGAGCCGGAAACGCATCTGATCCCCAACGTCCTGGCCGCGGCGCTGGGCGTACGTCCGGCCGTCGACGTGTTCGGGACCGATTATCCGACTGCGGACGGCAGCGCCGTGCGGGATTACGTGCATGTGATCGACATCGCCGACGCGCACGTCCGGGCGCTCGATGTCCCCGTGCCGCGCGGCACTCCGGTCGCGGTGAATCTCGGCACGGGCGCGGGACGGTCCGTGCGGCAGGTGATCGACGCCGCCCGGCGGGTGACCGGCAAGGCGATTCCGGAGCGGGAGCAGCCGCGACGTCCCGGCGATCCGCCGGTCCTCGTAGCCGCCGTGCAGCGAGCGGCGGAGGTATTGGACTGGCGCGCGTCGCATTCGGATCTCGACGAGATTTTGGACAGCGCATGGCGCTGGCATAAAGCGCACCCGCAGGGCTACCGAGGAGGTTAGGTGCTACTACAGGTTCGCGGAGCGATCCCGACGACGCCGTGGGAGCTGGTGCTCACGTCCAGCCGCGAGACACAGTTCGTGCTGGGCGTGTTGGCGGTGTTCTCGCTCGTCTCGTGGTACTTGATCGTTCTGAAATGGTGGCAGTTCCGGCGGATGCGGCAGCTCGGCGACCGCTTCCTCGCCGAAGTCGAGAAGGCACCCCGGCTCGAGGACGCCTATCATGCCGCGATGCGCCTGCCGCCGTCTCCCTACAATCGGTTGCTGCGCGAAGGCGTGCATTTCTTCTCGGAGCTGAAGCCCGGCAGTCTCAAGACCCGCGCCTCCGCGCCCGACGTCGCGCTGGCGACGGGACCGACCGCGCTGACCGGCACGCAGCTCGAGGCGCTGCGCATGGTGCTCGCCAAAGAGGTTGCCGCCGAGCGCGACACCGCGGCGCGGTGGATTCCCTGGCTCGCGACGTTCGGATCGGTCAGCCCGCTGCTCGGGCTGCTCGGCACCGTGCTCGGCGTCATGGATGCCTTCATCGGGATCGCGGTCGGCGGATCGGGCAACATCACCGCCGTGGCGCCGGGCGTCGCCGAAGCGCTCGTCACGACGGTCGGTGGGCTCGCGGTCGCCGTACCCGCGGTCATGGCCTACAACATCTTCGTGAGCCGGCTCGGCCTCTTCGCCGGTGAGCTCGAGGGCTTTGCGCAGGAGATCGTCGGCACGCTCGCGCGGGAAGGACGGATTTAATGGCCGGTCTCCTCAGCGGCGGCGGCGGCCTGCGCGGGCACGGCGAGCTGCCGCTCAATGCGGACATCAACGTCACGTCGCTCGTCGACGTCGCGTTCGTGCTGCTCATCATTTTCATGATCACCGCGCCGATCATGCAGGGCGGGGTGGACGTACGATTGCCGCGCGCGCAAGTACGCGCGATCGAGCCCAAGCAGGGCCTCGTCGTCACCGTGGATGCCGACGGCAAGATCTATCTCGACCAATCGGCGCTCTCATATGACGACTTCGAGGCGACGTTCCCGGCCTTTGTGCGAACGAAACGACCGACCGGGGTGTATCTGCGGGCCGATGGGCGCGTGGCGTACGCCCGCGTCGTGCAGGTCCTCGCCGTGATTCGCGGCGCCGGTGTGCAGGACGTTGGGCTCGTGGCCGAACCGGAGACGATCAACCGATGAGAGGACGCGGCAATCCAGCGCCGGTGGGCATGGCACTGACGGGAACACTGGTGGTGCACGGCGTGGCGGTCGTCGCGCTGTTCGCCGGGCCGGGCGGACCGAAACGGCTGCCGCCGACCTACCGGGTCCACCTGGTTGCCGCGCCGGCCCCGGATATGGAGACGCGCAAGGCGCCGCCCGCGGTCGACCGGCCGGCGGAGGAGCGGCCGGCACCCGTCCCGGCCGCGAAACATCCGCAGAGCACCGTGTCACGCGCCACGCCGCCGCCCACGCGCGATCAGACGCAGCGCGAAGCCGCGCCGCGCACCACGTCGCAAAATCAGCCGCTGCCGGGAGAGAAGCCGTCGACCGGCAACGACGTCGCGACGGTGAGCACCGAGGGCGTGGCGTTCCCGTTCCCCGAGTACCTGCAGAACATCGTGTCGCAGGTGCTGCGCCGTTGGCAGCGGCCCGCGCAAAGCACGCCGCTCGAGGCGGAGGTCTCGTTCTTCGTGCACCGCGACGGCTCGGTCACCGATCTGCAGTTCATTCGGCGCTCCGGGAATTTCGCGTTCGACCTGGAAGCGCAGGGCGCCGTCGAGGAAGCGGGACGGTTCAAGGCGTTCGGCACGCTGCCGGACGGCTGGCAGTCCGACGTCCTGTTCGTTCGCTTCTACTTCTCGGGGCAGCGGCAATGACCGGTCGGCACGACCGCACGTCGGCACGATTGATCTTATTGGCATGCGCGCTTGCCGTCGTGCCGACGTGCAGGCTCGCATCGCAAGACACGTCGACGATCGACCGCGGCGTTCGGATCGGCATCGTGTATCGCCCCGGCGTGCGCCCGGGCCTCGTCATGCTGCCACGCAAGGGCATGGGCCTCGACTCCGTGCGCGCGATCATCGGACGCGATCTCGATTACAGCGATCGCTTCGAGGTGATCACGCTGCCCGGCGGCGACTCGATTCGCCTGGCCTCGCCAACGGCGCCGCAGACGTCCAGCAGGTCGGGAACGAGACGCGGGACTGGGGCGAGTCCCAGCGGTGGCGCACAAGCCGGCTCCACGCTCAACTATCCGCTGTATCAGGCGCTCGGCGCCGACTTTGCGCTCGACATCACCGCGGCGGGCGACACGACGGTCGCCACGCTGCACGACGTCGCCGCGGCGAGCGTGCGGCGCACCGTCCGCGCGGTGCTGCCGCCGGCCGGTGATCCCGGGTTTCGCCTGGCGGTCCATCGGCTCGCCGATCAGGCGCTGCAGGCCGCGCTCGGCACGCCGGGGATTGCGGCGACGCGCATTCTGTTCGTCAAAGACGGCAAGGTGTATCAAATCGATCAGGACGGCGCCGATCAGAAGCTCGTCTCGTCCACGGACCGCCAGGCGATGTCTCCGGCTTGGTCGTCCGACGGCCGTCACTTCGCGTATATGGAGTTCCAGGCGGGTAAAGGGTGGCTGTATTTGCAGGAGATGAATGGCGGGAAGCGGACCGCGGTGTCGACCACCGGAACGGCGCTCGACTTCACCCCGGCGTTCTCGCCCGATGGGCAGACCCTCGCGTTCAGTCGTGCGACGGAGGACGGCACCGACATCTACACGATTAACGTGAAGAACAACTGTTGTTTACGCCGCTTGACCGTGGGGCGCTTTTCTGACAACTTGTCCCCGACGTTCAGCCCAGACGGTCAGCGGATCGCATTTGTCTCGACGCGACCGGGTCTGCCGCAGATCTATGTGATGGCGGCGGACGGGACGGACCAGCAGTTGTTCGCACCGTTCGATTATGGCGTGACGGGTGCGTCCAATGCGCCGGAGTGGTCGCCCGACGGGCAATCGGTGGCGTTTCACCGGGACGTGGCGGGCACACTGCAGGTGTTCGTGTTGGACGTGCGGACCCGCACGGTCCGGCAGCTCACCTCGGTAGGGCGCAACGAGGATCCGACGTGGGCCCCCGACAGCCGCCATCTCGCCTTTGTTTCCGACCGGTCGGGTTACCGCCAGTTGTGGATCATCGATCTCGACACCGGGCGAATCCGGCCACTGCTGCAGCAGAGCGGGGCGCGTTTGCCGTCGTGGTCGCCGCGCCTCTCGGAGGCTACTTCTTCCACCCCCTGATCGGAGAGACAGGATGAAATCGGTATCGTTGCTCCTCGCGCTTGGCCTGGGCGCTGCCGTGATCGCAGGCGCGTCGTGCGGCAAGAATCCGCCGCCGCAAACGGCACCGCAGCCCAATGCGGATTCCGCCGCCGCGGCGGAGCGGGCGCGTCAGGACTCGATTGACGCCGCGAATCGCGCGGCGCAGGAGGAAGCGGAGCGCGTGCGGCGTCAGCGGGAGGCCGATTCGCTGGCCGCGCTGTCGCGCGCGTCCGACGAGGTGCGCAGCACGCTCGCGGCGATGATTCACTTCGATCTCGACAAGTCGTCCGTGCGCCAAGACGACATGGCGACGCTCGACCAGAAGGTCGCGATCCTGCAGGCGAACCCCGATCTGAAGATCCGGATCGGCGGCCACTGCGACGAGCGCGGGTCCGACGAATACAACCTGGCCCTCGGCAATCGCCGGGCGCAGGCCGCGAAGCAATATCTCGTGAGCCACGGCATCGATGCGAGCCGCATCGAAACGCAGTCCTGGGGTGAGGAAAAACCGCTGGTGGACGGCCATGACGAATCGGCATGGTCGCAGAACCGGCGCGACGAGTTCGAAGTGACGGCGGGTGGTGACAATCTCCGTCGCCCGTAGCACGCTGGTCCTGACGCTGGGGCTCGTCGCCGGCTGCGCCCTGAAAGGGGACGTCCGGAAGGTCGAGCTCCAGGTTCAGGCTTTGCGATCGGACCTCGCGAAGAGCGATACCGCGCGGGCGGCGGAGCGGGATACGATCCTGGCCGCCGTCCGTCTGCTGCAACAGGCGCTCGCCACGCAGCAGGCCTATCTCGTCCAGATGCGCGGCGACTTGCGAACCGAGCTGCTGTCGGTGCAGCAACAGCTCGTGACGGTGCAGGAGCTCACGGGGCAGAGCCAGCAGCGTCTCACCGAGCTGCGCTCACGCATCGAGGCGCGCTCGCAGCAGCCGGACCAGAACACGGCGCCGGCGACATCCGGCGGCGCGCCGCCCGTCGGACCGTCGGGGAATCCGGCGGGCCCCGGTCCCGATCAGATGTACGACATCTCGCTCCAGCAGTACCGCCGCGGCAGTCTTGCGACTGCCCGACTGGGATTTCGCGAGTTCTTGCGGGTCTTCCCGACGCACGAGCGGGCGCCCGACGCGCTCTTCTATATCGGGGAAAGCTTCGAGCAGGGCGCACCCGATTCCGCGGCGGCGGTGTACGACCAGCTCGTGCGCACCTACCCGAACTCTCCGCGCGCTCCGTCCGCGCTGTACAAGCTGGGTCTCCTCGCCGAGCAGCGCGGCGACAAGGCGACGGCGCGCACCTTCTACTCCCGAGTGATCGCCGGCTATCCGCGCTCACCCGAGGCGGATCTCGCGCGGCAGAATCAGCAGCGCCTCAAGCCGTAACGGCCTTCCCGGACCGCCGGACCGAGCCATGACGCCACGCGGAGAGATGCCGTTTCTCGACCATCTCGAGGAGCTGCGTTGGCGCATTCTGTGGAGCATCCTCGCCATCGTCGTCGGCACCGTCGTGGGCTGGTTCGCCCTCGGCCACGTCGACGTCATCGAGGTGCTGAAGCGCCCCATCGCCCCATACCTGCCGGGCGGTCGCCTGATCTTCACGAGCCCCGCCGAGCCGTTCTTGTTGACGCTGAAGGTGGCGTTCGCGCTGGGCTGCCTGCTCGCCTCGCCGATCGTGATCTACCAGATCTGGGCGTTTCTCTCGCCCGCGTTGTACGACCGCGAAAAGCGCATGATCGTTCCGGCGCTCGTCGTCGGTGTGGCGCTATTCCTGGCGGGTGCCACGGCGTGCTACGAGTGGCTGCTGCCCGCCGCGCTCAAGGTGCTGCTGGGGTTCCAGCGCGCCGACCTGAGCGCGATGATCACGATCGACCGCTACTTCGGCATGGCGGTGCCCTTCGTGGTCGGCTGCGGGCTTATCGCCGAGCTGCCGCTCGTCGTGACGATTCTGGCGGCGCTGGGCATCGTGACGCCGCAATTCCTTTCGCGCCAGCGCCGCTATGCGGTGGTGATTGCGGCTTTCCTCGCCGCCATCCTGACGCCCCCGGACGCCGTCTCGATGCTGCTGATGCTCGTGCCGCTCCTCCTGCTGTACGAGATCAGTATTTGGTGCGCCTGGGTCGCGAGTCGCCGGCGCGCCCGGAATGCGGCGACGGTGACGCTCGTCCTGGTCCTGCTCGCGAGCGGTGCCACGTCACTCCGCGCGCAGAATCCGCCGCCTCCCCCACCGCCGGCACCCGTGCGGCCGCGACCCGTTCGTGACACGACAACGGCGAAGCCCGCTGCAACGCAAGACACGACACGCCGGCCCGGCGGTCAGAGCATCGACACCTCGACGGCGCGGCGTCTCGGATTGCCGACCGGTCCCGTCCGCTCGTTCCCGGCGGCCGACGCGGTCATGGACTCGCTCCTCAAGCTCGAAGGGTTCCGGGTGACGCGCTATACGTCCGACACGTTCGTCGTCCTGGGCGACAGCCAGACGATTTTCCTGCGACGCGAGGCGTTCGTCGAGCGCGAGGGGACGCAGCTCGAGGCCGACTCCATTCGCTATCACGAGGCGAGCTGCCAGCTCAACGCCGAAGGCGATCCCCATCTCTTCGATCAGGGCACCGTCCTGATCGGCGAGGGGATGCGGTACGACACCTGCGTGCGCCGCGGGATGGTGCGCGATGCGTTGACCGATTTCCAGCAGGGCGGGGCAAAGTGGTATGTGCGCGGCAACATCGCGGCGGATTCCGGATCGAAACGGGTGTACGTGCACGCCGCGAACTTCACGTCGGATCCGCAGCCCGTGCCCGACTACCATTTCGCGGCGGGCCAGGTGAAGTGGATCAACAAGCGGACCATGGTCGCGCGTCCCGCGGTCTTGTACGTGCGCGACGTCCCGATCATGTGGCTGCCGTTCATTTTTCAGGACATTCGCGGCGGCCGGCGCAGCGGCATCCTGTTTCCGCGGTTTGGGCTGAACGACATCGTGCGCCCCACGCGGCATTACTCGCGCCACGTCACTGATTTCGGCTACTACTTCGCGGTGAACGACTACATGGACGTGCTGTTCGCCGGAGACTGGTTTGCCGGCCGGTACGTGCAGTTTCACGGCCAGGCCCAGTACCACTGGATCGACCGGGCTATGGACGGCTCGTTCACCTACTCGCGGATGTCACAGATCGACCGGCCGGCGACGAATACACGGATCGGATGGAATCACTCGCAGCGCTTCAACTCCCGCACTTCGCTGAACGCCCACATCGACTACTCCACCAACGGCAGCCTGATCCAGCGCAACTCGCTGAACCCGTGGGAAGTCACGTCGACGGTCAGCTCGAACCTGAATTTCGACAAGCGCTATTCGTGGGGTGCGGTCAACATCGGCGGCAGCCGCTCGCAGGACCTCTCACAGAACAACGTGACGCAGACGTTTCCGACGATCAGCGTGACGCCGACCGGCGTGGCCATCACGCCGTGGATGACCTGGTCGCCGCGCTTCAGCTACTCCAACCAGCAGCGCTTCCATTTTCACACCGGCACGCTGCTCGTCCCGTCGGCGCCCGGGGACAGCCTGCCGACCGACACGGTGTCGCTGTTCAATAGCGATCGCCAGACGAGCATCACGTTCGATACGCCGTTGCGGGTGGGCCGCTGGAACTGGAACAACAGCCTCACGGTGCTCGATACGCGCGTGGCCGGCCGGCAGGAGTTCGCGCTGCCGATCGTGGGCGACACCACCGGCGCGTTGCGCCGCGTGCTGTTCGACAAGACCTTCGACACGCGAATCGACTGGTCGACCGGCATCAACCTGCCGCCACTGCTCAGCGGGACCTGGAAGCTGCAGCCCGGGGTCGCCATTCTGAATACGACGAGCGCCGGGCCGTTCATGCTACGCAATCAATTCACGCACGGTGATTTCGTGCGGCAGGGGAAGCGTCTGGCGTTCTCGCTGGGCGCCACGCCGACGTTCTTCGGATTCTTCCCCGGATTCGGGCCGTTCTCGCGGATTCGGCATACCATCGCGCCGAGTATCAGCTATCAGTATGCCCCGGGCGCGCGGGTCGACTCCGCCTACGCACACGCGCTCGATCCCACCGGCCGGCTGCTGAACAGCCGCAGCGATCCGCAGCAGACGATCAGCATCGGTCTCACCCAGAACTTCGAGGCGAAGCTCAAGGCCGCCCCCGGCGATACGGCGGCCGAGCGCGAGCCGCGCAAGATCAAGCTGCTGAGCATCAACACGGGCGCGATTGCCTACAACTTCGAGCAGGCCAAGCAGCCCCACCGCGTCGGCTGGGGGACCCAGGTCCTCAGCAACACGTTCCTTTCCGACCTGCTGCCCGGATTCCAGCTGAGCATCGTGCACGACCTGTGGAAGGGACAGGTCGGCACCGACACCGCGAAATTTGATCCGTTCCTGCAGTCGGTAAATGCGAGCTTTCAGGTGACCCCCGCGACGTTGCAGGGCGTGGGACGGCTGTTCGGCTTGCGGCCGCGGGCTGCCGCTGCGCCAACGGCCGATACGACGGCCACGACGGATACGATCGCGGGCTCGAATGCGGCAGACTACCGCCGCTACGACCGTGGCGTGCGCGATCCCTATGGCCCCCGCGGCGCCATGGGCGCCGGCTACGGCGGCCGGGCGTTTGCGCTCGGCATCAATCTCAGCATGTCGCGGAGCCGTTTCGACACGACGCAAGCCCAGCGTCACGTTCCGGGACGAGAGACCGCGTCGCTCAATCTCTCGTTCAGCCCGACACGCAACTGGACCGCGAGCTGGAACACCCAGTACGATCTCGTCACGAGGCAGTTCGGCTCGCACTCGCTCACCTTCCAGCGCGACCTGCGGCGCTGGCGCGCGAGCTTTGGCTTCTACAAGACGGGGGCCGGCAACTTCTCCTTCACGTTCAACATCGCGCTCACCGACCAGCCGGACATCAAGTTCGACTACGATCAGCACACCTACGTGCAGTAGACACACCTGTCCCCCTGTGGGGGACAGTCGCCGTCGGGCATTTCGCGTAACTCACTGATAAATCACGACTTCGCTTCCGGCACGCGGTGTGCTTCAGGAGCGGGCGTTCCCCGTACCTGAGGCTCTTATGCGCGTGCTCTTGCCCATGCTCCTGCTGGCGTCTGCGGCCTGCCATGACGCGTTCATGTCATCGGGCGGCATTCCGTCCACGCCCGCCAACCTCTCCTATCAGCTCGAGCCGAGCGGCGATCCCAGCCGGCCGCTGGGGATATTGCTGATTTGGGACGACGTCGCGGATCCCGACCTGTCGAGCTACCGCATTTACTCGCGGGCGTCGACCAGCGAGTCGTTCGGGCTCCGCGGCGAAACCAGCTCCAACACGTTCCACGACAACGGCGTGCCCCATCTGCAGTACGTCGTCACGGCGGTCAACACCGACGGCACCGAGAGCTCGAACAGCAACGTGATCACCGTCGACGAGCGGCTTCAGCTCGTCGCGCCGGCCTGGCTCTCCTCGATTTCGCTGAATGGCGCCATTCATCTCGAATGGGACGACACGTCGTATGCGGCGGCACCCACGCGCTTCAAGTGGTATCGCATCTACAGCACCGACTACAACCTCGACACGGGGCTGTGCGGCACGAGCTGGCTGCTCGAAGGCACGACCGTCGCGCCGGAGTTTCTGTCCAGCGCCCTGACGAACGGTGTGCCGCGCTGCTTCGGCGTGACGGCGGTGAGTCGAGAAGGCTACGAGAGCCTGTGGTCGCCGCTGTGGCAGGACACGCCGCGGCCCGACGCTCGCAACACGCTCGTCTTCGCCTACCAGGAAGACACCGCCAGCTCCGGCTTCCGCTTCTGGCAGGACGCGAACGCCGACGGCCGCGCGCAGTCGGCGGAGCTCGGCCTGGTGCAGAGCGGCAACCTGAGCAGCATCGATTTCTGGGTGTATCGCGATCCGACGGACTCGACGCTGTGGCTCGTCCCGGAGTTCTCGGGCACGTCGATCCGCCTGTACAGCACGTCGCCGGTCGCCGATCTCACGTCGATCGACTTTGCGCCGGCGTCTGGCTACACCCGCAACATGATTCAGGCGGTCCCCGGCTATGCCTACGTCTTCCAGATCGTGGAAGGCACGACGCTGCGCTACGGCGCGCTCCGCGTGACGCACGTCGGGCGGGACTACCTGATCTTCGACTGGAGCTTCCAAACTGATCCGGGCAACCCAGAGCTGCAGGTCCGTGCCGGGCAGTCGACCGCGATGGCGACTGGCACCGGGGTTTCAAGCTCGAAATAGGGACGTCCAGGGTCAGTCAGGCGCCGGAGTGGCAGGTAGCCGCTCCGGCGCCTTACTTTTGGCCCATGTCGAACGACACCCCCGTCAGGCTCGATGGCCGGTCGCTTTCCATTGCGGATGTCGTCGCGGTTGCGCGCGGCCAGGCGCCGGTCGCGATCGATCCCGGGGCGCTGCGCGGCGTGAAGCAGTCGCGTGACGCGGTGGAAGCCGCGGTCGCGCGCGGGCAGACGATGTACGGCGTCAACACGGGGTTCGGCAAGCTGGCGCACGTCCGCATCCCCGCCGAGCAGGCGCGACAGCTGCAGCTCAACCTGATTCGCAGTCACGCATCCGGCGTCGGTGACCCCCTGCCGGTCGACGCGGTGCGCGCGATGATGCTGCTGCGCGCGAACGTGCTCGTGCGCGGGACCAGCGGCGTGCGTCCCGTGATTCCCGAGCTCCTGGTCGACATGTTGAACCGGCGGCTCCATCCTACCGTACCGTCGCAGGGGAGCGTCGGTGCGTCGGGCGACCTGGCGCCGCTGTCGCATCTCGCGCTGGCGATGATCGGTGAAGGCGACGTGAAGGTGCCGCACCCGGTCACGCTCGAGGCGAAAGAAGGCCTCGCCTTCGTGAACGGGACGCAGGCGCAGACGGGACTCGCCGCGCTCCTCGTTCACGACGCGTGGACGCTGTGGCGGGCGGCGCATGCCGCGGCGGCGATGAGCCTCGAGGCGGTACGCGGGTCGCCCGATCCCTTCGACCAGCGCATCCACGACGCGCGGCCTCACGCGTGGCAACAACGGTCCGCCGAGCTGCTGCGCCGGCTGCTCGCCGATAGCGAGATTCGCGAGTCCCATCGTGAAAACGACCCCCGCGTGCAGGATGCGTACTCGCTGCGGTGCACCCCACAGGTGCTCGGCGCCGTCGGCGAAGGCCTCGCGTTCGCCGAGCAGCTCGTCACGACGGAACTGAACGCGGCGACCGACAATCCGCTCGTCTTCGGCACCGAGATCATTTCCGGCGGCAACTTCCACGGCCAGCCCATCGCGCTCGCGCTCGATGTGATCGGCATCGCGCTGACGACGCTGGCGGGACTCGCCGAACGGCGGCTCGAGCGCGTCGTGAACCCCGATCTGTCTTCGGGCCTCCCCGCGTTTCTTGCGCACGATCCCGGTCTCGAATCGGGGTTCATGACCGCGCAGATCGCCGCGGCCGCACTGGTGGCGGATTGTCGCGTGCTCGCGACGCCCGCGAGCGTCCAGTCCGTGCCGACAGAAGGCAACCAGGAAGACATCGTCCCCATGGGGATGAGCGCGGCCTGGAAAGGGGGCCGCATTCTCGCGAATGCCGAGCGGATCGTGGCGATCGAGTTGCTGGCCGGGGCGCAGGGACTCGAGTATCTCGCTCCACTCAAGCCCGCAAAGGCGGTTGGCCGCCTCCACGCTCAAGTCCGCCAGTATTCGGCGGCGCTCACCGCCGATCGCCCGCTCACGGCCGATATCGAGCGTGTTGCCCGCGCGATTCGCGAAGGCAAGTTCTCGTGAGAGCGCCGCGCGGCAACGCCAAGTCGTGCAAGGGCTGGATCCAGGAGGCGGCGCTGCGGATGCTGATGAACAATCTGGATCCGGACGTCGCGGAGCGGCCCGACGATCTCGTGGTGTATGGCGGCACCGGCAAGGCCGCGCGTGACTGGGCCTCCTTCGACGCGATCTGCCGCACCCTCAAGACACTCGGCGACGACGAGACGCTGCTCGTGCAATCGGGCAAGCCGGTCGGCGTCTTCACCACGCATGCCGACGCGCCCCGTGTCCTGATCGCGAATGCGAACCTCGTCGGTCGCTTTGCCACGTGGGAAGTCTTCCGGGATCTCGAGCGGCGTGGGCTGATCATGTACGGTCAGATGACGGCGGGCTCGTGGATCTACATCGGCACGCAGGGAATCTTGCAGGGCACGTTCGAGACGTTCGGCGCCGTCGCGACCATGCGGTTCGGCGGGTCGCTTCGCGGTCGGATCGTCCTCACCGGCGGGCTTGGCGGGATGGGAGGCGCGCAGCCGCTCGCCGCGACGATGAACGACGGCATCTGTCTCGCGGTCGAGGTCGATCCCATGCGGGTCGAGCGGCGGCTCGCGACCCGCTATCTCGACCGCGCGACTACCTCGATCGACGAAGCGCTCGGCTGGTGCGAAGACGCGAAGCGGCGCGGCGCGCCGTTGTCGATCGGACTGGTTGGCAATTGCGCCGAGGTTCTCCCTGCACTGGTGGCGCGCGGATTTGTTCCGGACGTCGTCACCGATCAGACGTCCGCACACGATCCCTTGAATGGCTATGTCCCGGCCGGGCTGACTCTGGATGCCGCGACCCAGCTGCGGCGCGCGAATACGAACGACTACATCGCTCGCGCGCGGGCCAGCATCGCGGCGCACGTCCGCGCCATGCTCGCGCTGCAACAGCGCGGCGCGGTCGCATTCGACTACGGCAACAACATCCGGACCGAGGCGCGCGACGCCGGCGTGACCGATGCCTTTACCATTCCCGGTTTCGTGCCCGAGTACATCCGGCCGCTGTTTTGCGAAGGGAAGGGGCCGTTTCGCTGGGTCGCCCTGTCGGGTGACGTGCATGACTTGCACCGCACGGACGCGCTGGTGCTGGAGCTGTTTCCGGACAACGCGCACCTCAAGCGCTGGATCACGATGGCGCAGGAACGCGTCGCCTTTCAGGGACTGCCGGCGCGGATCTGTTGGCTCGGGCAGGGTGAGCGCGCGCGCTTCGGCCTCGCCTTGAACGACCTCGTGCGCCGTGGCGAGCTCTCGGCGCCGATCGTGATCGGTCGCGACCATCTCGACACCGGGTCGGTGGCCTCGCCGTTCCGCGAAACCGAAGCGATGCGCGACGGGTCCGATGCCATCGCCGATTGGGCGATCCTCAACGCGCTGCTCAACACGGCATCGGGCGCGTCGTGGGTGTCGTTCCACCACGGCGGGGGCGTCGGAATCGGGAACTCGCTGCATGCGGGACAGGTGATCGTCGCCGACGGTACCGACGCGGCGGCCCGCCGTCTCGAACGCGTGCTCACCAATGATCCGGGCATCGGCGTCGCGCGCCACGCCGACGCGGGATATCCCGAAGCCATCGCCACGGCGGAACGCCATCACATTCGCCTACCCATGCGTGAGGGGGCGGACGACTGAAGACGCTCCTCACGGGCGCGCGCCAGGTCGTCACGTGTCGCGGGCCGGCACGAGCGCGACGCGGGCGCGAGATGGCGGAGCTCGAGGTCCTGCGCGACGCGGCCGTGCTGATCGACGACACGCGGGTCGCGTGGGTCGGTCCGCGCGGCGATGCTCCCGCCGCGGACCGCATCGCAGAAGTCAGCGGCGTCATCTTTCCCGGCTTCATCGACTGCCACACGCACGGGGTCTTCGGTGCCCCGCGGCTCGACGATCAGGAGCGGCGTGCCCTCGGCGTCGATTACAAGGCGATCGCCGCGGCGGGCGGCGGGATTCTGCAGTCGGTCCGCGATCTGCGCGCCCGCAGTGAGGCCGAGCTCGTACGCGTGACGCGCGTGCGGCTCGAGGCGCTCATTGCTCATGGCGCGACGACGATCGAGGTGAAGTCCGGCTACGGCCTGGAGCTCGAGGCCGAGCTCAAGCAGCTGCGCGTCATCCGCGCGCTGGCCGATGAACTGCCCGCCACGCTCATTCCCACGTTCCTGGGCGCCCACGAAGTCCCGCCCGAGTATCGCGGCAAGCGTGACGCGTACGTCGATCTCGTCTGTCACGAGATGATTCCCGCGGTCGCGCGCGAGCGGCTCGCGCGCGCGTGCGATGTCTTTTGTGAGCCCGGGGTTTTCAGCGCCACAGAGACACGGCGGATCCTGGCGGCCGCGAAGCAGCACGGACTCGCGATCAAGCTCCACGCCGACGAGCTCGATGGCGCGGGCGGGGCCGAGCTGGCGGCCGAGCTCGGCGCGCTGTCGGCCGATCATCTGGCGGCGATTTCGGACGGCGGCATTCGCGCCCTGGCGGGGAGTGCGACGGTCGCGGTCCTACTGCCCGCGACGATGCTCTTCCTGGGCAAGCGCGCGCAGGCACCAGCCCGGAAGTTGATCGACGCGGGCGCGGCCGTCGCCCTGGCCACCGATTACAACCCCGGGACGTCGCCGACCATGAGCCTCCCGCTCGTCATGGCGTTCGGGGTCTCGCAACTTGGCCTGCGTCACGCCGAGGTTGTGACGGCGGTGACGATCAATGCCGCGGCGGCCCTCGGACTTGCTGCCGACCGCGGCCAAATCGTTCCGGGAGCGGTCGCGGATCTGGTAATCGCGTGCGTGGATGACTGGCGGGAGATTGCGTACTGGATGGGTGGGGAGGTCGTAAGCGCCGTCTGGACAGCAGGTTCGGCTTGTCCGGCCCGGACAGCCCCTCTATCTTAGTTCTTCCATGTCCAAGCTTGAGCAGCTCAAGGAGAAGGCGAAGGGTCTCGAGGCCAAGGATCCCAAGAAGGCCGTAGAGATCTGGCTGGAAGCGTTGCAGAGCCAGGATGACGGCGATCCTGACCTCTCCATGTACAACCGCATCGGCGATCTCTACATCAAGCTCAAGGACCCCGGTCTGGCGGCGGACTATTACGACCAGGCGGTCGACAAATACGCCGAGCTCGGCTTCCACAACAACGCCATCGCGATGTGTAACAAGGTGCTGCGCAATGCGCCGGCGCGGCAGTCGACGTACCTGAAGCTCGCGAAGCTCTACGCCGCCAAGGGGTTCATGGCGGAGGCGAAACAGAACTTCGTCGAATATGCCGAGCGCATGCAGAAGGCGGGCAAGATCGATCATGCGTTCGCCGCGCTGAAAGAATTCACCGACATCTCGCCGGAGAGCGCGAATCTCAGGGAGATGCTGTCGGAGCATCTCAAGATGTACGGCAATGCTCCGGCGGGCCGGCCGTCCTCCGCGCGCGCTAGCACGGCGGCACCGAAGCCGCCCCCGCAAGCCGGAAAAGAGGACGATCTCGGCAAGTCCGGCAAACGGAAGACGTCGAGTCTCGTTTTCCTGGACCTCGACGCGCCGCGGCAGTCCAAGGGTGCCAAGGCTCCCGCGGCCGCTCCCGCCCCGCAGCCGGCGCCGCCGCCCGTGGCGGAGAAGCTCGTGCAGGAAGTCGTGCCCGAGCCCGACGAGTCGCTCGAGATCGAGTCCACGAGCCTGGTGGATGAGGAGCCCGCGGGCGGCGGCGGTGGGATGCTCGAAGGACTCGAGACCACGTCGGCCGACTTCAGCGAGGTTGCGTCCAGCAGCGCGAAGGCGCCGTCGATTCGCGACGAAGTGCGACCGGAGGATCTCGAGCTCGAGACGATGGCCGAGCTCGAGCCCACCGTGACCGACGAGCCGGAACGGGTCGCCGTGGATCCGTTGCCTGAGCTCGACGATGCCGATCTCGTGCTCGAAGGCAACATCACCGAACCGCCGAAGGCACCACCGCCGCCGCCGAAGAAGGCGCCTGCCTTCAAGGGCAAGGCCCCGGCGCCGGCTCCCGAGCCGCCGCGCGTGAAGCCCGTCGTTCCCAAGCGACCCTCGGCGCCGGCGGCTCCCGCTGCTCCGGCCGCAGGACCCGGGAAGCGGAAGACCGTCGTCGAGGTGCCGCCCCTCGAGCTCGAACCCGATTTCGAAGCTGCGACGACCGACGTCGGCCACGACGTCGACGACGAGCCGCTGACGCTGGACGAGCCGACGAAGCACCCGAGCTTCATCCAGACCGAAGAAGAGACGTCCATCACTCCGGGCCGCAAGTCGGGATTCATCGACCTGGGGATCGACGAGATCAACAGCTCGGGCGATCAGGCCGGCTCGCTCGTGTTCTCCAACATCGAGGAGACGCCGTCCGCCCCGGCGATCGAGGAGCTCGAGTCCCGCGTCGCCGACAACCCCGACGACCCCGAGGCGCATCAATCACTCGGCGAGGCGCTGGTGGAGCAGGGCGACCGCGAGCGCGGCATCGAGGAGCTCGATCTTGCAACGGCCGGTTTCGAGAACGCCGGCGACCTCGATCAGGCGCGCGACCTCGTCGACGAGGTCCTGCGGCTCGATCCCAACAGCGTGCGACACCGCCAGAAGGCCGTCGAGTACGCGTTCAAGGCCGGGGACAAAGGACGGCTGATCGACGCCTATCTGGAGCTCGCCGACGCGCTGCTGCGCTCGGACCTGCCGGAGAAGGCGCGCGCGGTCTACGCGCGCGTGGCCGAGCACGATCCGAAGAACGAGCGCGCCAAGGCCGCGCTCTCGATGCTCGCGCCCGCGATCGCGTCGACGCCCGCGGCGAGCGGCAAGCCCGAAGGCAAGGTCAAGGCCAAAGACGCGAAGATGAAAGTCCGCGACGAGGCCGCCGTCGACGGAGACTTCATCGACCTCGGCTCGATGCTGACGGAAGACGATGACGACACACCGCAGAAGGACACGCGGCTGCGGGTGCAGGATGAGGAGCCGACCGGCGACGAGGAGCAGGATTTCCAGGACATGCTCGCCCGGTTCAAGCAGGGGATCGACGAGAACATCGACGAGACCGATTTCCAGTCGCACTACGATCTCGGCGTCGCGTTCAAGGAGATGGGCCTGCTCGATGAGGCGATCGCGGAGCTGCAGAAAGCGTTGCGCGCGCCGGAGGGCAAGCTGCGGACCTCGGAAATGTTGGGCGTCTGCTTCTTCGAGAAGGGCGCGTTCGGCGTCGCCGAATCCATCCTGCGCCGCGGTCTCGATCTGCCGGCGTCCGGCGACCAGGAGCGGCTCGGCGTTCTGTACTGGCTGGGACGCGCGCTCGAGCAGCAGGGTAAGAAGGCCGATGCCCGCGACCTCTACGGCCGTGTGTTCGCCGTGGACATTCGCTTCCTCGACGCCGAACAGCGCGTCAAAGCACTGGCCAAGGCCAAATAACGTGAGTCAACAAGCCGTCCGCATCACCCTCCGCGACGTGCAGCGGCCGGTGGCTGCCGAGCTGGACCAGGTCGTGGAAGAGCTGCGGCGGATCATCGCCGCCGACTTCCCGATCGTCAGCGAGGTCAACGACCATCTGCTGCAGATGAAGGGCAAGCTGTTCCGCCCCACGCTGCTGCTGCTCAGTCACCAGGCGGGCGGCTCCGCCGACACGCGCGCCGTGACGCTGGCGGCGGTGGTCGAGCTCATTCATCTCGCGACGCTGGTCCACGATGATTCCGTCGACCATTCGGTTCTGCGGCGCGGCCTGCCCACGATCAACGCGCTGTTCTCGCACCAAATCGCGGTGATCATGGGCGATTACCTGTATTCGCGCGCGATCATCGAGCTCGTCCGGCTCGACGACCACGAGGCGCTCCGCGTGCTCGCGCGTGTGACCAACGAAATGACGGTCGGCGAGATGCGGCAGCTCGAGGCGCACGACAAACTGGCGTACGGCGAGTCCGCCTACGACCAGCTCATCCGGGCGAAGACGGCATCACTGCTGTCGGGCGCGTGTGAGGTGGGCGCGCTGAGCGCCGCGCCCGCGCACCGCCAGGCTCTGGGGCGTTTCGGCATGTTGCTTGGGATGGCGTTCCAGATCACCGACGACCTGCTCGACTACACCGAGCCGGAAGCGGTGACCGGAAAGCCGTCGGGGCTCGACCTGCGCGAGCACAAGGTGACGTTGCCGCTGATCGCGGCGCTGGCACGAATGCCGGCGGAAGGGCGCCGGGTCGTCGCCCAGCTCATGGAGGCCGCCGAGCCCGGTGACGATTTGGTCGCGGAAGTGATCCGGCTCGTCGAGGCAGCCGGCGGGCTGGAGACCGCGCGCCAGCGCGCGCTCGATCTCGCGCAACAAGCGGAAGCCGAGCTCGACGTGCTGCCGCCGTCGCCGGCGCGCGACGCGCTGCAGAGCAGCATCGCGTACGCCGTGGAACGGCGGAGTTGACGTGCCTCACGGTCCTCGTCGTCCCGGCTTCTATCTCGGCGTTCTGGCGGTCGGGTTTGTGTTCGGCGGGCTGCTGCAGGCGTTCCTGCGGCGGTTCCTCCCGCAGGGACCCGCGAAAGAAGTGTTCACCTGGTCCGTCACGCCGACGCTCGGACCGATCCACATGGACCTGCTCGTCATGTCGATCACGCTCGGTCCCATCGGTCTGGACGTGTCGCTGCTGGCCGTGTTCGGTGTGGTGGTCGCCTACCTCGTCGCGCGATCATTGTTCTAAGAGGCGCTGAGTCGTATGCTTGGCAATCTGAGTGGCAGCGAAATCCTCATCCTGATGTTGATCATCTTGCTGGTCTTCGGCGCCAATCGGTTACCGGATGCGGGCAAGGCGGTCGGGAAGGGGCTGCGCGAGTTCAAGCGCGCCTTGTCGGAGGCCGAGAATAGCATTCAGCGGCTCCCCTCCAAGGAAGAGGAGCCGCCGAGAGACGCCAAACCGAAACGGCTGGTCGAGTAGCGCTAGAGCGAGGTCTCAGGCGCCGGCTGGGCCTTGAAGATGTCCTTCCGCCGGTCGACGATCTTGGCCTGCGCCCGCACCCCTTCCATATACTGCTGGATCCGCGCCTGCTGGATCGCCTGCCGCAGCTGCGTCCGTTGCTGATCACGCTGCGCGAGCCACGCCGTCGAGTCGGCGAGCTTGCGCCCCAATGACTCGATGATGAACGCGCCGTTCTCGCCTTTCACGACGCCGCTGCGCTCCCCGACCTGCAGTCCGAACGCCGTCCCGATGATCTCCGGCTCGCGGCCGAGGTACGATGGCGGACGAAGCCGCGTGAAGGGCCCGAGCTGATCGGCCTTGAGGCCGTGCGCTGCCGCGGCGGCGACCAGGTTCGGCGTGTCGCGCAGCGCGGTGGCGAGCGAGTCGGCGCGATGCGCCGCCGTCACTTTCTGGCGCTCGAGCCGCACCGCCGCGGTCACGCGTGGGCGAATCTGATTCAGCGGCGGTACGCCGGCGTCGCTGACCGAATCGAGCTGGAAGATGTAGTAGGCCGGTTGTCCTTCGATGACGGGGCTCGTCTCGCCCACGGGCGTCTCGAATGCCCAGACGCTGACGTCGGGGATGACGTATTTCCCGAGGTTGAAGCGATCGCCCTGGATCACGGCATAGCTCGGCGAGACCTGCAGGCCGAGCTTGTGCGCCACTGTGTCGAGAATGGTCGGGTCCGAGCGTTCCGCGGCCATGCGCTCGAGCGTGTCGGCGCGCGCCTCGACGTGATCGCGATGCGCGCCCTGGAGCTCGATCGGGATGAGAATGTGCCGGACCTTGAGCGAGTCGCCCTTCTCCTGGTCGACGCGGATCACGTGGTACCCGAAGTCCGACTCGACCGGCGCTGACACCTGGCCAGGCTTGAGTCCCTGGAGCCCTTTGAGGAATCGCGGATCGAAGTTCGGCTCGTTGCGCTTGATCCAGCCGATCTCGCCGCCACGCTGGCCGCTGACGGAGTCACTCGACTCGCGCTTGGCGACGTCCTCGAACTTCGCGCCGCGCGCAAGCTCGGCGCGCACCCGCGCGACATGCGCCTTCGCGGCCGCGGTGTCGGCGGCGTCGGGGAGGCGCGGCACGGCGACGAAGCGCACGTACGCGATCGCGGGCCGCTTGAATTCATCGGGATGCTTCGTGAGGTAGGCGGACAGGTCGGCGTTGCTGACCGGCATCGTGTCGGTGATCTGGTACGGCCAGATCGGCAGCACCGCGATCTTCACGGAGTCGTGCTGGTCCTTGTAAATGCGCCAGAGCTTCGCGTCGGAAATGTAGACGTCGCTCGTGAGGTATTGCGCGAACTTGATCCGCGGGATCTGATCGCGATACATCGCCTCGATCTGCGCGAGCACGTTCCGGTCCGACGTCGTCGAGATGAACTGCTGCCACTTCCGGATGTCGAACTGGCTGTCGGTCTGAAACTGCGGATCGCGCATCACCTCGGGCGGCGGCGACGTGCGCGCCGCCTCGATGACCTCCGCATCGCTCACGCGGATACCCAGCCGCCGGTATTCCTGTTGCAGCAGGGCGTCCTGAATCAGCTGGTTGATGACCTGATCCTGGATCTGTTGCTCGTCTTCGCGCGTCAGCTGCGCGTTGCCGTTCTGTTGGCGGTATTGATCGTAGGCGAGCTGGAGCCGCTGCTGGTATTCGGTGACCTGATACTCTTTGCGATTGACGCGGAGCACCACGTTGCCGCTGGGGCCGAGGATGCTCATCACTTGTCCGACCGCGAGCCATACCACGAAGGCGATCGCGAGGATGTAGAAGACCCACTTCGCGTTGGCGCGCATGGTGCGCAGCATGTGACGCTAAACTCCGATTCGAGGAGGGGGTGAAGGGGCATAAGTCTAAACGCCGCAACGGACAAACTCAACCGCACAGACGTCCGGGTCATTTGACAGCAACGGCGGCCGAACACTATCTTCGTCCAATTCCCACATAGACTTAGGACGTGGCCTACACTAGCGAGATCGAGAAGCTCGAAGCGCGCTTTAATGATAATCCCAAGGGCCGCAACTTCGCGCCCTTGGCGGACGCCTATCGTAAAGCAGGGCTTATAGATAACGCGATCGTTCTCTGTCAGAACGGTCTCCAGCTGCATCCCGATTACGTCAGCGCGTACATCGTCTACGCCCGCTGTCTCGTCGACAAGAAAGACGATCCGGCTGCCCTCGGTGTCTTCAAGAAGGTCCTCGAGCTCGACGCCCAGAACATCATCGCGCTGCGCGGTCTCGCCGAATTGGCGGAGCGGAACGGCAATTACGCCGAGGAAGTGCAGTGGCTGGGGCAGCTGCTCAACGCGGACCCGATGAACGGCGATGCGGCCGAGGCACTGGCGCGAGCGAAGGGCAAGCTTGCGACGAAGCCGATGGAGGTGTCCGAGGCGCCGACGGCCGCGATGGACAAGCCCGACTTCGCGGTCGATCACGAGACGCCGGAGTCGGTCGAGCTGAAACGCGATTCCGTCGCGGCGACCTCGGCGCCGGAGGTCGAGAACTTCGAGAGCCCGATCAGTTTCAATCCCAACGCGCATGAAGCGGCCAAAGCCGACGGGCTGGAGGTGCAGGAAGACGTCGAGCTGAATTCACAGCAGATCGAGCAGGTCGAGGTCGAGGGGCTGGCGCGTACGCAGTATGAGGGCAGTGGGATGTTCAAGCTCGATGCCCCAGAGCCTGCCGGTCGGGCCGCCGCCCCAGATCTGGACGACGGGTTGCCGCAGGTCGATCTCCCGCTGATCATGCCGGATGACGAGGACGCGCCTCGGAAGGCCGCGGCGCCGCCCCAACCGCCGGCGCCCCCCGCACCTCGAGTGCCGCCGCCGGCTCCGCCATCCCCGGCACCTCGCGTGTCGATGCCGGCGGTGGTCGCGTTGTCGGACGACGACGGAGCGGCCGATACCGCGACCCTGTCACAGGCTGAGCCCGTCCTGACGGAGACGATGGCCGAGCTGTATCTCAGGCAGGGGCATTCACAGGATGCGCTCCGGGTCTACCAGGCACTTCTCGCGCAGCGGCCGGGCGACGCGAAGCTGAAGAGCAAGGTCGACCAGCTGTCTTCCGGCGGCCGGAAGGGCTCAGGGATCTCGGCCCAGGCTTTCCTCAAGGGCATCTGGTCAGGCCGGCGGCCGACGCCGGAGCCCGGCGGTGCTCCGGAAGAACAAACGACGCTCGAGGCGGCGTTCGACGGCGCGGGTCCGCCTCCCGGCGAGCCGTCACATCCGGCTCAGGACCACATCTCGCTCGACTCGGTCTTCGGAGAAGAAGCGCGCGGTTCGACCGCGGCGCCAAGTCCCGCGTCCGAGCCGTCGTCCCCCGCGGCAGCGGCCGCGTCGCCTGCGCCGGACGCATCGAAGACCGGCGGCTTCTCGTTCGACGAATTCTTCGCCGGTGGGAAAGGCGGCGCTGCAGGGGAAGCGCCCGCGGATGCCACGGCCGCGAAGACGCCGGGCGGCAGCCGCACCTCTGGCCGCACGCAGCGGCCACCGGAGGATGACGCGGAGGCGGACCAGTTCCAGCAGTGGCTGAAGAAGCTCAAGTCCTAGTGTCTCCGCACATCGCCGTGCTGAACGGCCCCAACCTGAATTTGCTGGGACAGCGCGAACCGGAGATCTACGGGAGCACGAGTCTCGCCGAGGTCGAGCGGCTGACGCGCGAGCGGGCGCGCGCGCTCGGCGTGGAATGCAGCTGGATCCAGACGAATCATGAAGGCGAGCTCGTCGAGGCGATTCAGGGATTGAAGGGTCGGGCCGACGGGGCCGTGATCAACGCGGCCGCGTTCACGCATACGAGTCTGGCGGTGCGGGACGCGCTCCTCGCCGTCCGTGTCCCGTTCGTCGAAGTGCATCTGTCGAACATTTTTGCGCGTGAGCCGGAGCGGCGGCGTTCGTTGCTCGCGGATCTCGCGGTTGGCGTCGTCACGGGGTTCGGGGCCGACAGCTACCGCCTGGGTCTCGAAGGGTTGGTCGGTCATCTCCAGTCGCGATAAGAGGCCCGAGCGACAGGCCGCGCTGGCTCGGCTCCTCGAAACGGAAGGGTTGGACGCGCTGCTCGTGACGTCGCGATCCAACATCCGGTATCTCACCGGGTTCAGCGGATCGGCGGGAGTGGCGGTCGCGACGCGGAACACGCTGCTGCTCGTCACCGACTTCCGGTATGACGAGCAGGCGCGCCAGCAGGCGGGCGCGGTCGCGCGCGTCGAGATCGAAGCGACGAGCGTCTGGGATCGTCTCTTCAAGGAGCTCGGCCTGGGAGTTTCGGGAATCGGGCCTGGGGCGGTGCTCGGGTTCGAGGCGCATGCGACGAGCGTCAAAGACGCCGAGCGCTTTGCGATGGGCCCGGGCGCGGCGTGGCGCTGGAAGTCGGCGGGCGAGTTGGTCGAGCGGCTGCGGGTGCGGAAGGATCCGGGTGAGGTCGCGGCGATTCAGGCGGCGGCCACGCTGGCGGCCGAGGCGTTGCAGAAGACGCTCGCGAGCGTGCGTGTCGGCCAGACCGAGCTCGCGATCGCGGGCGCGTTGGAAGGGGCGCTGCGTCGCCAGGGCAGCGAGGGCCATCCGTTTCCGACGATTGTGGCGAGCGGCCCGCGCAGCGCGCTCCCGCATGCCAGCACGAGCGCGCGGACCGTAGCGGCGGGGGAGTGGCTGCTGCTAGACTTTGGCGCCGTTGTCGACGGCTATTGCGCGGATGTCACGCGCACCGTGGTCGTGGGCGCGCGCGCCGACGAAGCCCAGCGCGCGTTGTACGGGGTGGTGCAGGAAGCCCAGCGTCGTGCGCGGGAAGGGGTGCGCGCCGGTATGACGGGCCGCGAAGCGGATGCGCTCGCGCGCGAGGTGATCGAGACGCGCGGCTTCGGCGCGGCGTTCGGTCACTCGACGGGCCAC
This sequence comes from Gemmatimonadales bacterium, assembly GCA_036522875.1. Taxonomy (GTDB): domain Bacteria; phylum Gemmatimonadota; class Gemmatimonadetes; order Gemmatimonadales; family GWC2-71-9; genus 20CM-2-65-7. The sequence continues at coordinate 55,105 of DATDEZ010000014.1, read as the reverse complement.
GGCTTGGGACTCGACGTGCACGAGGCGCCGCGGCTGGCGCGCACCGCGAACGATCCGCTGCCCGAAGGCGCCGTCGTGACGATCGAGCCCGGCATCTACGTCGCCGGACGCGGCGGGGTACGGATCGAGGACGACGTGCATCTTTCGGCGGACGGTCCGGTGCTCTTGAGCGACGGCTGTACGGAGCTTGTCGAACTGGCGTAGTGGCGGCGAGGGGGAGGGGGGATATCTTCTCGGTATGAAGCTCGACATCATCGCCCAGATCGTGCAGATCTTGAAGGATGCCCCGGAGGTGGGGGCGATCGAGATCCGCCGCGGTCTGTTCGGCGCGTGGTCGTCCGTGCGGGTCTCCAAGGCGGATGCGAACCATGTCTTCGTGGGCCAGCCGCCTGCCTCGACAGCCGCTCCCGCGACGCCGCAGGCGCCCGCGGCGAGTCCCCAGGCTCCGGCGCCGACCCCCCAGTTTCTCGAGATCAAGTCGCCGATGGTCGGGACGTTCTATCAGTCGCCCGAGCCCGGCGCGCAGCCGTACGCCAAGGTGGGAACCCGGGTGAACGCCGGGCAGGTGGTGTGCATCATCGAAGCGATGAAGATCATGAACGAGATCGAATCCGAGGTCTCGGGCGTGATCCGGGAAGTCGCCGCACAAAACGCGCAGCCGGTGGAGTTCGGCCAAGTCCTTTTCCGGGTGGATCCGCATGGGTGAGGCGACACAAAGCAATCTCCCGGCATTCAACTTCAAGCAGGCGATCACGCAGATGGTGCAGCGCAACGGCTCCGACTTGCTGCTCAAGGTCGGACGGCCGGCCACCATTCGCGTGAACGGCGAGCTGGTCGCGCTCGAGACGTCGCCGCTCAAGCCTGAAGAGCTGAAGTCGCTTGCCGAGCAGATCATGACGCCGCGTCAGGTCAAGGAGTTCGCCGAGCACAAGGAGGCGGACTTCGCGATCGGCGTGCCCGGCGTCGGCCGCTTCCGCACCAACGTGTACCAGCAGCGCGGCACCGTGGCGTTCGCGTTTCGCGCGATTCCCTACGAAGTGAAGCAGATCCGCGAGCTGAACCTGCCCGGCGTGCTCGAGGAGATCGCGCTCAAGCCCCGTGGGCTCGTGCTCGTCACGGGCGTGACCGGGTCGGGGAAGTCGACGGCGCTCGCCGCGATGATCAACCACGTGAACACCAACCGGCGCGTGAACATCATCACGATCGAAGATCCGATCGAGTTCCTGCACCGCGACCAGAACGCGAACATCTCGCAGCGCGAGGTCGGCAACGACACGCTGTCGTTCAACTCGGCGCTGCGCCACGTGCTGCGACAGGATCCCGATCTCATCCTGATCGGCGAAATCCGCGACATGGAGACGCTGGACACGGCGCTCAAGGCCGCGGATACGGGTCACATGGTGTTTTCGACGCTCCACACGACCGACGCCACCCAGACCATCAGCCGCGTCATCTCCTTCTTCCCGCCGCACCAGCACGACGAAATCCGGCACCTGCTCTCGACGGCGCTGCAGGCGATCGTGTCGTTGCGCCTCGTGCCGCGCAAAGACGGCCGCGGCCGCGTCCCGGCGGCGGAGATCCTGATCAACACGGCGGCGGTGGCCGACAACATCCGTGATCTGTCCAAGCAGCTCAACATTCCCGATCTCATCGCCGAAGGCTCGATCCAGTACGGCATGCAGAGCTTCGATCAGTCCCTCTTCTACTGGTATCAGCAGGGCGTCGTCAGCTACGAGAGTGCGATCTTCTACTCGACCAACCCGAGCGAGTTCGCCCTGAAGGTCTCGGGCGTGGATTCGTCGGGGAACCGGCTGGGTGGCTCGGACGCGGCCGGGGCGATCGAGCTGACGCCGTAATGTTCAAGAAAGTGCTGATCGCCAACCGCGGGGAGATCGCCCTGCGGGTGATCCGCGCATGCAAGGAGCTGGGCGTCGAGACGGTAGCGGTGTACTCCGAGGCGGACCGCGAGTCGCTGCACGTCCGCTTCGCCGACGACGACGTCTGCATCGGCCGTGCGCCCAGCCGCGACAGTTATCTCAACATCCCGCGTCTCATCGCCGCCGCCGAAATCACGGGCGCCGACGCGATTCATCCCGGCTACGGATTCCTCGCCGAGAACGCCGAATTCGCCGAGAAGGTCGCGGCATCCAACATCACGTTCATCGGCCCCACGCCGGACCAGATCCGGCAGATGGGCGACAAGGCGTCGGCGCGCAAGCTCGCCAAGCAGCAGGGCGTGCCGACGGTGCCCGGCTCTCCGGGGCCGGTGGCATCGGTGGACGAAGGCAAGGACGTCGCTGGCAAGATCGGTTTTCCCGTGATCATCAAGGCGGCGGCCGGCGGCGGCGGGAAGGGCATGCGCGTGGCGAACGATCCCGACCAGTTCACCCAGTCGTTCACGCTCGCCAAGCAGGAAGCGCTCGCCGCGTTCAATTCCGACGAGGTCTACATCGAGAAGTATCTCGCGCGACCCCGCCACATCGAGATTCAGATCATGGGGGACACGCACGGCAAAGTGATGCACCTCTGCGAGCGCGACTGCTCGGTGCAGCGGCGCCACCAGAAGCTGGTCGAGGAAGCGCCGTCGCCGGTCGTGGACCAGACGCTGCGCGAGGACATCGGCGAGGCCGCCGTGAAGCTGGCGCAGTCGATCGGCTACGTGGGAGCCGGCACCATCGAGTTTCTGCTCGATTCGGACGGCTCCTTCTACTTTATGGAGATGAACACCCGGATCCAGGTCGAGCATCCGGTGACCGAGATGTGCACGAATTTCGACCTCGTGAAGGAGCAGATTGCCGTCGCGGCGGGCGCGCCGCTGTCCTTTGTGATGAACGGCAACCGGCTGCGCGGGCACGCCATCGAGTGCCGCGTCAACGCGGAGGATCCGTCGAGAAACTTCCAGCCGTCCCCGGGCGTCATCACGGCGTACCATCCGCCGGGCGGTCCCGGCGTCCGCGTGGATACGCACATCTACGCCGGCTACACGGTGCCGCCCTACTACGACTCGCTGCTCGCGAAGGTGATCGTGCACGGCAACACCCGCACGGAAGCGCTCGCCCGTATGCGCCAGGCGCTCGACTCGTTTATCATTGAGGGCGTGACTACGACGATTCCGTTTCTGGGCCGGGTCATGCGCCACCCGGACTTCGTCGCGGGCAAGGTGGACACGAAATTCCTCGAGCGCGAGCCGCAACTCCTCAAAGACCAGACATGAAGATCGACGTTTACCATACGCCACTCGGCCTCAATGCGGGGGATCTCACCGGCCGAGCGGTCGTCGTCATTGACGTACTCCGGGCCACCAGCACGATCGTGAGCGCGCTGTTCGCCGGAGCCAAGGCCATCGTGCCGGCCGCCAGCTCGGAAGAGGTCGTGCGCTTGACCTCCAATCTCGAGAAGAACGGCATCGTGTTGGCCGGCGAGCGGCGACTGCAGAAGATCGAGGGCTTCAACCTCGGCAACTCGCCGCGCGAGATGACGAAGGAGACCGTGGGCGGGAAGACCGTGTTTCTGGCGACGACGAACGGCACGCCGGCGCTGCTCGCCGCCCAGGGCGGGGATCCGGTGCTGGTCGCCGCCGCGCTCAACTTCAGTGCCGTGGCCGAGCGCGCCCGCAACCTGTTCACCGAGCGCGGGGACCTCGTGGTCATTTGCGCGGGCCGTGAGAAGCAGTTCGCGCTCGAGGACGCCTATACCGCCGGTCGTCTGATCAAGGCCGTCAAGAAGGGCGTGCCGCCGAAGAAGCTGACGCTGAACGACGCCGCGCAGGTCTCGCTCGACCTCGCCGCCCAGCAAGGCGGCTGGCTCGACGCGCTCGGCGCCAGCGATGCCGCGCGCCAGCTCGGTGAGGCGGGCCTTGGCGACGACGTGAAGTACTGCGCCAGTCCCGACAAGCTGTCCATCGTCCCCGTTTACGCGGATCGACGCATCGCGGCATGAATCAAAAAGCTCGGCAAGAGCTCATCGGCATCGCGGCCCTGTTGCTCGGCTTCTTCTTGGGCCTCACGCTGCTGCCGGTGTCGTGGACGGGAAGCTGGGGACGCGCGACTGGCGGCATGCTGTGGCAACTGTTCGGTGTCGGGGCCATCGTGGTCCCGGTGCTCGGTCTGCTTTGGGCACTCGCGGCGTTCGAACGGCTTGGTGCGCTCTCCTGGGGTCGCGCCGCAATCCTCGGCGCCGGACTCATCCTGTTGGTCCCGTACGGCATCGGCGTCGCCATCGGCCCCGACTTTCCGCAGCATTCCTACGAGCAATGGACGCGCGCCGAACGCATGGTCGGTCTCTTTCCCGACTTCCTGGCGAGCGGGGTTCAGGGCACGATCGGGACGGCGGGGGCGGTGCTGGTCGGCATCTTCGCGCTGTCCGCCCTCGGCGTGCTGACGATCGGGTGGCATCCGCTGACCGTGCTAAGACAACGAGAGGGAGAGGGGAGAGGGGAGAAGGACGTTGCGGTGCCCGTCAAGAAGACGCGGCAGCCTGCCGAGGACCGGGAAGAACCTCTCCCATCTCCCATCTCCCGCATTCCCAAAGAGCGGAAATCGAAGCCCTCACCGCCTCCCAAACCCGCTCCGCCTCCTCCGCCCGGCTCGCTCATCCCGCCGATCGAGCTGTTGACGGAGGGACCCGGCGCCGTGGCTGACGCCGACGCCGCGCAGATCGAGGAAATGGGCCGCCGCCTCGTCACGACGCTCGAGACCTTCCGCGTGGGCGCGCAGATCACGAACAAGACGGTCGGCCCCGTGGTGACGCGCTTCGAGCTCGAGCCGGGCCGCGGCGTGAAGGTCGGACGTGTGTCGTCGCTCGCCGACGATCTCGCGCTGGCGATGCGCGCGCAGTCGCTGCGGATCGTGGCGCCGATTCCGGGCAAAGCGGCGATCGGCATCGAGGTGCCGAATCCGACGGCGCGGCTCGTGCACGTGCGCGATCTGATCGACAGCGACGAGTTTCGCCGCGCCGCCCGCGTCCTGCCGGTCGTGCTGGGGCGCAACATCGAGGGCGAAGAGGTCGTCGACGACCTCGCGAAGATGCCGCATCTGCTCATCGCCGGGGCGACCGGCTCGGGGAAGTCGGTCTGCATCAACGCGATCATCACGAGCCTGATTTACGCGCACGGCCCCGATAGGCTGAAGCTCCTGATGATCGATCCCAAGATGGTCGAGCTGTCGATGTACAGCGCGCTGCCGCACCTCGGCCTTCCCGTCGTCACGAGTCACCACAAGGCCGCGAACGTCCTCAAGTGGTCGGTGTGGGAAATGGAGCGCCGCTACAAGCTCCTGCACGCCAACCACGCGCGGAACATCTCGGACTTCAACAAGAAGGTCGAGTCAAAGGCGCCGCTCAAGGGACCGCGGGAGACGCTCGCCACGCAGGCGGGGATCCAGAAGGAGCTGCCGTTCGATGGGCAATACACGGACGGCGTGCTGCCGTACATCGTGCTGGTCGTCGACGAGCTCGCGGACCTCATGCTCACCGTCCAGGGCGAGATCGAAACACCGCTCGCCGTGCTGGCGCAGAAGGCGCGCGCGATCGGCATTCACCTGATTCTCGCGACGCAGCGGCCGTCCGTGAACGTCATCACCGGGTTGATCAAGGCGAACTTCCCCTGCCGCATCGCATTCCGCGTCTCGGCAAAGGTCGACAGTCGCACGATCCTCGATCAGAACGGCGCGGAAACGCTGCTCGGCAACGGCGACATGCTGTTTCTCCCGCCGGGGAAGAGTGAAGCGATTCGCGTCCAGGGCGCGTTCATCTCGACCGACGAGACCGAGCGCTTGATGGAGTGGTACAAGCAACACGCGCCGGCAGCGGCTGCCGCGACCGCTCCCGGAACATCCATCGACGAGCAAGTCGCCGCGCTCGAGAAGGCGGAGAAAGAAGGCGAAAGCGGAGGAGGCTCGGGAGACGACGCGGGAGATCGCGATCCGCTGTTCCGGCAAGCGGCCGAAGTCTGCATTCAGAATCAGCTCGGCTCGACGTCGCTCTTGCAGCGCCGCATGAGCATCGGGTACGGCCGCGCCGCCCGCATCATCGATCAGCTCGAGCTGGCGGGGATTCTCGGGCCGGCGAATGGCTCGAAACCGCGCGACGTACTGGTGGGACTCGAGGAACTGGACGACATCGTCACTCCGGAAAGCGGACGGGAGGGAATCACGTCTTAAGCAACTACCATTTCCCGATCCTTGGATCTAGCTCTTCGGCTTGGCCTTAATCCCCAATTCCCCCACCCTGTCTAATTCTGTTTTCCACCTGCTGAGTGATGTTCCCATCTCCTTTCTCACCCTAGAATCACCTTCACTAGTACTCACACCACTCGATTCTTCCGATTTTAGAGGAAAACGATGCTAGAGCATCTCGTCGAAACGCCCGAGGTCCTTCCGGCTCGTAACCGAGTGCGGATTCCGATCCAGGATGCGGCCGATGTCGCGGTGGCGGGTGAGCACGGGCGTCGACTCGCCTCCCAACTCGAGTTCTCTCCCACCGACGTTACGGTCATCACGACCGCCATTCTCGAAGTCGCACGCAACGTCCTGGCGCACGCGGGACGCGGCGATCTGCTGCTTCATTTGGTCGAGAGGGGTGGCCGCTCGGGCCTCGTGGTCGTGGCACACGACAACGGACCGGGCATCCTCGACCTGGACCGGGCGCTGCGCGACGGAGGAGGGCGAGGGGGGCGGGGAACCTCGAGTGGTCTGGGGCTCGCCACCGCCCGCCGCCTGATGGACGAATTCCGCGTTCGGTCCGAACCGGGGCGGGGCACCACGGTGACGATGCGTAAATGGACACATCGCCGTCGCGTCGAGCGCGCGGGCGGCCGGCAGGGGGAGATGGAATGATTTCCGTGCCGCTCGAGACCGTGCCCGCGTCGGACATCGACACACAACTCACGCAGCCGTCGAGGGGCACGGCAAGCCCTCCCCGGCTGCTGGGGGTGGGAGGCGATCAGTCCCTCTTCCGCGAGCTGGCGCGCTACGTCGAACAGTCGGGAGCGACCCTCGAGCGCACGGCGGACGAAGCCGCGACCCTCCAGGCGCTCGCGCATGGCGGCTGGGACGCCGTCTTGACGGTGTTCGATCGCGATGCCGACACCCAGCTCGAATGGTGGGAGGAAGTGCTGCCGCGGCTGCCGGTGCGGCCGCGGATGATCGCGGTGACGCCCGCGCCGTCCATGACCCTCGCGCTCCGGGCGACAGAGCTTGGGGTCAGCGCCGTGCTCCCGTTGCCCTTGGAGCGCGATCAGCTGCGCGCCGCGCTCAACCGCGTGCTCGCCGCGGCCGCCGAACTTCCCATGGCGTTGCCCGCCGTAACGCCAATGGCAGTAGGGCATTACCACATCGTGTCGCAGAGCGCCGCGATGGTCGACGTGTATCGGACCATCGCCCATGTCGCGCCGAGTACCGCGACAGTGCTCATCCAGGGCGACTCGGGGACCGGCAAAGAGCTCGTGGCGCGCGCCATCCATGCCCACGGGCCGCGCAGCCCCCGGCCCTTCGTGGCAGTGAACTGCGCCGCTATCCCCGAAAACCTGCTCGAGAGCGAACTGTTCGGTCACGAGAAGGGCGCATTTACCGGCGCGGTTGCTCGCAAGATCGGACGCTTCGAGCGCGCCAGCGCGGGCACGCTGTTCCTCGATGAAATCGGCGACATGAGCCTCGTCCTGCAGAGCAAGATTCTGCGGGCGATTCAGGAGCGGGAAGTCGAACGCGTGGGTGGTGGGGAAGCGATCCCGGTCGACGTCCGGCTGATCGCGGCGACCAACAAGGATCTGAAGCAGCTCATCGCGGAGGGGAAATTCCGCGACGACCTGTACTATCGGCTCGCGGTCGTCACGATCCGTCTCCCGCAGCTCGTCGCGCGCGGGGACGACCTGTTACTGCTGACGGCGTATTTCCTCGATGAATTCGGGCAGCAATACGGCAAGCGGATCACGGCGATCTCGGATCGCGCCATGATGCTGCTGCGCTCGCACACCTGGGTCGGCAACGTCCGGGAGCTTCGGAACGTGATGGAGCGCGCGGTGCTGCTGTGTGAGGGCGACGTGCTCCGCTCCGTCGATTTGCCGGAAGAGTGGCTTGCCTCCGCACCCAAGACTGACCCGCAGGCCGTCGGTCCACTTGCGACGCTGCAGGAGGCCGAGGCGCGGCACATTGCGCAGGTTCTGGCGCATACCCACGGCCAGATTGGCGAAGCCGCGCAGATCCTCGGCGTCCACCGCAACACGCTCGCCCGCAAGATCAAAGAGTACTCCCTCTAGCACCACTTTCGAGCAGAAATGGAGAGGCCTTGCCCAAGGGCAGGGCCTCTCTTGGTCTACACCCTTGGGTGGGTTGGTAGTCGCAATAGACTAAGCCGTTGCTTCTGTGGGAGTAACAAGGACTAGGTGATCTGACCCAAAAGGATTGCTCTGGCCCGCGATATGCGACGTGACCTCCCGCCCATGCAAACCCTAGAGTCGAGAGACCCGACCGTGAGCCTGACCCCAAGCGCCTCCGCGCACCCTGCCGCGCCGCTTCCGCGTCCGCCGTTGCGCGTCGAACAAGCACTCCGCTTGTTGCCGGACATCGACGACCTCGCTCCCCTGCGTGGCAGCGTCGTCTCACTTTCCTCGAAGCGCTCTGCCGGTGCGGGCATCTGGGCGGGAGCGGAGCCGAACGGGACGGTCGGCAAACGCACGCTCGACCCCGCGGCGCTTCGCAGCCGCATGCCGGTCGTCCTCGGCCGTGTGACTCACCGCGTCGCGGTCCTGTACGATGCGGCGGTCGCGGCGCTGGAATCCGAGCAAAACGGCGATATGTCGCAGGCGGTGCGGTCTCTTGTTCGAGCCGGCGAGTTCGAAGAGCGCGCGGTGCGCTACTCGCATGCCCGAGCGTGGTATCGCCAGGCACTTGGCATCGCCGAGCAATTACGCGACCGCCAGCCGGAGATGGAGACCTTGTGCCACCTGGGCCGGCTCGAGGCATCGCGTGGCTATCTCGACGAGGGCGCCCGGGCGTACCAGCGGAGTCTGGCGCTGGCGGAAGCGGAGTGCGATCACGAGCACGCCGCGGGTGCATGTCAGGGATTGGGCGACGTCTTGTTCGCGCAGTCGCAATGGATCGGCGCCGAGGCTTGGTTCAGCCGCGGACTCCAGTACGCCGGCGCGAATCGCGCCATGCAGGGTTCGCTCTCGCTCGGTTTGGCGCAGACCGCGATGCGCCGCCGGGACTATGGTGCGGCTGCCGAGCACGCGAAGGTCGCGTTCGAGATGTTCGAGGCGGCACCGGATGGGAGCGGCGTCGTGCGCGCGCTGCTCACCCGCGGTCTCATCGAAGCCGCGCAAGGCAAGCGCGCGGACGTGCTGGTGACGTACCGCGAGGCGTTGAACCGGCTGCCGGCGAGTGACGTTGACAGCGACCTCGCACTCGCGGTGCGCCTCAATCTCGCCGAGCTGTATCTGGAGCTCGGTCGCCTGCCAGATGCGGAAGACGAAGCGCGCCGTGCGGAGGACCTCGCCGTCGCGAACGAGCAGCAGGGCGCGCTGGTGCGTGTGTATCTCGTCATGGGGCGCCTCCGCGGACGTCAGGGCGACGAGAGCGGATTCGTGTTCTTCGAGCAGGCGATTCAGCTATGCCGGAGCGGAGAGCCTGCCCGTCGGCGCGAGGTCGAAGTCTACCGCGAGTACGCGCGGTTTCGGGCCACCATGGGCGATCGTGACGAGGCCCGCGCCTACCTCGAGCGCGCGCGCGACCTGCTGGAGCCGTTCGGCGACGACGCCGCGCGGGAGCGCATTGCCGGCGAGCTGCGAGAGCTGGACCGCTGCAACGGGACGCTGCCCGTCAGTGACAGCTCGCGCTGCCTGAATCCGTGAAGGTCGATCCCGCGACCGGGATGAACTGCCAGCTGTAACCGGTCGCGGTCAAGGTCAGCTTGAGCACGCCATGCGTGGTGTTGTTTTTCACCTCGCTGTTCGGCGCCGGATGCTCGAACTGATACAAGCCTGCTCCGCCCGTTCCCACCACGAATTCACGGATCCCCCGCGTGTTGTCGACCTGTCCGGCCGGCGTCTGCGGCGCGAAGCGCTCGTAGATGTGATCGTGGCCGGAGACGATCAGGTCCGCTCCCGCGTCGTACAGCGCCTGCCACAGCGGTTGCACGGCCGTCGAGCTGCCGTGATGGCCCGAGCTGAAGCGCGGGTGGTGCCAGATCGCGAGCGTACAGCGGGCAGGATGAGCGGCGAGATCCGCACGCAGCCACGTCTCCTGCGTCGAGCCGGCGGTCATGCCGATGTTGCTGTCCAGCACCACCACGTGCCAGGCGCCGGCATCGTAGCTGTAGTAGGCGTTGCCGTTCGACGCACCGGCTGCACCGTAGTAGCCGAAGTAGCCGGCCGCGCTGGGCGTGTTGTAATCGTGATTGCCGATCGCCGGGCGGGTGCGGGATTTGAACCGACCCCATGACGGCCCGTAACAGTTCGCGTAGTCCGACGGGCTGCCGTTGTCGTACGCGTTGTCGCCGGCGGTAAAGACTGTCCCGTTGATGGCGTCGATCAGGCTGGCGGTCGCTTCGTCGGCGGTCGTGCTGCACGACGCGATATCTCCGGCGCCCACCAGGACCACGCCGTCGGGCGGCGGCGGCGGCGGCGGGGGTGGGGAATTGACGGTTAGCTCTGCCGTCGCACTCGCTCCCTGCGCAGACACGGTCACGCTCGTCGTGCCCGGACCCACGGCCCGCACCACTCCTCTCGTATCGACGTGCGCGACGGCGCTATCCTCGACGGTCCAAACAAAAGCCGCCTCGACGGCGGCGCCATGCTGATCGACCAGCGAAGGGCTGAATCGCGCGCTGTCGCCTACCGAGAGTGTCGCGGCTTGCGGCGTCACGGTCAGGATGTAGCTCGAGTCCGTGATCGAGCGCGGGCACGCGAGGATCACGATCATCCCGCCGATGGCGAGAGCGCGGGGCAGACGTCGCGTTAGCACGGACCACTCGAAACGCACGAATCGGACCAATCACCCTTTGATTAATTCTTCTGGCGAGTTCGTACTAATTCTCTTGTTCTGAACGATTTAGGCCATTACCCTCCTTTCGCTTAATTCACGACCAAGCGAAAGGACTAGGCCATGTCGTTCATATTCAAGCTGGCGCATCGACTCGCAAAGAATTTCTGGGTGGTGAGTGCCGCCGCCGCGCTCGCAGGGTGCGCGGGGGAGCAGACGATTCTCGACCCACCCACGAAGCCCGATACCACCAGCACGAAGCCCGACACGAACACCACGAAGCCCGATACGACGAGCACGCCGACGAATCCGCTGCCGAGCGGCGGCTTCTATGTGTCGTCGAATGGTTCGAGCACGGCCGACGGCAGCAAGGACCATCCGTGGGATATGGCCACGGCGCTCTCGGGTGCGGGCGGCAAAGTGCAGCCGGGTGACACGATCTGGGTGCGCGGCGGCACGTACGACGCGCCGTTTCGCAGCTCGCTGAACGGCGTCAGCGGCAAGCCCGTCGTGGTACGCGCCTATCCGGGCGAGCGGCCGATCGTGGATGGCGGCCAGACGACGGCGGACAATTTCACGGTCGCGGGCCAGTACGTCGTGATCTGGGGCCTCGAGTTTACGAACTCGGATCCCTCACGGACCACGTCCGAGATCAATCACAACTACCGCGCCAACATGGTCGTGAACAACGGGTCGCATAACAAGTACATCGACCTGGTGGTGCACGACGGCGGCACGGGCTTCTACAGCTACTCGCAGTGGAGCGACGTCGAAGTCTACGGTGGCGTCTGGTACAACATCGGCTGGCAGGCGCCGGACCGCGGCCACGGCCACGCGTTGTACCTGAAGTCGGACGCCGGCCTGCTCCTGGTGAAAGACAACGTCGTCTTCAACCAGTACGGCTACGGGCTGCACATCTACACGAACGACGGCGACGGGTTGCTCAACAACATCCGCGCCGAAGGCAACGTGTCGTTCGACAACGGCGCGCTGTCGCCGACCGGCACGTCGGCGAACATCGGGAACCTGGGTGTGCCGCTGGCCAACAATCTCGCCATCGTGGGCAACATGACCTACATGGCGCCGAGTCTCAGCGGGGACAATCTGCTGCTGGGCTCGGGCAACGGCCTCACGGCGACCGACAACTTCGTCGTGGGCGGCAACGGTCTCGCGAACGGCAGCTGGAGCGGCTCGGTTGTGAACCGCGGCAACACCTCGCAGGCGGCGGGCGCGGCGTCGACGTCGCCGACGGTCTTCGTGCGGCCCAACGCGTACGAGCGCGGACGCGCGAACATCGTGATCTACAACTGGAGTGGACAGGGCAGCGTGTCCGTGAATCTGGGGAACGTGCTGCGCGCGGGTGATCACTACACGATTCACAACGTGCAGGATCTCCAGGGCAGTCCCGTGGCGAGCGGTACGTTCGATGGCGGCTCGGTCAGCATTCCGATGACCGGCGTCACACCACCCAAGCCGGTCGGGGTGAGCGCCTCGCCCGCGCCGCGGACGGGGCCCTACTTCGACACGTTCATCGTGACGCGGCAGTAGTCCGCTGCCGTAAGGCGGTCGCCCGCACCTCTGGTGGAACGTTACAGACCACTGCCCGCACCTTGCCGTTCGAGGTGCGCGGCAGTGCGTCCACCAGCTCGACCGTGACTCGCACGTCTCCCCCCATGCGGTCGAGCAGATTCTCGATCATTTCCGTCGCATCGCCTTTGGTGAAGCCCGGCGCGGGCGAGAGCAGCACCCGCACATGATCGAGCGCTTCCTGAATGATCTGGGCCTCGCGGATGGCGTGCGTTCCCTTGAACACGGGATCGAGGCGGCCGACGAGGCGTCCGTCCGGCGTCACGAGCACGTCGTCGCGGCGCCCGTCGACGGCCCCCATGCGCGGCAGACCGCGGCCGCACGAGCACGGCGCTTGATCCGCCACGTTGCCCCGATCACCGACGCGGTAGCGGATCAGCGGCATGTCGGGATTGAGGAGGCCCGTGCACACCAGCTCGCCGTCGGGCATGACCTCAACGTGGCCGAACTCCGGCCACTGATGCAGGGTGCCGTGCGGGCACTCGCTCGCGGCGGCGACGCTCTCGGCCATCCCATACGTCTCCCGCACGGGGCACTTAAATGCCGCCGCAATCGTCTCGCGTTGCACAGGGAGCAGCGGCTCGGCGTTCGTGTGGATCGCCAGCATCGGCAGATCGTACTTCAGCCGGAGGGCTTCCTGCGCCAGCGCGAACACCGAGGACGGATAGCCCGCGATGTAGGTGATGCGATAGCGGGCGAGCGCGTCGAGGTAGTGCGGAATGAGATCGGGCGCGAGATGGTAGGACGACAGGTAGAGCTGCCGCATCGCGGCATTCCAGACCCAGAATGGCGGCCGGCGTTGGCGCACGGGCGTGACGAGCTGCCCGCCCAGCCGCGCCCACCGCACGCCCTTGGGAATGTTTTCCCAGCCGCAGGTGCGGTCGTCCGCGATCGCGTAGAGCTGCTCGAGCGATTCGCGCGAGCGCCAGATGAGGACCGGTGTGCCGGTCGTGCCGCTCGTGTGCTCGCGGAACATGCGCCGCGGATCGCAGTCCTCGGCGAGAAAATCTCTCGGGTGCATGCGCACGGCGTTCTTCTCGAGCAGCGGCCAATGCGCCAGGACGTCCCACGCCGCGCGATCGCCGCGGCGCCGCCGCTCCTGCCACAGGTTGCGATAATAGGGCACGCGCGTGGCGGCGCGATGCAACATGTACGCGACCCGCTCCTCGACCCACGTCTTCCACTGCTGCGGCGTCCATTCGTCGCGCTCGCGCGCTTCGGCGCTGAGCGCCGCGCTGCCCTTCCCGTACCGGGAGCGCAGGAGATACCAGCCACGCAGGGTGGCGACGGCGCTGCGCGCTTTGGGCGGCAGCCGATGATAGACCTTGAGGAGACGCGAGCTCATGCGAAACGAGGATGAGGAAGAGCGGGAGGCGGGGTCGAAGCCGCGACCTCCGGGGTGGTATTCCCCGGCGCTCTCACTGAGCTACTCCCGCGAAGTAATGTCATGTGACCAGCGCGAGGGTGATGCACGAACCGCGCCAGTCACTGCAAAGAGCGACCCGGGTTAAGTCCTTGGGTGAAATCCCCCGACGCCTTCGGATTAACTCTCTTGTGGCATCCGAGCTAATTCATTAAGGTGAGATTCGTCGGATGTGAGCCCTCCTGAGAGTGGTCTCTGACCTAGGGCGACCGCTCCCCCGACTCCTTTACAACAAGCCAGCATTACGCCCGACCTGAAGCCACCGGCCGGAGCAGGCTCTTTGCGGAAAGGAGTTAGGTCTCATGTGGTTCGGATTTAAGCTTTCCCAGCGATTGGCCCGGGGATTCTTCGTGCTCGCGAGCGCCGCGCTGTTCGCGGCGTGCACCGATGTGCGCCCCACGGAAACCCAGTCCCATCCCGTTTACACCGTCATCGTTTCTCCGGATACTGCGACGATCGCCGTCAGCGATACGCTGAGGCTCTCGGCTGCGCTCCTCGATTCCTCCGGCACCGCGCTGTCGGGCCGCACGGTCACGTGGAGCAGCGACGCGTCGAACATCGCGGGCGTTTCCACGACTGGATTGGTTTCGGCGGCGGATAGCGGCACCGCGACGATTACCGCGGCGAGTGAAGGCAGGTTGGCGACGGCGAAGGTCAAGGTGCACGGGCGACCGGTGACGCCGCCGCCGCCGCCGCCGCCCCCCAGTCATACGGGCTTCTTCGTCTCGCCGAGCGGCTCGAGCAGCGCTGATGGCAGCATCGACCATCCGTGGGATTTGGGGACGGCACTCGCGAACGCGAGCAGCCGAGTCCAGCCCGGTGATACGGTGTGGCTCCGCGGCGGCACCTATCGCGGCAACTTCCGCAGCATGCTGAGCGGCACGGCGTCGCAGCCGATCGTGGTGCGGCAGTACCCCGGCGAGCGCGCGATCGTCGATGGCGCGACCGGCAACTCCACGGCCAGCACCTGGTACGTCGGCGGACAGTACAGCGTCTACTGGGGCTTCGAGCTCATCAACTCGGATCCCAATCGCGTGCTCTCGTCCACCGAGCGCCGCTACAATGTCGTGGCGAACTACGCGAACCACACGAAGTACGTCGACCTGATCGTACACGACGGCGGCGTGGCGTTCTACAACGAGTCGCCTTATTACGACGTCGAGATCGTGGGTTGCATCATCTACAACGAGGGCTGGCAGGGACCGGACCGCGGCCATGGGCACGCGATCTACCTGCGCAGCAACACCGGGCCGGTGACGGCGCGGGACAACATCATGTTCAACCAGTTCGGGTATGGCGTGCACGTCTTCACGAATCCGGGCGAGGGGCAGCTCGACAACATCCATCTCGACGGAAACGTCTCGTTCAACAACGGCACGCTGTCCAACAACTCGAGCTCATCCAATATCCTGTTCGGCGGCGACGATTATTCCACGGGCGGCGTGCTGCAGAACAACATGACGTATGAATCGCCCGGCGTTCCGGGCCCGAACGTGGAAGTGGGCTACGGGGCGACGGTGAATGGTACCGTGGAGCTCAGCAACAACTATGTCGCGGCCGGCGGCACGGTGCTCAACGTCGGGTACTGGTCGTCGCTCAGCGCGAGCGGCAATCAGCTGATCGGGACGAGCCAGATTCTCCAGATCAACGATCCGAGCCTCTCGGCCACCACGTTCTCGGGACAGACGCAGAGCTCGCTGCCGACGGTCACCAAAGTCGTGGTGCGTCCGAATCCGTACGAACGCGGCCGCGCCAACATCGTGGTATACAACTGGGGCGGGCAGAGCTCGGTCTCCGTCGATTTGTCGAGCATCGTCCCGGCCGGGGCGCGGTATCAGATTCGCAACGTCCAGGACTGGTTCGGGTCGCCGGTCGTGAGCGGCACCTACAGCGGCGGCTCCGTGACCATTCCCATCCGGAGCGCGACACCGCCGACGCCCATCGGGATGTCGAGCTCGCCCGCGCCCTCCACGGGCACGGCGTTCAACACGTACGTCGTGACTATCCAAGATCAATAAGGAAGTGCCGGGGAGCCGATTCTACGGCTCCCCGGCACAGGTTCTGCAAGATGGGGCGCCGTGGCTGTTTTCATGCGCGCGACCCTGCTCACCGCCGCCTTCGCGGCGGCGATTTCGCCGTTTTCCCGGCCGGTGCACCAGTCTGGGGCATCCGGGAAGAGCTACTACGCAGCGCCGGCCGGAAGCCGAGCGGGCAATGGCACCAAGGCGCGGCCCTGGGATCTGGCGACCGGGCTCGCGGCTCCGCTGCAGCCGGGCGATACGCTCTGGCTCCGGGGCGGGGTCTACCGCGGGACGTTCCGCTCGACGCTGAGCGGCCGGCAGTCTGCACCGGTCGTGGTGCGGCAGTATCCCGGCGAGCGTGCCATCATCGACAGTCACGGCTCGCGCGGGAACGCCCTGGCGGTGAAGGGCGACTACTCGACGTTCTGGGGCTTCGAGCTGACGAATTCCGATCCCGCGCGCGCGACGGCATTGCTCGGCACAGAGCTGCGACCCGACGTCGTCGTCAACGATGCCTCGCACACCAAGTACATCAACCTGATAGTGCATGACGGGGGCGTCGGGTTCTACAATGAGCCGGCATCGCTCGACGTCGAAGTCGCGGGCTGCGTGTTTTACAACAACGGCTGGCAGGGACCGGACCGCGGCCACGGACACGGACTGTATCTCAAATCCCTGGCGGGGCCGCTCGTGGTGCGCGACAACGTCGTCTTCAACCAGTTCGGCTACGGCATTCACGCCTATACCAACGCCGGCACGGGCAAGCTGATCAACATCCACATCACCGGCAACGTGTCGTTCGACAACGGCGCGCTCGCGGCCAAGCCGTCCTCGGCGCCCAACATTTTGCTCGGCGGCGCGGACTACGCGAGCGGCGACGAGGTCTCCGGCAACTTCACGTATTTCCCGCCCAGCGCGCCGACGTCCGACGTGAACGTGCGGATCGGATTTGGCAAGACGCGCAACGGCGACGTGCAGGTCACGGACAACTACTTCGCCGGCGGCGACCCCGTGCTGGAGTTCGGATTCTGGGCAGCGGCGCGCATTGCGAACAACATGCTGCTCGCGCGGGGCGCGGGCTCCATGATCCGTCGCGTGGATCCCATGACGAGCGCGTCGCAAATCTGGCGCGAGAACCACGAGTCTGCGCCGCCGGCGGAGTCGAAGATCGTCGTGCGGCCGAATCCGTACGAGGCGGGCCGCGCCATTGTCATCGTGTACAACTGGGCGCACGCGGACACGGTGACGGCGGATCTTTCCGCCGTGCTCGGCCGCGGGGACGACTACGAGATCCGCAGTGTCCAGGACTTGTTCGGCGCGCCGCTGACGACAGGCACGTACAACGGCGGTGCCGTGCGCGTGCCGATGAATCGGATCACGCCCCCGACGCCGGTGGGGATGCCGCGCTCGCCCGCTCCGACGACGGGTCCCGAATTCGACGTCTTCCTTGTGGCGCGCGCCCTGCCGAAGCCTTAGCTCCAGAAAACCGATCGGTACACCGCCAGCAATCGCGCCACGAGCTCGGCGTCGTCGAGGCGCGAGGGAATGACGTGCACGGGCGCGCGGGTGCGGATGCGCGGCCGGTCGGCGTCCGACGTCACTATCACGGCGTCCGCCTTTCGAATCAGCGGGCTGCGCGCGGTCGCGGCGCTGACATTGACGACGAGGGGGACGCGTTTCGGCAGCGCGATCCAGATCGTCCGCGGCGCGTCGCAGTGGGCGACGTCGTAGCGGCCGCGATGCAGGCGCGGCCGCAGCCGCGTCCAGGCCGCGAGATAGCAGTAGGGATTGGGACCGCCCTGGAACGCAAAGATCTCTACGGGCACACCGGCGGCGTGCAACGTCGCGGCGTGCTGCTTCGAGACGCTGGGCTGTACCGGTGCAGGGTTGCGGACAACCGGCCACTCCCCGGTCAGCAGCAGCACCCGGGGAAAGACGAGCATCTACGAGGGCCGCTCCCGTGTTCGTAACCGTACGTAGCGCGCATATAGAGGAGGGAAGAGGTTCCGCGCGACGCCGCGGACCCAGCGCACCAGCTGGACGCGCTGCCATCCCCGGAAGGCGACGAGCTGCGCGATCGTGCTCGCCGAAACCCCCGCCTTCAGAATCACGCGGCCGAGGATCCAGGTCTGGCCGACGCGCCCCGGGCGCAGCTGCGGCTCCGAGGTGAAGAGGTAACGCAGTCCCGCTTCGTTGACGGACTCGAGGACGGCGGGCGAGATGTCGCCGCCCGGGACCGACGCCGCGACGCACGGCTCGCCGAGCAGCGCCTCGAGAATCGCGCGGCTGACGCTCCATTCGGTCGCCATCATGCCGCGGGTCAGACTGCGAAAGATGTCGGGGTGCGTGTGCGAATGCGTGCCGACCACGTGTCCCGCGCTGCGGAGCGTGCGGATATCGCTCGCTTTGAGGAACGTCCGCTCTCCGATGCGCGACGTGATGATGAAGAAATGCGCGAGCCAGCCGCGGCGCGCCAGCTCCTCGGCGACATACATGGCGCTCGCCCCGCCGTCGTCGAACGTCAACGCGAGATGGCGGCCGCGCTCGAGGTCGAGGGCGGTCACGATCTCGGGCCGCAGCTCGCCCTGGGCGATCGCGTCGAGATGTTTCTTGAAGACCCGCGGGCTGAAGGTGTAGGGCAAGGCGCCGGGTCGCTGGAAGCCCGACGTCCTGGGATCGTCGGTGACCTCGTGGTACATCAGTCCTGCGACTTCGGTATGTGACTTGCCGGTCATGCCTTCACTCCCCGAGCGTCAACGCGACAGCGGAATCGCGGTCGGGTCGCGCCACAGCCCGCGCCGCCCGAACAGGGCGCCGCGGAGGCCGCGCAGGAATCCGAAGCCGTAACTGAAATGCACCACAGGGAACACCACCGCGAGCGCGGCGGCGCAGCGGACACCGTGCGAGCGCACGACGCGGCCCACGCTGCCCAACACGCCCAGGGCATATAGGGCCGCGAGGCCCAGGCCGATGTACCAGGCGGGACGCCAGAAGAGCCCGCCGATCAACGCCGCGCCGAGCGCGCTCACGAAGCCCGCGGGGACGAGCTGGCGCAGCGTCATCACCCGACCGACCTTGCGCGCGACCAGCGGCTTGAACGCGCCATACTGATAGAACATGCGCGAGAGCTGCGGAATCGATCCGCGGGCGTAATAGTAGCAGAGCACGTCCGGAAGCAGCCGGATGCGCCCGCCGCGCGTCAGGATCCGCGCGTTGAATTCATCGTCTTGATTGCGCACCAGATCCTCGTCGAAGTAGCCGACCTTCTCGAAGATCTCGCGGCGGTAACAACCGAACGGCACGGTATCGACGTAGCGCGCTTCGCGCGCGCCGAGGCGAAAGTGCGCGTTGCCGACGGCGAACGGATGTCCCATCGCGATGGCGATCGCCTGGGCCATGGCGGTGCCGTCGGCGGGTAGCGTGATCATGCAGCCGCCGACGTTGTCCACCTCGCCCTCCGACAGACCCTGAACCAGGCGCGGCAGGTACTCGGGCGGATAGATGACGTGCGCGTCCATCCGGACGATGATGTCGCCCGTCGACGCGTGGATCGCGATGTTCAGCGCCGTCGGCACGATCCGCTGCGGGTTGTCGAGCAGCTGAATCTCGGGATTGCGGGCCGCCAGGTCCTGGACGATGCGCCGCGTGCCGTCCGAGCTCATGCCGTCGATCACCAGAATCTCCAGGCGATCTTTCGGATAGGCCGTGGCAAGGATCGAGTCCAGACAGGCCGCGATATAGCGTGCCTCGTTGCGGCACGGCAGGATGACGCTGACGCGTGGCTGCGGCGACGATGCGCTCATGCCGGCACTGCTCCTCGCTCCAGCGCGGCGGCGCGCTCGGCCGGCGAGAGCCGTGACACGACCGCCCGCAGCTTGCCGTTCGCGGTGCGCGGCACTTCGGGCACGCGCTCGACGAGCACGCGGACGGCGCCCATGCGCTGCTGGATGCGCTCGACAATCAGTTGTTCGTGCATCTCGCTGAACTCGGGCGTCGGCGCGACCAATACGACGAGGAGATCGAGTGCCTCCTGCACGATCTGCGCATGGCGGACCGGGAGCCCCGTGAAGACGGCACCGACCCGCGCGGCCTGGCGTCCATCCGGCGTCACCAGCACGTCGTTGGTACGGCCCTCGATCGGTCCCAAGACCGGCAGGTTGCGGCCGCAGGGACACGGTCCCACCTGCGTCGCTCGCTGCCCGCGATCGCCGACGCGGTAGCGGATCAACGGCATGTCGGGATTGAGCAGTCCCGTGCACACCAGCTCGCCCGACTCGGCGATCTCGATGTGCCCGAACTCGGGCCACTGGTGCAGCCGGCCGGCCGAGCATTCGCTCGCCGCGGCGACGGCTTCGGCCATGCCGTAGGTCTCGCGCACGGCGCAATGGAAGGCGGTGCGCACGAGCTGCCGCTGTTCGGCGGTGAACGGCTCGGCGTTCGTGTAGATCGCAGTCATCTTCAGGTCCAGGCGCTCCTGGCGCAGCGCCTCGTGGGCGAGGGCGTGCAGGGCGGATGGATACCCGGCCATGTAGACGACGCGGTACTCGGCGAGCGCGTCGAGGTAATGGGGAATCAGGTCGGGCGCCAGATGATACGACGACAGATAGAGCTGCCGCATCGCCGCGTTCCAGACCCAGAACGGCGGGCGGCGGCGCTCGACCGGCGTCACCAGCTGGCCGCCGAGCCGGGCCCACCGCGCGGTCGCGGGAATGCCGTCCCACCCGCGGGTGCGCGCGTCGGCGATCGCGTGCAGCGTGGCGGTCGTCGTGCGCGAGCGCCAGATCTCGATCGGCGTTCCGGTCGTGCCGCTCGTGTGCTCGTGGTACATGCGCCGGGGGTCGCAGTCGTCGGCGAGGAAGGCGCGCGGATTGCCGCGGACGGCATCCTTCTCGAGGAGCGGCCAGTTCTGCAACAGGTCCCAGGACGCGCGGTCGCCGCGGCGCCGGCGGGCCGCCCAGTGCTCCCGGTAGAACGGCACGCGCGTCGCGGCGCGGTGCAGCACGTACGCGAGCCGCTCGCCCAGCCACGTGTTCCAGTGCGCCGACGTCCAGCGCTCGCGCTCGTGCGCTTCCGCCATCAAGTCAGCCGTGTCGGCGCCGTAGCGCCAGCGGTTCAAGTACCAGCCGCGCAGCGTCGCGGCGGCCGATCGCAGGTGGGGCGGAAGACGGTGGTAGAGCCTGAGCATGCGCGGGGTCATGCGGTTCTCCGTAGGCCGGCAAGCGCGGCGAGTACCGGGGCGAACGACAAACGTGCCGCGCTGTGCCAGCGCCCTGATTCGATGGTCGCACCGACCTGCCGGAGAAAGGTTCGTGCCGTCGTCGACCGGCGGCGCGACTCTCCGAAGCGCCGGCGGACGTCATCCGGCACCAACGCGTTGCGAAAGAGGCGGCGATGCTCGCCGTCGACGTACGACAGGTAGCCGCTGATCGCGGATACGACGCCGCACGCCAGCGCCGTCGCGAACACGTAATCCCAGGCGAGCGCGGGCGGCGTGCGGCGGAGCAGGGGCATGATCCACGCGAGGTCCGCGAGCCGGAGACCCGGCCGCGCGTAGGCGCGCTCGATCGCGAGCAGCAGGAAGTAGTCTTCGGGCGTCGCGACCCGGCAGGTGGAGCGACCAACCGGTTGCGGGCGCGCGCGCTCGAGGAGCCGGCGTGCAAACCACGCGTGCTCGCCGAACCGGCCGACCCGGCCGTGCCGCACGCGAATCTGAATGCCGTACTGCGCGACGTACGTGGACGACCCGGCGAGCTGGCGGTGCAACCCGACGCCGCGACGCGGGGCAGCGCGCGCGGGAGTGTCACGCAAGATCGCCCGATCCAGCGCGGCCGACGGCGGCGCATCGACCAGCAGCACGACGCGTCCGCTGTCGGGGTAGCGCTCGGCGACGTCCACGATCGCGTGCGAAAGTCCCAACGCCGCGCAGCGATCGCCGAGGCGATCGACAATGGCGAGCGCGCGCTGTGTTCGCGCGCATGCCGCGGCCGCTGCCGCTCCCAATCCCGGAGGCAGTCCATCACCATGGGCGTGCAGCACGTCGGCGAGCCGCACGACGACGCCGCCCGCTTGCGCGAGGCGTCCCGCCTCGACGAGATCGAGGGCGTCGGGATCACTGACGCGATCGTCGACCAGCAGCCGCAACACGCCGCTCTCGGCGCCCGTCACGCGACGCTTTCTCCCTCGGCGTACAGTGGTCGCGTGGCGGGAGCCGGTGCCGGCGCGCGGCGCGTGTTCTGCAGCAACTGCGCGAGTCGGGCGCCGTTGCGCCAGAGATCGTACTTCTCCTCGGTGCGCTTGCGGGCGCGCACCGCAATCGCCCGGCGCTCTTCGGGATGGCGCAGCAGGCGCGCGATCTCGCCCGCGAGCGCATAGACGTCTCTGGGCGGCACCAGCACACCGCAGCCGTCCCGGAGGGCGTCGGGAATCCCGGCGACGTCCGACGCGACCACGGGAGCGCCGAGCGCCATCGCTTCACGCACGACGTTCGGGAGCCCGTCGCCGAGACCGTCGGACGGATGGACGACCATGGTGGCGCGGTTCATCGCTTCGCGCACGCCGGCGAACGGCTGCCACCCGCGGAAGTCCACGTGCTCGGCGATGCCGAGCTCGGCCGCGAGCGACTGTAAGGCAGCCCGTTCGTCGCCGTCGCCGACGAATTCGACGGTGATCGGCAGTCCCTGCGCGCGCAGGACCTGCGCCGCGCGCACGAGGTAATCGAAGCCCTTCAGCTTGCTGAGTCGGCCCACCGCAAGCAGGGTATGGGACGCGCGGCCTTCGAGTTGGAACGGGAACTCGTCGAGATTCAGGCCGTGATGGCAGACGTGGACTTTGCTCTGCAGGCCCGGCACGTCGCCGAAGTGCTCGAGGATGTAGCTCTGATTGAATTCGCAGCAGGTGACCACGTTGTCGGCGTACGCGAGCTTCTCGCGCATGAACGCCGGCGAGCGGTACAGATCCGTGCCCGCGTGCAGCCAGATGGAGAACGGCAGCTGCGGCGCGGCGAGCCGATGGAACGCGTAGGCAATCGTCCCGGCGTAGTTGCCCCAGTACGCGAGCACGTGGTCGTAGCGGTGCGTGTACTGCGCCGCCCAGGCCCACGCCTTCGGCAGCGCGTAGGCGGTCTTGGCGACCTGCATCGGGCCGTAGCGGGCGGCGGCACGCAGCACCGATATCGCGTCGCGCCCCGCGATCTTGAGGCGCCGACGCAGGACCGGGCGCGCCAGCTTCAGCGCCTGCATGAGCTCGAGATGGTGGATGCGATGCCGGGGCAGCTTTGACGGGCCGAGCAGCTCGAGGGAATGGCCCCACTCCGACGCATCGAGCGGGTAGATCGAGAACACGTCGATTTCCATCCCGGTCTCGATCAACGCGCGCATGTCCCGCTCGAAGAACGTAGATACTTGGGCGGGATACTTACTCGTGAATACGGCGAGGCGCATGCAGGGCTCCCTTTCCTCGGTTACCAGGACAGCGCGTGGTCGCGCATCCACGTCTCGAGCGACAGCAGCATGAACACGCGCTGGTACAGGCCCGCGCGGCTGATCGAGCCGCCGCGCGGCGCGTACGACGCTTCGCGAAAGCGGGCGAGCCAGCTGCGCACGAGCGCCCGATTCAGGAACCATCCGGTGCGCGCGTCGCTTGCGAGCAGCAAGTCCTCGACGGCGCTGTGCACGCGGGGCGTCGCCATGACGTCGAGCGGGATCGAGAAGCCGTGCTTCTTGTGGCGGACGACTTCCGCCGGCAGCCATTCGCGAGCCAGCGCGCGCAGCACGAGCTTGCCCTGATGCCCATCGGTCTTGAAGCGGTGCGGCAGGCTGAGCCCGAGCGCCACGACGGTTTCGTCGAGCAGCGGCACGCGCACCTCGATGGACGCGCGCATGCTCATCATGTCGACCTTGCGCAGCATGTCGGACGGCAGGCTGACGGAGAACAGCTTCTCGGTCATGCGCCGCGACAGCTCTTCGAGCGAGCCGGCAGCCTCCGGGCGATAGCCGTCGAAGTGTCGGTGGACCGGCTCGAGCCCCTCGGCGACGGTCGGCAGGAGCAGCTGGCTCTTCTGCTTCTCGGAGAGGTAGTTCGACAGGCCCGAGATCAACACCGACGAATCGCGCCGCCCCATTTCCGCGAGCCCCGCGGCCTTGGCGAGCTGGCGCCCGAAGTCGCGCGTGCAGCCGGCCAGCGCATTGCCCGTGCTGATCGCGGCGGAGCGCGCCCAGGCGGGAAGACGCATCAACCGGTCGAGGCGATTGGCGCGCCAGAAACGGCCGTAGCCGCCGAACGCTTCGTCGCCGCCGTCGCCGGACAGCGCGCAGATGATCCCCTGATCGCGAATCGCGCGCGACACCCAGTACATCGGAATGCAGCTCGTGTCCGCGAACGGCTGGTCGAAATGGCGGACCAGGTTGATCAAAGTGTCGGGGCTCAGGTTGTAATCGTCGAGCCGAATGACGTTGTGATTGGTGCCGACGTGATCGGCGACCGCGAGCGCGTGCGCGGTTTCGTCGTGGCGCGGATCGGGGAACTCCACGTTGAACGTCGTCGTGCGCGAATCGGTGGCATGGCGGTGCGCGGCGACCACGAGCGACGAGTCGATCCCACCCGACAGCAGCGCCGCGACCGGAACATCCGCGAGCGACTGGCGCTGCACGGTGTCGAGCAAGCGCTCGCGCAGCGCGCCGACCGTCAGGTCCATGTTGCGCGCGGCCTTGGGCGTTGCGTTGACCTCGTGATACGTCTCCTCACGGCGCCCGTCCGGCCCGGCGATCAGCAGCGATCCCGCTTCGAGCGCGCGAATCTCCACGAAGCCGGTCGCCGGCTCGGGGATATAGCCGAGGCCCAGGAAGTCCCAGCAGGCCTGACGGTCGATGCTGGGGTGAAAGCGCGGCAACGCGACGAGCGCCTTGATCTCGCTCGCAAACGCGAGCTGGCCCTCATGCTCGGCATAGAAGAGCGGCTTCACGCCGAAGCGGTCGCGCGCCAGGAACAGCCGGCGCCGCGGCGCGTCGTAGATCGCAAACGCGAAGATCCCGCGCAGCACCTCGAGCATGCGCTCGCCGCGCTCTTCGTACAGGTGCACCAGCACTTCCGTGTCCGACGTCGACCGGAAGCGGTGGCCGCGCGCCTGGAGCAACAGCCGCAGCTCGCGGTGATTGTAGAGCTCGCCGTTGTAGACGATCTGAATCGTGCCGGTCTCGTTCGTCATCGGCTGGCGGCCCGAGTCGGACAAATCGATCAACGCGAGACGGCGGTGCACGAGCTCGCAGCGCTCGTCCTGGAAATGGCCCGACCCATCCGGCCCGCGATGCGCGAGCAGGCGATCGGCCTGCTGGGCCCAGCCGTCGGCGGCGGGCAGCCGCTCAGGATGAAACCGACCGGCTATGCCGCACATGACGACGACCTCCGCGGGATGGCCGCGCCCGCTCCCACCGCGACAGCGAAGGCGAACCACAGCATCTTCGAGGCGATCCAGGTGCCGCTGATGCAGCCGATGAGGACGGTCACGAGTAGCGCGATGGGGAGCATCTCGAGCGGTCCTTTGCGCGCGCGCCAGGCTTCGCGCAGGCACAGTGCGAGTCCCACGAGGAACGGAATCGTGCCGAGGATTCCCACCGTGGAGAAGAGCTCGAACAACATGTTGTGTGCGTCACGACGGTCCTTGGCCTCCTCGCCGATGCGTTGAGCGATCTCGTACTGATTTTCGATCGGTCCCCAGCCGAGTAGGGGACGCTCCTGGATCATCGACAGCACGGCGGGATAGATGCGCTCGCGACCGGCGAGGGAGCCTTGTGTGAACGCTGCTTCGAAGCGGACGCGGAGCATCGGGGAGCGGTAGGCTGCGATGCCGAGCGCCGTGAGAGCCAGGAAGCCGACGAACACGCCGCGCAGCCGCGCGAACATCGTCCGTCCATGCCACAGCAAGGCCAGCGTTCCGACGGCGGCACAGAACAACCCGCCGCGCGATCCCGTCTGAATGAGCGCCAACCCAATCACGCCTGCGACCAGCCAGGCGAGGATCTTCAGACGCAAGTTCAGTACCGTGACAAAGCCGGCCGACAGGATGATCGCGCTGTAGTTCGGGTTCTGTCCCAGCACCGTCACGCGATAGCCGCCGGTCCACTCGGCGTGCTCGGACGCGGCGATGCCGAGCACCTGCATGCCGGCGCGCAGGGCGCAGGCGAACGCAAACATGAGGAGCGCGCCGCGCATGGCGCGCGGGTCGCGCAACACGTTGCTGCCCGCCCACAGAATCAGGAGCAGCTGCGCGAATTCGCCGAACAGCTCGGCGACCTGCGCCACGTGATCGGCGCGGTTCCACATCGTGCTGAGCCCGAAGCACCACAGGTATGCCACGAACCAGAGCAGGGCAGCGGGAATGCGCCGGTAAATGACGCTGAAGTTGAGGACCGTCGACAGCAGGAAAATGCAGCCCGTCAACGTCGGGATCTCGATCGGAAACGTACGATCCGGCATTTCGAACGGGATCGAGAGCACGAACAGATAGAAGGCGAGCCGCACGAGCACGCCGATCCGTGTCGGCGCGGCGGCGGCGGTGCGCGCGACGGGCACCGGCTGCGGCGACAGGAGCTGCTCGAACGCGCGTGGATGGACGACGGTCATGCGCGTTTCGGCCGAAGGCCCGTCACCATGCCGCGGATACGCCGGATAAGCATGCGACGCGTGTCGGGCGTCGCGCCGACGAAGAGCGCGACGACGGCGACCAGCGGCACGGTAACGGCGACGGCCGCGGCCCACAGATACCAGCGTGACACGCGGACGTGAGTGCCCGCCAGCATCGCGGCGACGAACAGCAAGGCCGTCACGAACGTCATGCGCCACGCCGCCCAGCGCGCGGCCGCATCCTTCGGCGGATTCTGGAGGCAATTGCGGACGATCAACGGATACCCGATCGACTGAATCGAACGGCCCAGGAACATGCCGAGGCAGAGCCCGAGAATGCCGAACAGATGGGTGAAGAGAATGCCCAGCGTCAGCGTCGCGACGACGGTGACCGCGCCGATGATGACTCGGCCGCGCGGCCGCAGCGCCGCGTCGATGATGTACGAGTCGGTGCGGATGAACGCCGTTTGGGAAATCACGAGCACGATCAGCAGGTTTACGACGGGGCCGGCGTAGTTCTTACTGCCGACCCAGAGATGCAGGAACGATGGATTCCACACGAGCACCGTCGCTCCGACGATCGTCGTGAAGAGCCACGTCAGCGTCCGCAGCTCGCGGCGCAGCTGCACCGCCTTCGCGAACTGCTTCTGCCCGAGCACGCCGCCGAACCCCGGCATCGCGGCGCCCGCGGTAAAGACGAACACGCCGAGCCCGATGCGCGCCGAGTAGCTCGTCAGCACGTAGGTCGTGACGGCCACGGGCGAGACCACCCAGCCGAGCACCAGCACGTCGCTCGCGAGGAGCAGCTTGGAGACGAGGTCGCCGACGGCGAGCCAGACGCTCATGCTGAGCAAGCCTTTGACGGCTTCCTTGGTCGGCTTGGCGACGTGGAACCACGGCAGGTAGCGCCGCACGAGCAGCCAGTAGACGGCGCCAACGATGAAATCGCGCGCGATCCACGAGCTGCCGAGGCCCGGAAGGCCGAAGTCGGCTTTCACCGCCCAGACCGCGATCCCGCCGACGACGACGCTGGTCGCCGATTGGAGGCCCATCCGCTTGTAGCCGAGATTCATGCCGCGCAGCACCGACTCGGGCACGGCCGCCAAGCCAGCGAAGATGAACGCGACGACGAGCAGCGCGCAGGTGAGCCGGACCGCGCCGCGCTGCGCCTCGGGTGCGTGCGTCAGCGTCGGGGCGAGCCAGGCGAGCCCGCCGCCGACCAGCGCCACCAGCGGCAACATCAGCATCCAAACGACGAGCGCCGCGCCAATCGACCGCCGCTTCTCGACCACATCGGCCGTCTGGTTTTGAGAGATCACCAGGCGCAATGCTTCGCTGGCCCGGCCGTCGGTCGCGGCCATGTAGCCGATCATGCGTCCCAGCATTTCCCAGATGCCGTACAGTGAGCGGCCGAGCGTGGTGACCAGGATCGGCGTGATCACCAGCTGCACGCCGGCCTTCACGGAGTAATCGAGTAGCGAAGCGACCGCGGTGAGCGACGCTCGTCTGGTCAGCGCCTGCGATTTGGGTTTCGCCGCAACGGAAGGCGCCGCTTCAGTGACCGGCGGCACCACGCTCGCGGGTGGGATCGGAAGCGCGTTAGTTCCCATTGCGCCGTTGCAGGAGCGTGGTCATCAGCCGGTCGGTGGTCTCGCGTTGGGCGCCGCCATCGGTCCGCAGCGCGTCGACGACCAGATGACCGGCACGAGAGATCTCGGCGATCACACGGTCGAACGCTTTGCGGAATCCGGCGGCGAAGCCGTAGATCTCGTCGTCGGAGCGGTCCTTGACGAGGTGATCTTTCTCGCGCGTGCGGATCCGTTGCGCGAGCGTCGAGTCGGACGCGTCAATGAAGACGACGACGTCGAGCAGTGACGCCCAGTCGGCGATGGCGCGGCGCCGCCACGCGGGCGCGCGGTCGCCGTTGCGCGCGAAGTAGAAGTCGATCCAGCTGAGCGCGAACACCGGCCCTTCGTCGAGGATGATGACGCGGTGTTTGCGCGCTTCGTCATCCACGACGCGCCGCAACGCACCGAGCCGGATCATCTGCGCCATTTCCTCCCACTGCAGGCGGCGCGACGGCCGGACGGCCGCGGTGAGGAATGTGGGGATCAGCGGAATCACGGCCTCGAGCAGCTTCGGCCGCGGCAGTCCCCAAAGGGTGAGACCGGACCGCACCGTCGGATCGACGGCGCTGACACCTTGCGCGAGGGTGGTCTTGCCGGCGCCCGCCGGACCGACGAGCTCCACGACAACGCCACGCTGCCGTTTCATAGACTCTTCCAGAACGTCGTTTTGAGGGTACCGATGACCTGCGGCAACGGTTGTGCCGCGTCGACGACAATCGCGCCGCCACGGGTCCAATCGGCGGCGGCCGTCAGTCGCGCACGCTCGCGGACGTAGTCGGCCGGCTCCGACGGCTTGCGATGCACCGCCGTCTCGGCGTCGAGTTTCAGCACAAATGTGAGATCGGGACGGGGCATCCGTTCGTAGAGCCGGCGCTCGTAGCGGCGCAGCCGGTCGGCAAAGCGCGACCGTGCCTTCGTCGCGTGGCCCTGCACTTCGCTCGGCCCCGACAGGGTCCAGCCTTCAGGCGAGGGATAGCGCTCGCAGATCGCCACGCCGCCGCCCGCCGCGAAGCGAAATGCTCGCCGCACCAGGCGCGCGCGATCGCGGCCGGTGCACACGCTGCGCAGCAGCTCGAGATGCTCCGCAAGGCGCGGAAAGGCGCGAATGCGGCGCACCAGGTGGAGCAGGCCACCAACCAGCAGCGTGGCGGGCGAGCGCGTCGGCCGGCCGAGATGCAAGTGAATCGTGCCGATCATCGGTGAGAGCCAGGCCGTCAGCGCGTCGGCGCAAGTCGATTTCCCGGCGCCGTCGCCGCCGGCGAGCGCGACGACCATGCCGCCGCCTGCCAGCGGCTGTCCCTGCGGACGAATTCGCCGCCACAGTCGCTCGGCGAACGCAAAGACCGGCGGGCGACTCGCATGGACGGAAAGGGCACGCGTGAGACGCCAGCGCGTCAGGACGCGGCGCCAGGCGGGACAGCCGGGCAGCAGCGACGCGCGCGCCTGGTCCACCAGGTTCGGCGGGACCTCGGGCAGCAACCGGGAGAGCACATCGGCGACGGCCATTGGCGTGGCGCGCTCTTCGAGCCGGTCGAGCTCCGACAGCGCGCCGTCGAGCCAGCGCGGCGGCTCGCGCCGGAACAGATCGCGCAGCTCGTGGCGCAAGACGAGCCGCAACACCAGCACCACCAGCTCCAGCTCGGGGGCAGCGGTCTTGAACACGCCGTCGCCCTCGAGCGTCGCCGACGCCAACAGCTCGCGCTCGAGCGGAATGCGATAGTGCGTGCGCCAGGGCGATCCGATGGTGAGCCGCTCGTAGACGTGCAGATGAATCAGCTCACCGCGCCGGCTGTCGAGCCCGAAGAAGTGCATGACGCCGCTCGCCTCGCGACCGGCCGGCGGCAGCGCCAGCTTGAACCCCAGCTCCCCGAGGATCTCGGTGAACTCGGTCCAGGAGGCGCGGTCCACCAGCAAATCGATGTCGCCTCGACCGCTCGCCCAGCGCTCGCGCTTGCCGTGGCCTTTCCATTGACAATAGGTCACGCCGCGCGCCGCCAACGCTTCGCCCAGCCTCGTCACGAGGCCGAGCGGCGTCGGCGCGCCATAGCCGGATCGCGGCGGAGCGGCGGTCGGCAACAAGCTCAATGACACGAGCCTGACCCCGAGTCGGTGAATGTGCCACCCGTGATCGGGATGAACTGCCAGTCATAGCCGTTCTGCTTGAGCGTGAGCTTGAGCACGCCGAATGCGGCGGCCGGAGAATGGATCTCGCTGTGCGGATGGACCACCGTGAACTCATCCACGCTCTCGCCACCGGTCCCGACGCTGAACTCGCGGATGCCGCGCGCCGTGTCGACTTCGCCAGCGGGTGTCATCGGCGCAAACCGCTCGTAGTTGTGTTGCTGGCCGTTCAGCACGACGTCGACGCCGGCGTTGTACAACACGTCCCAGATCGGCTTGTGCTCGGGATTCACGTTCCAGCCCGCCGTATTCGACGAGAGGAACAGGGGCACGTGCCACATGGCGAGCGTGCACGGCTTGGTGTCGGCCGCCAGGTCGGACTGCAGCCACGTCATCTGATCGGCGTCGATGCTCGCGCCGCCGTGATCGTTCAGCACGACGATGTGCCAGTTGCCGAGCTCGTAGCTGTAGTAGCCGAGTCCCTTGGGGCCGGCGTGATCGCCGAAATAGTTGAACGCGGCGTCGGCGTTCCCGAGATCGTACTCGTGGTTCCCGAAGACCGCGTGCGTGCGATCGAGGAATTGCCCCCACGTCGGGTTGTAGCAGTTCGTGTAGTTGTCGGCCGTCCCTTGCGGGAAGACGTTGTCGCCGAGCGTGAAGACGCTCGCGGCCGGGTTGTTCTGGATGATCGCCGCCGTGGCGAGATCGTTGTTCGACCCGCAGCTCGAGATGTTGCCGGCGCCCATGATGACCGGCGCCAGCGCGACGGTCGCCGCCGCCGTGGCGGGCGTGCTTGCCGCGCCTTTGCTGTCGGTGACGGTCAGCGTGACCGTGTACGCGCCGGGGTTGGCGTACGTGTGCGTGCCCTTCGCGTCCGTGCTCGTCCCGCCGTCGCCGAACTGCCAGGCGTAGGTCAGTGCGTCGCCGTCGGAATCGGACGAGGCGCTGCCGTCGAAATTGATGATGCCCGTCTCCGAGGTGTACGGCCCGCCCGCGTTCGCGACCGGCACGTGATTCGTCGGTGGCGGCGGCGGTGGGGGTGGAGGCGGTGGCGGCGGTGTAACGGAGTCCGCCGGCTGACACGCGACGCCGAGCGCCGCGAGCACCCAGAGGTATTTCAGACGAGCCATTACGAAGGTCTCCCGTGACAAGTCCCAGAACCGGAATCGGTGAACGTGCCCTGGCCGGGGGCCGGCATGAACTTCCAGTCATAGCCGCCCGATTTGAGCGTGAGCTTGATGACGCCGAACGTGTCGTCGTTGCGGACTTCGAGGTTCGGTACGGTCGGGCCGAAGCCGTACAGGCCTTCGCCGCCGCCGGTGCCGACGGTGATCTGGCGAATGCCGAACGCGGCGTCCGCGGTGCCGTCGGGGCGCATCGGCTTGAAGCGCTGATACGTGTGATCGTGGCCGTTCAGCACGAGATCGGCGCCATAGTCGTACAGCGCCTGCCACAGCGGCGTCGTCTCCGGGCGAATGAAGGGACGATCGGTGACCGTGCTGAACTGTGGGTGGTGCATCAGCGCGAGCGTGCATTGCTGCGAGTGGCTCGCGAGCTCCGAGCGCAGCCATTGCTCCTGCGGCGAGCCGGCGGCGATGTAGCTCGCGGCTTCGGTGCCGGTGTTCAGCACGACGATCAGCCACGAGCCGAGCGTGAAGTCGTAATAGCCTTTGGCCGGGTCGCCCGCCACCGCGCCGAAGTAGCCGAAGTAGCCGTCGGCGTTCTTGGTCGCGCCGGGATTGTAGTAGTCGTGATTGCCGGCCACGGGACGCATGCGGTCCTTGGCTCGGCCCCAGGCGGGGTCGAAGCAGGTCGCGAATTCCGTGGGCGTGCCGCTCACGTAGGCATTGTCGCCCAGTGGCATGACGATGCCGGAGATCGTGTCGAGCAACGCGCCGGTCGCGTTGTCGCTCGTGCGGTTGCAGTCGCCGATGTCGCCCGCGGCGATGATCACCGGCGGCGTGGCGTCGACCGTGAGGTCGTCGCTGCCCGACTTACTGAGGCTGTTCGTGACCGTCACCTTCACCTGGTAGTTGCCTTCGGTGGCGTAGGTGTGGGTGGCGGTGATCGCCGAGATCGTGCTCTTGGAGCCGGTGACGTCGCTCGTGCCGTCGCCCCAATCGACGCCGTAGCTCCAGGGCGCGGCGCCCTGGGCGGTGTCGGTGAAGCTGGCGTTCAGATCGAACGTCATGCCGACGGGCAGCTTGTCGTCGTGGCCCGCGGTCACAACCGGCGCGCCCGCGGGGGGCGGCGGCGGTGGCGGCGGAGGAGGCGGCGAGCTGGGCGGCGTCGCGCCGCGGCAAGCCACCGCGGCGATCAGAAGCAGGGCGCCGTGCAGGCGAAGCAGAGTCTTGTTTTTCATAGTTCCGCGACGGTGGCGGATGGCCAGGGATAGTTCCCGCCGTTCCCTGAATCCTTCGGCGTCGCTTTCGGCGTCACCTTGAGATCCGGGGCAGGGGCGGGTCGTTTGTTCTCTGGTTGTACGGCTGGAGAGGGCACCGCGGCCGGAGGCTCCGGCTGGTGCGATCCGCCGCCGCACGCGAGCAGTAGCGCGGTCTGCAGCGCTACCATCATCGCGAATCGTCCGGCGAATCTCACCATCGAAGCCTCCGACGCGGGTTATGAGTTAGTTGCAGGCGACCGACGAGACGCTGTCGGCGAACGTGTTCCCCGTCGTCGGGACGAACTTGGCGTCGTAGCTGCCGTCGTGTAGAGTGAACTGAACCACGCCATAGCCCTTATCCGGGCCGCCCGTGTTGCCGTACTGCGCGATGACGGGATTGCCGGTAAGCGGCGTATGCATGGCGCCGAGGCTGCGTCCACCCGTTCCCACGATGAACTGCGCGAAGCCCTTGGGATCGGCGGCGCCGTCCACATTCAGCTTGGGGAAGCGCTCGTACTGTTGGTCCTTCGCGCTGACCAGAACGTCCAGCCCCGCGGCGTACAACATCTCGGCGGCAGCGTTCAGGTCGCTGTTGCGACCGAGCGAGCCGGTGCCCGACGTGTACAACCGCCGCTCCCACGAAATCGCCATGAGACAGGGCTTCGTGTTCGCGGTGAGATCTGCCTGCAGCCAGTCGAGCTCTGGGGCCGTCCCGTCGGCGCAATGTTGCCTGCTGATGGGATCGAGCGACCATGCACACTTGCCGGCGCCCTCAGCAGTCGTGTTCAGGACGATGATGTGCCACGAACCGGCGTCAAAGCTGTAATAGCCCTTCGAGGAACCAATCGCGGCACCGAAGTACTCGTAGGGTGCCGTCCCGTTGGTGCTCTTGAAATCCATGTCGCCGAGCGCCGCGTGCATGTTCGATTTGAACTTGCCCCACGTGGGATCAAAGCAAGTCGAGTAGTTCCCGGCGCCAGAATCCGCGACGTTGTTGCCGGCTGTAAAGACGATGGTGTTCGGATCGGCAGTCACTTGGCTCTGAATGAGCGCGGCGGTCTGACTGGTCCCGATGCTCGAGCAAGTCGTGATCTCACCAGCGCCGATCAACGTGATGGCACTTGCAGCTGCCGCCAGCGTCGTCGCGCTCACCGTCGACGTCCATGCGGACGAGTCGGTTGCGTTGAACGCGCGCACGCGATAGCTGTACGACGTGCTGGCGGTGAGGCCGGAATCGGTGAACGCCACCGTGTTGGCGGCGAGGTTCGTGCCGACCTGCGCGAAGTTCGTGCAAGCGGCACCCGAGCAGCGGTCGACGCGGAAACCGGTTTCATTCGTCGTGCTGTCGGTCCACGCGAGATTGATCTTCGTCGCGGACACGGCCGTCGCGGTCAACCCGATCGGCGCCCGAATCGCCGGCGGCGGCGGAGGCGGCGGCGGGGGCGGTGGATTCGTGCCGTTGTCGTTCTTACAAGCGCCAAAGGCGCCGATCACGCCGGCGGCTGTGAAGACGAGCGCGGCGCGAACCATGTTGCGGGATGTGACCTTCATACATCTTTCTCCTTGAGTGGAAACGTGAGACTGTTACAAGCAGTAGCCGGTGCCGGAGTCGGAGATCGTGCCGCCGGCACCCGGCACGGTTTCCCATGAGTAGGTCAGCGACAAACAGCTCTCGCTGCCGCCACTGCCGATGGACGCCTCACCGCCGCCCAGCTCCGCGGCGAGGGCGCTGCGACACGACACCACCGCGAGCACGGCGCCCAGAATCACGAGGGCACGCAGGAACAGCATCATGGCAGGTCGCATCGGTCACTCCTTCGCGCTGCGCAGCGTCAGCGGCGGTTCGTTGGAGCCCCGAACGACGCGTGCCAGCGAGTCCATCCCGCGGCGAACGGTCGCGCCGATCATGGGCAGCGGGTCGTCCCACGCGAAGCCACTCTTCGCCTGACAGCGCACGACCCAGATAGCCCACTGGGCAAGGGACATGCCTGACGCGCGCGCGGCGAACTGGTCCTTCCATGGCTTGCACCAGCGGACGAACGGGCGGGCCGGCCCCAGGATGGGGCGTGGTGTACCGACGAGATCGCCGTAAACGAGTGCGGGCAGGTTGACGCCGGCGATGGCGCCGAGGTGATGCCAAAGGTTGAATCGGGGATTCACCTCGAGCAGCCGCAGCGTGCCGTCGGGCGCCCGTTTGAAATCGAATTTCGCGACGCCCCGGAATTTCAGTTTCTTGACGAGCGCGCGGCCGAGCGCGAGCACGTCCTGCTCGTCGCTGGTCTCGAGCGCGGTGCTGTCGCCGTAGGCCGCGGGCCAGGTGCGGATCTTCCGGCCGGCAAATTCGCCCACGATCGCGCCGCGCTCGTCCACATAGGCGTGATAGCTCTCGATGCGCGCCTCGGCGCCGGGCACGAGCTCTTGCGCCAGGATCGGCAGATTCGCCGCCATGATCTTCGGCCACAGCGCGCGCAGCGCGTCGAGACTCTCGAGCGACGTCGCTTTGCCGGGGCCGGCGAGCGGCTCCCAGCGCGACGGAATGCGCACGAGCGGCTTCAACACGATCGGGAAGGGAATCGCGAAGTCGTCGCCGGGGAGCGGATCGCCCGGCGCGATCACGCGCGCCTTGGGCACCGGCAGATCGAGCCGCGCCGCCAGCTGCTGAAAGCGGGACTTGTCGACGAGCTGCTCGACGAGCTGCGCGTCGGGCACGACGAAGCGGAAGGCCTCGCGCAGCCGGTCGCGATGGCGCGACACGAGCAGCAGCGTGCGATCTTCCTGATAAAACAGGGCAGGCGGCTCGGGCTGCGCCTGGCCGAACCTCACGAGCGCCTCGACGAGCTCCTCGGGCCGCTCCCACGCGTTCTGCCACGGAAAGACGGCGCGCGTGTGGCGCGAGTAGCGGACCGGAGCGCCGGGCGGGCAGAGGACGGTCGACGGAATACGCGCGAGCCCAAGCGCGCGCACCAGGTCGACGTCGCCGAGTACGACCGCGGGTGGGCGCGCCGGATGGGCGCGGCGGCCGCCACGCCCGACGAACGCCGTGCTCGCGCGCGTGACCCGCGCCAGCTGGCCGCGCACGCCCTGCTGCCAGCCGTACACGCGTTTCGCCGCGTTGCGCGCCGTCATCAGCCAGGGATGGCGGCCGCGCAGCCAGCGCCGCTTCGACAGGTCGAGCTCCGCGCCGAACTTCGCCTTGAAGTCGCCGCGGCCCATGAAATCGACGTGATCGCAGCCGAGCTGAATCGCCCGCTGCATGACGGTCCAGGTCATGAGCTCGGTGGGGCGATACCAGCGGTAGTGCTGGCGGTGCGCCCACATCCAGAGCTGGAGCTCTCGGCCTTCGCGAAAGAACAGCCCGGTGGCGATGTTGACGCGCCCGCCGGGCAGGTAGACCGAAATCGCGAGCAAATTGCCCGCGGCCTTGAGGCGCCGAAACACTTCGAGCACGCGGTGCTTGCTGAACGGCACCGCGAAGCCGCCGCGGCGATAGACCTCTTGGACCTGCGCGTAGTGCTCATCGACGAACGACTCGTCGTCCTCGAACTTCGTGATGAGGCCCAGCCGTTGCCCGCGTTTCACGTTCCGGCGCGCGCTGACCTTCAGCTGCTTGAACGTCTTCGTCTCGTCGCCGGGGAAGAGCCGCGCGCACATCGTCGGCGCCGCCTCTTCGATGAATCCCGCGGCGCGCATCGCCTCAGGATCGAGCGCGAGGTTGAGCAGCTCGATGTGGTCGACGTCGTGCTCGCGCTCGAGGTACGGCACGAGCGCGGCCGCAAAGGCGGCCGTGTCGAAGCGTTCCGGATCGAACGCGGGACCGAGGCTGACGGTCTGCCAGCCTTCGAGCGGTGAGCCGAAGAGCTTCCAGCGCAGCGCGGTGACCAGCAAGCCCGGGCAAACGCCGGCGATGCCCTGTTCGTCCTCGAGCAGCAGGTAGAGCGGTTTGCCGCAATTGCTCGCGGCGAGAGCGTCGATCCAGCCGCGCGTATGAGGCACGCGGACGTTCGGAAAGCGGCGAACGATGGCGTCCCAGTCCTGCAGCTCGGCGGGCGTCGCCTCGCGAATACGCAATGTCTTCATGTGCGGTCTTGTTCTAGCAACCGACGTGCCGCCGTCATTTCGGGCGGCGGCGCGAACTTCCGCCGGCCCGCGGCGACCGCGCCGATCGCCCAGAGCGTGCGACCGATGATCTGCATGTCGCTGCGCATTGAGGCGCGGCGGAGGTAGACGCGATCGAGCGCCAGTTTCGTTTTGAGCAGTTTGTCGACGTAGCGCGCTTCCGGATCGTTGCCGGTGAGCAGCTTGTCGCCCGACGTGAACTGATAAATGCTCCCCGGGCTCGCGAGGCCCGGCCGGACGCCGAGCGTTTCGAGATCGCCGGTGGAGTAGTGCTCGAGGACGATCGCGGGGTCTTCGGGCCGCGGACCGACGATCGCCATGTCGCCGCGTAGCACATTGAACAGCTGTGGCAGCTCGTCGATCTTCGAGCGGCGCAGGAATTTGCCGATCGTGGTGATGCGCTCATCGCCGTGGCCCGTGATGACGGGTCCCTCGGCACCTCCGGCACCTCGAGAACCTTCCCCGTCGTATCGCATGGTTCTCAGTTTGAACATCGTGAACTCGCGGCCGAGATAGCCGACGCGGCGCGCGCGATAGAACACGGGGCCATGATCGCTGAGCTTGAT
Organism: Gemmatimonadales bacterium; assembly: GCA_036522875.1. GTDB lineage: Bacteria > Gemmatimonadota > Gemmatimonadetes > Gemmatimonadales > GWC2-71-9 > 20CM-2-65-7. The sequence continues at coordinate 17,670 of DATDEZ010000014.1, read as the reverse complement.
CCCGATGGCGGCGAGGCCGATGAGTGGCGCGGTGACGACGAGCGCCACGGCGGCGCAGACGATGTCAAAGAGGCGTTTGACCATGATGCAGGGTGCGGCGCACGGTCATGAAGACCTCGGCCGCTTCGACGCACTGTTGGTTGCCCCAGGCGAACGCGCGATAGCGCAGCGCGTCGAGCGAGCGGGGATGGGGGTAGTCGCGCAGCTCGCTCGTGTAGCACGACATCGCGGCGAGCTTCATCTCCAGCGTCGCGGAGATGTCGACCCACGTGTCGGCGGTGAAGCTGCGCGGAAAGGCCCATTCGGTGCTGCTCGCCGTGTCGAACGCATACACGGCCTGCACCCAGCAGGCGGTCGGCCGCGTCGCGACGAGCGCAGCCTGGAACAACAGGTGATGATCGCGATTGATGTCGCCGCCCCACTGGCAATACACGACCTGGGGCTGCACCTCTTTCACGACGCTCACCAGCGGCGTGATCAGCTCGGTGAGCGGGAACGTGTCGAGCCGCTGATCGGCGAAGCCGAGCGGCCGCACGTCGCGCACGCCGAGCGCGGCAGCAGCGCGGCGGATGTGCTCGGGCTGTCCGACGCCTTTCTGGCCATACCGTAGCGATTCACCCTCGCACATGATCACCGAGGTGACTTCGTCGCCCGCACGCGTGTGCAGCGCGACCGTGCCGCCGCATCCCAGGACTTCGTCGTCCGGATGCGCGGCGATCACGAGCACGCGGCGCGTCATGCCGCCACTCCTTGCCAGCACTTGCCGGTCCAGGGCTGCTCGCTCAGCGCCTGCCCCCGCAGTCGCGTGCCCGTGTCGTCCTCGACGTCGAGCAGCACGACGGCACCCGAGCCGCACGCCACGAGCTGGCCGCAGGCCGATTGCGCGGGACTGACGACCGGGCCGAGGATTTCGCCGGGGGCCGCACCGGCGATGGGGCCGCGATCGGGCGTCAGCGCGGCTTCCCAGATCCACCACTGCTTGCCGTCGAGTGAGCTGAAGGCACCAGGGTAGGGACGGGTGAGCGCGCGCACGAAGTCGTAGACCATGCCGGCCGGGCAGTCCCACGTGATCCGGCCGTCGGCGGGACGGCGGCGGCGCAGCACGGGCTCGTCGCCGTGCGGCTGCGGCCGGCCCGGTCGCTCGCCCGCCAGCAGGCGCGGCAACAGTTCCAGCAGCATCTCGCGATTCGACGCGGCGACGTGCGCGTACAGCGTCGCGCACGTGTCGTAGGGCGTGACCGGAAACGCGCGCTGGGCGATGATGTCGCCTTCGTCCACGCCTTCGGCGAGCCACATGAGCGTGTTGCCCGATTGCCGCTCGCCGCGGATCAGCGTCCAGTTGATGGGCGCGCTGCCGCGATTGTGCGGCAATACCGACGCGTGCGCGCCGATCAGTCCGAGGCGCGCGAGCCGCATCACCGGCGGGCGCACGATCTGGTGCCAGCCGATGACGAAGATCACGTCGGGCGCGAGCGGCTCCAGAATGGCGACGGCGTCCGGCTCGTTGATGCCGGTGATGTAGTGCAGCGGCACGCCGAACTGCGCGCACACGGGGCCGTAGTCCACGCCGCCCGAGCGCTTCGCGGCCAGCTCCGGCCTCAGCGTGAGCACGGCGGCGATCGGCGCGCCGGCGGCCAACAACGCCTCAAGCGCCGCCAGTCCTTCGGCGTGAAACCCCACCCACGCGAACTTCACCGGCGGTAGGTCTGCACCACGTCCAGCACCGCGTCGATGACGTCGGCGACGTCCTGATCGGTGAGGCCGGGATGCATGGGCAGGCTCAACAACCGCTCGAAGTTCGTGAACGCGACCGGAAAGTCGTTCGGCGCGTACCCGTACTTGTTGCGATAGAAGGGGTGCACGTGGACCGGAATGAAGTGCACCGACGTCCCGATGTTGCGCGTCGTGAGCTCGTCGATGAACTGGTCGCGATCGATGCGCAGCGCTTCGGGCTTGAGGCGCAGCACGTACAGGTGCCACGCGTGCTCGACGTGCGGCCGCTTGGCCGGCGGCTGCAACGCCTCCTCGCTCCCGAACGCGGCGGTGTACGCCTCGGCGATCTCGACGCGGCGGCGGTGGAACGACTCGAGCTTCTTGAGCTGCCAGAGCCCGATGGCCGCGGCGACGTCGGTCAGGTTGTACTTGAACCCGGGCGCGACGACTTCGTAGCGCCAGCTGCCGCCCTTGTCGTAGCGCTTCCATGCGTCGCGGCTCATGCCGTGCAGCGCCATGACGCGCGCGCGCTCCAGGAATTCGGGCGCGGCGGTCAGCATCCCGCCTTCCGCCGTCGTCAGATTCTTCGTGGCGTAGAAGCTGAACGCCGTCGGATTCGATCCGGCGCCGATCCGTTGGCCGCGAAAGCTGGCCGGCAGCGCGTGCGCCGCGTCTTCGACCAATGCGAGGTTGTGGGTCCGCGCCAGCGCTTCGAGCACGTCACGCTCGGCCGGATGGCCCGCGTAATGCACCGGCATGATCGCGCGCGTGCGCGGGGAAATCGCCTGCGCGGCGAGGCGCGGATCGATGTTCAGCGTGTCCGGCTCGACGTCGACGAACACCGGCTTCGCGCCGACGTGCTCGATCACGTTTGCCGTCGCCGTGAACGTCATCGGCGTCGTGATCACTTCGTCCCCGGGCCCGATATCGAGGCAGGCGAGCGCGACGTGCATGGCCGCCGTGCAAGAGTTCACGGCGAGCGCCCCGGGCGCCCCGAGCCAGGCGGTGAAGTCTTCTTCGAAGCGGCGCGTCTTGGGGCCGGTCGTGATCCACGGCGAGCGCAGCGTCTCCACCACCTCGCGGATCTCTTCTTCACCGACGAGCGGCGGATTGAAGGGCAGGAATTCGCGCCGCGACGGCCGAGCCATGATGTCGGTCATGACGCACCTCCCAGCTCCGCCGCCGGCGGTGTAGAGGTCGGCGTCGGGTCTTCGGCCGGCTGCTCGGCCAGGGCGTCGATCACCGCCTGGCGCGGCGTGGACGTGCGGCGGCGGTGGCCGTTGCCATTGCCATTGCGTCGCACCGGCGGGCCCACGAGCTCCAGTCGCTCCGGCCGGTACTCCGCGACGATCGCGCCCAGCGCTTTCATCACGGAGCGCTCGTCCGCCTGGCCGGTGACGTTGATGAGCGAGCGGATCTGGCGCGCCAGCATCGCGCCGCTGCCGCCGTTGCCGGCGACGACGCGGATCTTGTCGATGCTCGTTGGGGCGAGCGTTTCGCCGGGCGCGACGAGCTCCTCTTCGAGTTTCTCGCCGGGACGGAGGCCGGTGAAGACGATCTGCACGTCGTGATAGGGGGTGAGCCCGGAGAGCCGAATCAGCTGCTCGGCGAGCTCGAGGATGCGGACCTGCGTCCCCATCTCGAGGACCGCGATGCGTCCGGCCGCTTCGGGGAGCGCCGCCGCTTCGAGCACGAGCTGCGCGGCCTCGGGGATGGTCATGAGGAAGCGCTTCATCTCGGGGTGCGTGACGGTGACGGGGCCGCCATTCGCGATCTGCTTCTTGAACAGCGGCACCACGCTGCCGTCCGATCCGAGGACGTTGCCGAAGCGCACGACGCGGAAGTCGGTGTCGGACGCGCGCAGCGACGGCAGCTCGCGCACGATCTGCTCGGCGACGCGTTTCGTGGCGCCGAGGATGCTCATGGGGTTGACCGCTTTGTCGGTGGAGATGAGCACGAACTTGCGCGTCCCGACGCCGGCCGCCGCCTGCGCGAGCCGGAGCGTCCCGACGACGTTGTTCCAGACGCCTTCGATCATGTTCCACTCGAGCATCGGCACGTGCTTGTACGCCGCCGCGTGGAAGACGCAGTCGGGCCGATAGCGCCCGAATACGCGCTCGAGACGTGCCGCGTTCGTGACGCTCGCGAGCACGGGCACGACCTCGATGGCCGGGTGCGTCTCGCTGATCTCGTGATAGATGAAGAACAGCGGGCTCTCGGCACGATCGAGCAGGAGCAGGCGGCGCGGGTTGAAGCGCGCAATCTGCCGGACCAGCTCCGAGCCGATCGAGCCGCCCGCGCCCGTCACGAGAATCACTTTGCCGGCGAGCTCCGGGGCGACGTCCTTCAAGTCGAGCTGTACCGGGTCGCGGCCGAGCAGGTCTTCGACCTCCACGTCGCGCACCTGGTTGATCTGCGGCGATTCGGCCGCGAGCAGGTCGAGCTGCGGCGGCAGGATCTTCACCGCGGCGCCCGTCTCGGCCGCGCGCGCCACGAGCCGGCGGATTTCCTCGGCCGACGCGGACGGGATCGCGATGACGATCTGTTGCACGTGATGCATGGCGACGAACCGGCGCAGCTCGTCGGAGCCGCCGATGACGGGCACGCCGTGCAGCGTGCGGCCAACCTTGCTGGGATTGTCGTCGACGATCCCCACGACGTTCAGCGGGTGACGGGGGTCGTGTTGCAGCTGACGGAGCAACCGTTCGCCGGCCACACCGGCGCCGACGATGATGGCGGGGCGGCCGCGACGCTGCTGCCGGCGACTGAACGACTCTTCCTTAATCCAGCGCAGCAGGCCGCGCTGGTCCCGACTCGGGCGGCGGAACGGCTCCTCTTTGATCCACCGGGCGAGGAAGCGAATCCCGCCCGTCAGCATGATCGTCACGACCCAATCCAGCATGGGGACGACCAGCGGCATCGTGCCGAGCCGGCCGACGAAGATCAGCACGGCAACGAAGGCGATCGACCCCAGCGTGACCGCGGAGACGATCTGGCGGAGGTCGCGGACGCCGACGAGATGCCAGTAGCCGCGAAACAGCCCGGACCGATGGAACAGCGCCAGCCGGATGACGAGGAGATATGGAAGGGTCTCGATGTAGCGGCGGAGCTGGTCCGGAGGGGTCCGGAAGTCGAAGCGCAGGGCGTACGCGAGGAAGTAGGCGAACGAGACGAGCGCGAGGTGACCAACGATGGAAATCGGGCGCCGATAGCGACGCAAGAAAGCAAGAGGTTCCATAGGCGTTGCCGCCTCGTATTGCACCTTCTGTGCTCGGACCTCACGTGCTTGGCGATGGGAAGAGGCGCCTCAACACTCAGCGCGCTCGGCCCGCGCGCGCCACGCAACAGGGCGCAAGCGAGTGAGGATTGTGGGGTTAGTGCGATTCGCCGCGAGCGGCATCGAGCTTGCGTGGCGAGGCTCTACATGGAGCCCAAGGAGCCATCCGAGATGTCAGGTACGAACGGCGATAACCCGCGAATTCCCGTCCTCCGCTCACCCTCGACCGACTCGACCAGCCTCGACTCGGTCCGGCTGAAGAGTCTGGCCACCGCGCCACCGCCTCCGCCGGCGGAGCAAAGCGACTGGCAGCGCTATCTCAGCTCGATCCTGCGGCACAAGTGGTTCGTGCTGACGATGACGCTGGCAGGCTTGGTGATCGGCATTATCGCGTCGCGCTTTCTCGATCCCCGCTATACCGCAAAGGCGATTCTCTGGGTCGATGTCGCCGTGCCGAACCGTGCCCAGACCTCGGACCAACCCGAGCAACTGCTTGGCGAGCGCGGCTGGCTCGAGCTCGTGACGTCGAACACCGTACTGGACACCGTCGTCATGCAGCGACGCCTCTTCATTCATACGCAGACGCCGGCCGATTCGGCGGCGGTGGCATCGTTCAACGTCGGCGATCGCGTGGTGCCGGGAGCGTACAAGCTCATCGTGGACAAAGCGGGCCGAGCGTTCCGTCTCCAGATGGAGGACGGAACGGAGGTCCAGCGCGGCCGCGTCGGGGAGCCGGTCGGCGACAAGATCGGATTCCTGTGGACGCCGACCAGCCGGGAGCTCAAGCCCGGTGAGACCTACAGCTTCAAAGTGAGCGCGATTCCGGATGCGTCGGCGGCGCTCGCGCAGGACATCAAGTCGCGACTCGATCCTGCCGGCAATTTCCTGCGCCTCCAGCTCAAGGCGTCGTCGGCATCGGGGGCCGCGGCGACACTCAACGCCATTGCCAACCGGATCGTCGCCGTCGAGAGCGACATGAAACGCCAGAAGTTCTCGGCGCTGTCGTCGGTGATGAGCGACCAGTGGACTCAGGCCAAGCAGACGCTGGACCAGGCGGACGCCGCGCTGCGGGACTTCCGGGCGCGGAACTGGGACCGGCCGCTCATCACGCAGACGCCGAACGGGAGTCTCGCGGTCGAAGGCAGCGGCACGGCCACGCAGCTGCGCGAAGACAACAACCAGCGCCGGCGCGATCAGCAGTTCCTCGAGAGCCTCGCCACGCGGGCGCAGACCGGCAGCGTCTCCATCGTGCTCTGGAACAGCATCCCGGCCGTGCAAAACTCGGAATACATGAAGGCGGCGCTGGCGGATCTCGCCGCAAAACAGGACAGTCTCCGCAACGCGCGCCTGCGCTACACTGATTCTGCGGCTCCGGTGCGTCAGCTCTCGGCGGATCTTGCCGTGCTCGAGCATCAGCAAATCCCGTCGCTCGCGCGCATGCTCGCGCGAGATCTCGGTGAAGTCGTCGCGGTCTCCAAGCCGCGCGTCGACACCGCGCTCGGGCAGATGCGTGCCGCGCCCAACTACGCGATGGAAGAGGATCGACTGGTCCGCGAGCAGCGCCTCGCGGCCGATCAGTTCGCCACCGTGGACAAGGAGTACCAGACCGCCAAGCTCGGGGTCGTGAGCAGCCTCCCTGACGTGCGGATCCTCGATCCCGCGACGGAGCCGCTGCGGCCCGCGAGCGACTACGGCCCGCTGCTCATGTTCCTCGCGATGGTGTTCAGCTTCGGCGCCGCGGTCGTGTTCGTGAACGTCCGAGACACGATGGACCCGAAGGTCCGCTACCCCGAGCAGATCACGGGACAGATGCGGCTGGCGATTCTTGGCGCGGTCCCGCACGTCAGTTGGCGCCTCGGGGCCAACGGTGACGGGCCCGCCCAGGTCATCGAAGCGCTGCGTGGACTCCGGCTCCGGGTCCTGCACGCGCACGCGGGCGACGGGCCGCTGATGCTCACGATTACGAGCCCCGGCATCGGCGACGGCAAGTCGTTCGTCTCGCTGAACCTCGCGCTCTCGTTCGCCGACGCCGGGTACCGCACGCTGCTGGTCGACGGCGACACCCGGCGTGGCGTGCAGCACAAGGCATTGAAGACGCCGTCCACGCCCGGTCTCACCGACGTGGTCGCCGGGCGCGTGCCGCTCGACGCGGCGCTGCGGCAGACGTCCTATCCCGGCCTGACGTTCCTCAGCTCCGGCACGCGGATGCAGCGCGCGCCCGAGCGGCTCCTGTCGCAGAACATGCGCGACTTGATGGCGAAGCTGCGCTCGATGTACGACGTCGTCATCGTCGACAGCCCGCCCCTCGGTGCCGGTGCCGATCCGCTGGTGCTCGGGACGTTGACGGAGAATCTGCTGATCGTGATGCGGACGGGGCAGTCGGATCTCAATCTCGCATCCACCAAGCTGGAAGTGCTGAACGCGCTGCCGGTTCGTGTCATCGGCGCCGTACTCAACGACGTGCGCTCGAGCGGCGTCTATCGCTACTACATGTACTCCTCGGCGGAATACGAGCTCGTGGACGACGAAGGTCCAACGCGCGAAGCGCTGCCGAGCATTTTAGGAGGACGGTCATGAACGGCAGGCGGTCGAGGTGGTCCAGGTTGTCGAGGTTGTCGAGGTTGGTGCAGGTCACGGCGCTGTTGGCGATGGTTCCCGTCGCCCTCACCGCGCAGGATCAGAAGGCGGTGAACCGGCCGCTCGCGACGCGCGCCGAGCTGGAAGCGGCGCTGCAGCAGGCGGGCGCCTCGCAGCTCGCCGTGCAGATCAAGAATCGGTTGACCGAGGGCGACTTCCGCCGCGGTGACCGTGTGGCCGTCATGGTGCAGGGTGAGCCTACGCTCTCCGATACATTCACCGTGGGGAGCGGCGCCGAGCTGATGCTGCCGCCGCCGACGGTCGGCGCGCTGTCGCTCAAGGGCGTGCTGCGTTCCGAGCTCGAGCCGAAGATCACCGACTACATCAACAAGTTCCGCAACAATGCCATCGTGCGCGCGCAGCCGCTGATTCGACTGTCGGTGCAGGGTGAAGTCAACAAAGGCGGGATTTACGCGGTGCCCGCGGATGCCCAGCTCGCCGACGCCTTGATGGCCGCCGGCGGCACGACGCAGTTCGCGAAATCCAACGAAGTGACCATCGAGCGCAACGGCAAAGCCTTCTGGAAGGGCTCGTCCTTCGACACCGACCTCGATGCGCTCGGTCTCCAGGACGGCGATCAAATCGTCGTCGGATCGCATCGGCCGGGCGGGAGCGACAATCTTCGCATTGCCGCGCTGCTGGTCAGCATCGCCGGCGGTCTGTACGGCTTGAGTAGAGCAATCCACTAAGTCGCGTCGTGCCCGTCATCGCCACCCGCGAGGTCCGCCGGCGCCTGCCGATCGGCGCCGAGATGCTCTCGGGTGGCGGTGTGCATTTTCGGGTCTGGGCGCCGAAGCGCCAGCGCGTCGCCGTCCGCTCTGGTGATCGGCAGGTCGAGCTCGAGCGCGAGACCGAGGGCTACTTCTCGGGGCTGATTCAGGATCTCGGGGCAGGGAGCCGCTACCGCTTCGTCCTGGACGGCGAACGCGCGGTCCCCGATCCGGCCTCGCGCTATCAACCCGACGGCCCGCACGGCGATTCGCAGGTCGTCGATCCCGCCACGTTTCACTGGACCGATGACAGCTGGGCCGGCGTGCAGCCGGTTCGGCACGTCGTCTACGAGCTGCATATCGGCACGTTTACGGCGGCAGGGACGTACGCCGCGGCGGCCGAGCGTCTTAGTGATCTCGTCGACGTCGGAGTGACCATCGTCGAGGTCATGCCGATCGCCGAGTTTACCGGCGCGTTTGGTTGGGGGTACGACGGCGTGGACTGGTTTGCGCCGTTTCACCACTACGGGTCCTGCGACGACCTCCGTGCCTTCGTCAATCGCGCGCACGCCCTGGGACTCGGCGTCATTCTGGACGTGGTGTACAACCATTTCGGCCCCGACGGCAACTACGTGCGCGAGTTCTCCGACACCTACTTCAGCAAGCCCGGCCGCCGCGGAGGAACCGATTGGGGTGAGGCGATCAATTACGACGACGCAGGCGCTGAAGGAGTCCGAGAGCTGGTGACGAGCAACGTGCGGCACTGGATCAGCGAGTATCACCTCGATGGGTTACGGCTCGATGCAACCCAGGCGATTCACGACGACTCGCCACGACACATCCTTCAGGATATCGGCACCGCGGCGCGCGAGGCCGCCGGAAAGCGGCCGGTGCTCGTGTTCGCCGAGTCCGAGCCGCAGGACGCGCGGATCGTGCGGTCGCCGCAGCACGGCGGGTACGGCCTCGACTACGTCTGGTGCGACGACTTTCATCACCTCGCGATCGTCGCTGCCACCGGGCAACGCGAGGGTTACTATGCCGATTACTTGGGTACGCCGCAGGAATTCGTGTCGGCGCTGAAGCGGGGCCCGCTTTATCAGGGGCAGTTCTATTCCTGGCAGAAGCAACGCCGCGGCGCAGCCGCATGGGACGTCCCCCTCCAGCGCATGGTGTTTTGTCTCGAGAACCACGACCAGGTCGCCAATTCGCGCGACGGCCGGCGGCTGCATCAGCTCACGAGCCCGAGGCGCTACCGCGCGCTGACCGCGGTGCTGCTGCTCGCGCCGCAGACGCCGCTGCTGTTTCAGGGGCAGGAGTTCGGGGCGTCGACGCCCTTCCTCTATTTTGCGGACCACGAAGGCGAGCTGCGGCAGCTGGTGAAGAAAGGGCGGCTCAACTTTCTCGCGCAGTTCGTGTCCATGGGGGCCGAGCCGCCCGCGGATCTGCCCGATCCGGGCGAGCCCGAGACCGCCGCGCGCTCGCGCCTCGATTGGACGGAGCGGGAGCGGAATGCCACGCACCTCGCGCTGCACCGCGATCTCATCAGACTGCGGGCGCAGGACCCGGTGCTGTCGGCTGCGACACGTAACATGGATGGCGCCGTCGTCGGTCCGCAGGCGTTCGTCATCCGCTTCTTCGCCGAGGGCGGCCACGACCGCCTGCTGGTGGTGAACCTCGGCACCGAGCTTCCGCTCGACACCATTCCGGAGCCGCTGGTGGCTCCGCCAGATCTCAAGCGCGGCTGGTCGCGGCTCTGGCACAGTGAGGACCCGCAGTACGGCGGCCGCGGCGCCGCCCCACTCGAATCGGAGGTCGGCACGTGGCGAATCCCGGCAGAGTCGGCGACCCTGCTCGCGGCCTCCGGCGCCTAGCCCGCCGCGCTCCGACGCCGCTCCCGATCCTCCAGCTGTCGTCCGACGAACGGCGCGACCTGCAGGAGCTGATCGAGCACGAGTGGCTCGTCACGAACGGCCTCGGCGGGTACAGCTCATCCAGTGTCGCGGGGATCGTCACGCGGCGCTATCACGGCCTGCTCGTCGCCGCGCTGCCCAACCCGCTTGGCCGCATGGTCATGTTGAACGCGCTGCTCGAGTCGGTGGAGGACGCCAACGGGCGGCGCGCGCTCCTGTCGCTCGAGCCGAGAGTCGCTGAAGCCGCGGGCTCGACCCTGCCGATCGCCGAGCTGGTGGAATTCCGCCTGGAGGGCGGCATTCCCGTGTGGCGCTACGGGCTCGAGCACGCGACCATCGAAAAGCGCGTCTTCATGCCGCACCGCCAAAACACGGTGATCGTCCTGTACCGCGTCGAGGGGACGGAGGCCGTGACGCTCCACCTGACCCCCGCCGTCCACTTCCGCGGCTACGAGTCGCCGGTCTCTGAGAAGCTGCACGAGCATTACACCTGCTCCGTGACCGGCAATCAGGCGCGCATCACGACCGCCGATCTGCCGCCGCTGCACCTCGCCGTCGAGGGCAATTTCGAGTTCATCGAAGGGGCGCGCCGGCTCGAACAGGTCGGGTATGCCGTCGAGGAAGCGCGCGGCTACGAATTCCACGGCTCGCTCTGGTCGCCGGGAACGTTCGTCCTGCCGGTCGAGCCCGGCCGCATCGCGGCCCTCGTCGCATCGACGGATGATCCACTCGTCATGCAGGCGCTGGAAGCTGAAGAAGCGCTCGCGGCGGAGATCGAGCGCAAGCGCCGCATGCTGGATGCCGCCCCGCGCGAGGCTCGAGCCGGCGGTGCAGCCCAGCTCGTGCTGGCCGCCGATCAATTCATCATTCGCCCCGTGGGCCGCGTCCGGGATACCGTGCGCGCAACCGCCGTCGGCGACGAGCTCCGTACGGTGATCGCGGGCTACCACTGGTTCACCGACTGGGGCCGCGACACGATGATCAGCCTCGAAGGGCTGACGCTCGCGACGGGACGCGCGCGCGAGGCGGGCTTCATTCTGCGCACGTTCTCGCAGTACGTGCGCGACGGGCTCATCCCGAATCTGTTCCCCGACGGCAGTGACCAGGGCTTATACCACACGGCGGACGCCACGCTCTGGTTTTTTCACGCGCTCGAGCGCTATGGGGAGCTCACCGGCTATTGGTCCCTTATAGAGGAAGTGTTGCCGGTCATGCGGGAGATCGCCGAAGCACACCTCCGCGGTACCCGTTTCGGCATCGGCGTCGATCCGGCCGATGGGCTGCTACGCCAGGGCGCTGAGGGCTACCAGCTCACCTGGATGGACGCGAAAGTGGACGGCTGGGTCGTAACTGCCCGTCGCGGCAAGGCGGTCGAGATCAATGCGCTGTGGTACAATGCGCTCACCATTCTGTCGCGCTGGGAATGCGATCTGGGCGATCAGGCGCGGTCTCGGAAATACGCCGATGCGGCATCACGGGCGCGCGAATCGTTCAACCGGCGCTTCTGGTTCGAGGACGGCGGCTACCTGTACGACGTGATCGACGGGCCGACCGGCGATGACTCCGCCTGTCGTCCCAATCAGGTGCTCGCGATCTCGCTGCCTCATCCCATTCTCGAGCAGGAGCGGTGGGAGCCGGTGATGCAGATCGTCCACGACCGGTTGTTGACTCCCGTCGGGCTGCGATCGCTGGCGCCAGGCCACGCGGACTACAAGGCGCGCTATTTCGGCGACCTCCGCACGCGCGACGCGGCCTACCATCAAGGGACGGTCTGGGCCTGGCTGATTGGTCCGTGGATCGACGCCTGGCTCAAAGTGCATCCCGACGATTTCGCGGGCGCGCGCCGCTTCCTGGACGGACTCATCGCCCATCTGCCGGAATTCGGTGTCGGGTCGATCGCCGAGATCTTCGACGCTGAGGCGCCGTATACGCCGCGCGGCTGCATCGCGCAGGCGTGGAGCGTCGCCGAAACTCTCCGCTGTTTCCTCAAGACCGCGACAAAAAGGCACGCCGCGCACAATTTGGATTAGCGCGGCTCGCAGTGCCGTTGTAGGTTCGCACATGTCGAGCGGCGTGCACAGCGATCCGGAACAATGGAGTGATCCACGCCATCGGCTGGGCCTCGCGTCCGAAGAGCAGGCGATCCGGTATCTGCAGTCGCGCGGGTGGGACATCATCGCGCACCGATTCCGGATCGGTCGGGTCGAGATCGATATCGTCGCGAGGCGCGGGGCGCTCGTCGCGTTCGTCGAAGTGAAAGCGCGCCGGGGGGCGGCGTTCGGCAGTCCGTTCGAGGCTGTCACCGGCGCCAAGCGGCGCGAAATCGTGAAAGCGGCGCGGGCGTGGATGGACCGATTCGGGCAGCGCGGCGACGTCTACCGCTTCGACTGTATCGGTATAGTTGACAATACGTTAGAGCATCTGGAGGACGCGTTCCGTCCCGGATGGCGGTGAGCACTACTTCGGTATATATTCGGGCCTCAACCCAGGAGGCTCGCCACCCATGTCGAGGTCTACCATGGCAGAACAATCGCAACCGGCAAAGCTGACCGACGATCGCCGTAAGGCACTGAATCTCGCGATCACCCAGATCGAGAAGACCTGTGGCAAGGGATCCATCATGCGCATGGGCGCCGACACGCCGCAGGTCCGCGTGGGGGCGATCTCGACCGGCGCCATCAATCTGGATGCGGCGATCGGCATCGGCGGCATTCCGCGCGGCCGGGTGACCGAGATCTTCGGCCCGGAGTCGAGCGGCAAGACGACGCTGGCGCTCCACGTGGTCGCGCACGCGCAGCGTGAGGGCGGCGCCGCCGCCTACATCGACGCCGAGCACGCGCTGGACGTCGAGTACGCGAAGAAGCTGGGCGTGGATATCGAGAACCTCCTCGTCTCCCAGCCCGACACGGGCGAGCAGGGTCTCGAGATCTGCGAGATCCTGGTGCGCTCGGGTGCGGTCGACGTGGTCGTCGTGGACTCCGTCGCGGCCCTCGTGCCGAAGGCCGAGATCGAAGGCGAGATGGGCGACTCGCTGCCGGGGCTGCAGGCGCGATTGATGAGCCAGGCGCTACGCAAACTGGCCGGCGCGATCAATCGCTCGCGCACCTCGGTCATCTTCATCAATCAGCTGCGCGAGAAGATCGGCGTCATGTTCGGCAATCCCGAAACGACGAGCGGCGGGCGGGCACTGAAGTTCTACTCCTCGGTGCGGCTCGACATGCGGCGGATCGGTCCCGTGAAGGACCGCGAGGTGGTCATCGGCAATCACGTGCGCGTGAAAGTCGTCAAGAACAAGGTGGCGCCGCCGTTCCGGCAGGCGGAGTTCGACATCATGTTCGACGAAGGCATCAGCCACGAGTCGTTACTGGTGGACATTGCCGCGGAGGCCGGCATCATCGAGAAGTCCGGGGCGTGGTACTCGTACGGCAAAGAGCGAATCGGGCAGGGGCGTGAAAACGCCAAGCTGTATCTCAAAGACCATCCGGACATGTCGGCGGAGGTCGAGGCGCGCGTGAAAGAGCACCTCGGCGTCAGCACGACCGTTCCCGGGCCGGTTGGCGACGAGGAACCGCCCGCGAGCGAAGAGTGATTCTCACGGGACTCGCCCCCGATCCACGACGCCCGGACTATAGGCTGGTCGAAGTGGATCGGGGGCGATTTGCATCCCTCCCGATCGCAGCACTCGCCGAGCTGGATCTCGTCGTCGGCGGTGAAATCTCGGCGCTCGCCTACGAACGACTGCAGGAGCTTGCCGACCTCGAGGCGGCACACCGCGCCGCCTTGCGTGCGCTGGCTCGCCGGGCGCACGCGCGACTCGATCTCCGGCGCCGCCTCCTGCAAAAACAGCATCCACCACACGCCGTCGACGGCGCCCTCGAGCGGCTCAGCGCCGCCGGCCTGCTCGACGATCTGCGGTACGCGTTCGATTACGCGGCATCCAAAGCCCGGCGAGGTCGCGGACCCGCGCGGCTCGTGCGCGACCTGCAGGCCCAGGGCGTCGAGCGCCGCACGGCCGAGGACGCCGTGCGCCGCTCGCTCGCCGCAGAGGGCGTCGATCCCCACGATGCGGTGCGCGCCTTGGCGCAGAAGCGGGCCAAGCAGTTGGCGGGTCTGCCGCCGGTCGTGCGGAAGCGGCGGCTCGTGGCGTTTCTGGCCCGACGAGGCTTCAACGGCGGAGAAATCAGGGAGGTGGTGGAATCACTTAAGTCCTAGTTACACTATATTTTACCGCCATGAAGTCCGCCGAGATTCGCCGCAAGTTCATCGACTTCTTCAAGGCTCGCCGGCATCAAGAGGTGCCGAGCGCTTCGCTCGTTCCCGCGGACGATCCGACGCTCCTGTTCACGAACGCCGGGATGGTCCAGTTCAAGCGGGTGTTTCAAGGTCTGGAACGGCGCGACTATTCGCGCGCCGTCACCTGCCAGAAGTGCGTCCGCGCCGGCGGGAAACACAACGATCTGGAAGAGGTGGGCCACACCGCGCGCCATCACACCTTCTTCGAGATGCTCGGCAATTTCTCCTTCGGAGACTACTTCAAGCAGGACGCGATCACGTATGCCTGGGAGTGGGTGACGGGCAAGGAATGGCTCGGCATCGATCCCGACCGGCTGTACGTGACCGTCCACCATTCCGACGACGAGGCCCGCCAGCTCTGGCGCAAGATCACCGGCATTTCGAATAGCCGCATCTTCGATCTGGGCGACAAGGACAACTTCTGGCAGATGGCGGACACGGGGCCTGCCGGACCGTGCTCCGAGCTGAACGTGGATCTGCGTCCAAAGAATGATCGCGGCAAGGACCCGACCACCGACGAGTTCGTTCAGCTCAACGCGGCGGGGAAGCTGCTCGAGATCTGGAATCTCGTGTTCATGCAGTACGACCTGCAGCCCGACGGGTCGCGCAAGAATCTTCCCAAGCCATCGGTCGACACCGGCGCCGGACTCGAGCGCATCGCCTCGGTATTGCAGAACGTCCCGTCCAACTTCGACATCGACCTGTTTCAGCCGATCATCGCGAACGCCGTGGAGATCGTCGGCCGGCCGTATGATCGCGGGCCGTCGGGCGCACCGTATCGCGTGCTCGCGGATCATGCGCGCGCCGTGACCTTCCTGCTCGCCGACGGCGTGTATCCGTCGAACGAGGGGCGAGGGTACGTGCTGCGCCGGATTCTGCGTCGCGCGGTGCGTCACGCCTGGTTGCTGGGTCGCCGCGAGCCGACTCTCGCGCCGCTGACCAAAGCCGTGACGGCGGCCATGGGCGACGTCTACCCGGACCTCGTCGCGAAAGAGCCGCACATCGAGCGCGTGACGCGCGCCGAAGAAGAGCGATTCCTCGAGACGATCGAAGGCGGACTCGCGCGCATGGAGGAGCTGCGCCACCAGCCGATCATTTCCGGCGATGATGCGTTCAAGCTCTACGACACCTACGGCTTTCCGCTCGACCTCACGCAAATGCTCGCGGCCGAGCACGGACACAGCGTCGACGTGGAGGGCTTCGAGCGCGCGTTGGGCCAGCAGCGGCGGAGAAGCCGGGCGGCGCGGAAAGTCGACGGCGAAGGGCGGCGCGGAGGGGGGGGGGCGGGGGCGGCGAGGGGCGGCGACTGGGTTGAGGTAAAGAAGAAAGGCTCGCAGAAGTGGGTTGGCTACGAATCAACCCGGGCTGAGACGGAGCCCATCGCGTTCCGGCAGAGCGGCGACCAACTGGAACTGATTCTGGAAGAGAATCCGTTCTACGCCGAGTCGGGCGGTCAGGTCAGCGACACGGGCGTCGTGAAGGGCGACGGCTGGGAGCTGACGGTCGAAGGCGTCGAAAAGGTCGACGGCAAGAGCGCCGTCGTCGGAACGTTCGGCGACCAGTTCGAGCCGACGCCGGCGCTCGCGCAGGTGAATGAGGCGCGTCGCCGGAACATCGAGCGCAATCACACCGCAACCCATCTCGTGCACGCGGCGCTCCGCAAAATCCTCGGGACCCACGTGCGCCAGGCGGGATCGGTCGTCGCGCCGGAGCGGCTGCGCTTCGACTTCAGCCACCACGGCCCCATCAAAGGCGACCAGCTCGCCGCGATCGAAGCCGAAGTGAACGCGCACGTCTGGGAGAACATCCCGATCGAGACGCGACAGATGGCGTACAAGGACGCGGTCGGTCAGGGCGCCATGGCGCTCTTCGGCGAGAAATACGGAGACGTGGTGCGCGTCGTCGACGTCCGCGGCGTGTCGCTGGAGCTCTGCGGGGGCACGCACGTCGGCTCGACCGGGCAGATCGCGCTGTTCCGCTTCACGCACGAGACCGGCGCGGCGGCGGGCGTGCGGCGGATCGAGGCGCTCACCGGCCCGGGCGCCTATCGGTACGCCATCGACTTGCAGCATCGGTTGTCCGAGGCGTCCGATCTCCTCAAGACTCAGCCGGAGCATCTGGCGCGGCGGATCGAAGCCATGCTCGAGGAGAACCGGAAGCTCGAAAAGCGCGTCGCCGAGCTGCTCAAGGGCGCCGGCAGCGGCGAGCAGGGAGCCGTCGAAAAGATCGGCGACGTCGAGCTCCACGTCAGCGAATCCGACCTCGACGATCGGAATCAGATCGCCGTGCTGATGGACGGCTTCCGCGCCAAGCATAAGCGCGCTATTTCGGTGTTGTTCACGAAGGGAGCCCGCGCCGGGATTCATGTGGCCGTCACCGACGACTTGGTTTCCAAAGGCGTCAAAGCCGGGGATATCGTCAATGCCATCGCCCAGGCGACGGGCGGCAAAGGCGGCGGCCGGCCCCATTTTGCGTCCGCCGGCGTCGGCGATCCCGCCAAGCTCGGCGAAGCGCGCGCGCGGACGGCCGAAATCGTACGAGACTTTGCGCGATGACCCGGGACGACGTGCGCGCGTGGCTGGACGCACGCCGCCCGGCGCCGCCCCGAACGTTGCGTGATCGACTCGATCTGGCCGTGAACGACCGGCTGCCCGCGCGCGGCTCACGGCTTTCCGACTATTTGGCACAGCTCGGCCAGGCCTTGCTTGAAACCGTCGCAAGCAAGCCGCACGGCGGGCGCGAGTTGGCGCTCGACCTCCTGGCCGCGGACGCGTTTGCCACGTATGCCTTCGAGGCACAGGCGGAGGAAGGAACGTTCGATGAGGCTTGATGGTCAGGGATTGTTCGTGCTCGTGGATCCTGTGCGGACGACCGAGGCCGAAGCCGCGACGATCGGCCGCGCGGCGAAGGCGGCGGGCGTGCGAGGGCTGCTCATCGGTTCCTCGTTCGACGGCGCGGCGCAGACGCACGTCATCGCGCGCACTCTCCGCCAGAACGCCCCCGGCATTCCGGTGGCGCTCTTTCCCGGCTCGGCGATGCAGCTCACCGATCAAGTGGATGTCGTGCTGTTCCTCTCGCTCGTCTCCGGCCGCAACCCGCAGTACCTGATCGAAGAGCACGTCCGCGCCGT
>DATDEZ010000013.1:0-2643 GCA_036522875.1 Gemmatimonadales bacterium | reverse complement strand
CGCGGCACGAGGTTCGGGATGAGCGACTGGCGCGCCGGGCCGTCGAACGACGCCGCGGCCGACGACAGCGCGGCGAGCAGATAGATCGGCCACACCGTCCGCAGGCCCCCGAACGTGAGCGCGGCGAGCGTCGCGGCGAAGATCGCCAGCGTCGTCTGGGTGACGAGCATGACTCTGCGGCGGTCGAGCGCGTCGGCCACCACGCCGCTCACCATCGCAAAGGCGATAATCGGCACGACCTGCGCGGCGCCGACGAGCCCGAGCGCGATGCCCTTTCGGCCTGGCGCCGCGAGCAGCGACACATGCCAGAGGATCGCGGCTGTCTGCATGCGGGAGCCTGAGAAGGACAACAGCTGGCCGATCCAAAGCAGCGTGAAGTCGCGGTGCTGCAGCGCGGGATAAGACCGGAAGAGCCGAGCGGTGCTGTCCATGGGGCCGGCGAAAGTTAGCCGGGGTAAGAACGATGCATGAGACGCGCTGTCTTCCTGGTGGTCTTTCTGATCGTCGCCTGCGCGGCGTGGGCGTACGTGTCTCCCCGCCTCGCCGCCAAGCGGTTCCGCGATGCCGTGGTCGCCGGCGACGCCAATGGGCTGACGGCGATCGTGGATTTCCCGGCGCTGCGCGAGCACCTGAAGGCCGATCTGCGCGCCGCCGTGACGCAGCGCACGGCCAACCCCAATCCGCTGCGCGCCGCGCTCGGCGCCGAGCTGGGCGGCGTCGTGAGCGACGCGGCGATCGAGCGGTTCGTCTCACCCCAAGGCGTCATCCGACTGGCCCGCTATGGCAGCTGGCAATCGAGCGCCAGCTCGGCACAAGTCCTGGGCATGGGCTATCAGGACCTCAGCGACTTCGGTGTCACGATGGGGAACGCGGCGCGGCACGCCCAGGACGTCGTCACCTTCGTGTTTCATCGCACGGGACTCTCCTGGCGTCTCGCACGACTCGAGATTCCCAGCCTGACGAAGTGAGCCTCGTCACTCCCCTCGTCTGCACCAGCCATTACCGTAGACCCCTGCCGTCACTCGGGTTTAGAACTCGCGCCCTGCGAGGAGGTTATGATGACGAGGAACGACCTGACCGCCGCAGTCGTGCTCATGCTTGTCGCGGAAGCAACATTGTTCTTCGCCTTCCTTTTCTTTGTTGGGCCAATTGCCACGCCCGAACGACTGCTGCCGCTCGTCGTCGTCCTCGTGCTGTGTGCGGCGCTCTATTGGGGTCAGGAATGGGCCGGTTGGGCGCTCCTCGCTCCCATCGCATTTCGGGTATGGCGCGTGGGGCTGCTGATCGGTGCCGCCTGGGGGTTGAGTCGCTCGGGCACGGCGTTGTTTCTTGCGTTCATTCTGCTGGCCGAGCTGTTTGCCGCGTTCATTTTGATCGATCGGCATTTCGTGCGGCGGCAGCGCCTGTCGTAAGAACACGCGGCGTCATCCCCATTCGGTTTTTCCTCGTTAGCATTCTGGGATGACGCACACGAAGCCGCAGCTCCGGAAAGCGGGTGCCAAGCGCGTCGCCGGTCTCGCGCTTCGGACCGACAATGCCACCGAAGCCGGGAGCGGCGGAAAGATTCCCGGTCTGTGGCAGCGCTATCGCAGCGAGGATTGGTTCGGGCGGCTCGAGAAGCTGGGCGCGCTCGGGCCGCCAATCGGCGTCTACTCCGCGTATGAGAGCGACGCCAATGGATCGTTTCAGATTCTCGCGGGTCGAGAGATCCCGGCATCCGTCAGCGTTGCTGCCCCGCTGCAAGTCGTAACAGTTCCGGCCGGCACATACCTCGTGTTCGAGAGCAGCGGGCCCTTACCGCAATCCGTCGTGCGGGGCTGGCAGGACGTCTGGGCCTCCTTCGAGCGGCCCGGTGCCGAAACCCGAGCCTACACGTGCGACTTCGAGATCTATCCGAACGATCACTCCGTGGAGATCTGGGTGGCGATACGTTCCGCGTGATGCACGCTCGGCCGTTGCTCGCGCTCGCCCTGTTGGCGACGCCCTGCGCGGCACAGCAGGCGGGAATCCCCTTCAGCCAGCACGGCTCGGTGAGCCAGCGCGTCGGGTTCACGGAAATTCGGATCGAATACAATCGTCCCGTTGCGCACGGCCGGCGCCTGTTTGGCGGGCTCGTCAAATGGGGACGCGTCTGGCATCCCGGCGCGGACTCCGCGACGACGATCAGTTTCAGCACCGGCGTGCTGATCGAAGGCCGTCCCCTCGCCGCCGGCAGTTACACGCTGTGGACGATTCCCGATACCACGCAGTGGACGGTGATCTTCAGCCGCGCGCTTCACGTTTTCCACTATCCCTATCCCGGCGACTCGCTGGACGTGCTCCGCGTGCCTGTCACGCCGCAGACCGGACAGCACATGGAAGTCCTCGTGTTTTACTTTCCCGTCGTCGGACCAGATTCTGCCACGCTCAACCTGCATTGGGGCACGACGCTCGTGCCGATCCGAATCAAGATTCCCTGAAATGCCGGGGTGAGGATCGATCGCCACACGCGCGCTCGGTTCGGCATTACGTCGACTTCCATCCGGAGGCGATAGACGCGTCGCGGCCTGAGCCTACGTTGCGACGCGTTCGGTTTTCCCACCCCGCTTCTGGAAAGGAAGACACTCTCATGAAGCTGCGCTTCGCGGCGCTCGTCCTGCCGGC
>DATDEZ010000012.1:0-27035 GCA_036522875.1 Gemmatimonadales bacterium | reverse complement strand
CCAACCTCGACAACCTGCCTGTTGATTGGCCCCCTAGGATTCGAACCTAGATTAACGGATCCAAAGTCCGCTGTCCTGCCATTGGACGAGGGGCCAGTACGACTTGGGTGGTGGAAGTTAATGAGGGGCGCTAATCTCTCGCCATGCGCAAACGCCTGCTTCCAACACTCATCGCTCTCCTGTGTGCCTGCACGGCCACCACCGCCGCCGCTCAATCGAAGCTCCAGCTCCGCTGGGAGCTCCTGCGCGACACGACGGCCGGCGACCGGTCCGGATCCTGGGCGCAGTTCACGCTCACGAATCACGACACCAAGCCGCTCCCCAGAACCGGTTGGGCGATCTACTTCAGCGCGCTGCACTCGGCGCTTCTCGACAGCAACGCCGCGTTCCTGTTCCAGGACGTCATGGCCGACCTGCACCGGCTCGTGCCCGGTCCCCGGTTCGCGGGACTCGCGCGCGGCGCGTCGGTCAAGTTTCCGTATCTCACCGACGTGCTGCGCAATCGCAGCTTCGGGCCGGCCGGTCCGTACATCGTGTTCGACAGCGCGCCCGGAACGGGCGTCGCGCTCGACTTCGCGGCCGCGCCGTTCACACACGCGACCGGCGTCGTCACACCGGCCATGCAGTTCTCACTCGACTCGGCGACGCGCGATATCCCGGCGAGCGACCTGCCGCCGATCTTGCCCACACCGGTTCAGGTGACGAAGGGGACCGGCGCGCTGCGGCTCAGCGCGATGCCGCAGGTCACCGCCGCGGCCGCGCTCGCGGGTGAGGCCCAGTTCGCAAGCGAGTACCTGAAGCCGTTTTTCAAGGCGGGACGAACCGGGGCGCAAGCGCTGCGACTCGAGATCGGTGCGGTCAGCGGACAGTCGTCGCCGGAGGCGTACGAGTTGACCGTCGATTCCAGCGGCGTGCGCATCGTCGGCGTGTCGTCGGCCGGCGTGTTCTATGGATTGCAATCGCTGCGTGACCTGCTGCCCGCGCCGACGCGGGACGGCGGACTGACGCTCCCGGCGCTTCACGTGATCGACGCGCCGCGCTTCGGCTATCGCGGCTTCATGCTCGACGTCGCGCGCAACTTCAATCCGAAGTCCGCTGTGCTGCGCACGCTCGATCTGATGGCGCGTTACAAGCTCAACGTCCTGCACATGCATTTGACCGACGACGAGGGTTGGCGCGTCGAGATCGCCGGGCTGCCGGAGCTGACGACGGTCGGATCGCAACGCGGCCACACGCTCGATTCGAAGCATTTCCTGCAACCGGCCTTCGGCTCGGGACCGCAGACCGGCCGGCCGTACGGCAGCGGCTTCTATTCGCACGCCGATTACGTCGAGATCGTCCGCTACGCCGCCGCGCGTCATATCGAAGTGATTCCCGAGATCGAGATGCCGGGCCACGCGCGCGCCGCGATCAAGTCGATGGAAGCGCGCAGCGATTCGCAATACCGGCTCAGCGATCCGCGCGACACGTCGAAATACGCATCGGTCCAGGGTTATCCCGACAACGTCATCAACCCGGCGCTCGAATCGACCTACCGCTTCATCGAGAAAGTCGTCACCGAGCTCGCGGCGATGCATCGCGAGGCCGGCGCGCCGCTGCGTCACATCCACATGGGCGGCGACGAAGTGCCGGCCGGCGTTTGGGCCGGCTCACCCGCCGTGCAGGCGTTCATGCAGGCGCACAACCTCACGAGCGTGGACGACCTGTGGTTCCCGTTCTACGGCAGAATCGAACAGATCCTCAAGGCGCAGGGTCTCGCGCCCTCGGGCTGGGAAGAGATCGCGGTGCGCAGGACGCGCCTCGACGGGCACTCGGTCAATATTCCGAACCCCGGTTTCGCCGAGCGCGGCTGGCGCGCGTACGTGTGGAACAACGTGCCGGGCTGGGGCGCCGAAGATCTCGCGTACCGGCTGGCCAACGGCGGCTACGACGTCGTGCTGAGTCCCGTCACCAACTATTACTTCGATCTTGCGTACAATCAGAACACCGAGGAGATCGGGCTCGACTGGGGCGGCTTCATCAACATGCGCACCCCGTTCCAGTACATCCCGTTCGACTACTACCGCAACACGCGTGTCGATCGTGAAAGGAATCCGCTGCCGGCCGGCGCGTTCGCCGGCAAAGATCGGCTGACCGATTATGGGCGCACTCACGTGCTCGGACTGCAGGGCAACCTGTGGGCGGAGACGTTGGGCGGAGACGGCCGGCTCGACTATATGCTCGTCCCGAAGCTCTTTGGCTTGGCCGAGCGCGCGTGGGCGCCCGATCCGGCCTGGGCGCGCGAAGCCGACTCGGCGCGCGCCGATTCGCTGTTCCGCGACGACTGGTCGCGCCTCGCGAACGTCGTCGGCAAACGCGAGCTGCCGCGGCTCGATCGGGAAGTGCCGCTCCTGTATCGCATCCCGAAGCCGGGACTCAAGGTCGACCGGGGTGCCGTCTACGCCAGCATCGCGCTCCCCGGCTTCACACTTCGCTACACGACGGACGGCAGCGAGCCCACGACGAAAAGCCCCGCGGTGCGTGGTCCAATTCAGGGACACGGGACCGTCAGTGTCGCGGCGTTCAGCACGAACGGCCGCAAAGGCGCGACGGCGCGGGTTTCCTCGCCGTGACGTAGCTTTGCGGCAATGCCTGCGCACCGCTATCCCGACGGCCACGTCTTCTATCGTAAGCTCGCGCACGACTATCCCAAGATCGTCCGCGGCGAAGGGTGCTGGCTGATCGACGAGCGCGGCAAGCGCTACCTCGACGCCGTCGGCGGCGCCTACGTCGCCAACCTCGGCCACTCCAATCCCGAAATCGCGGCGTCCATCGCCGAGCAGTGCCGGCAGTTCGGGTACCTGTCGGGCACGATGTTTACGCACGGGCCGGTCGAGAATCTCGCCGACGAGCTGGCCGAGACGCTGCCCGGCGATCTGTCGAAGCTCTATTTCCTCTGCAGCGGATCCGAAGCGGTGGAAGCCGCCCTCAAGCTCGCGCGCCAATACTGGATCGAGCGCGGCCAGCCCTCCAAGCAGCGCGTCATCGCGCTCGCGCCCGGATATCACGGCAGCACGTTGCTCGCGCTGTCGGCCTCGGCGCGCGAGGCGTACAAGGCGATGTTCCGTCCCTGGCTGGTGGACGTGCACCGGATCCCGGCATCCTATCCCTATCGCTGCGAATGCGGCGGCCAGAGTCCGAATTGCCCGGTGTGCAGCGGCTCGGTCCTCGAGGAAGCGATCACGCGACTCGGCGCCGACAACGTCGCCGCGTTCATTGCCGAGCCCGTGGGTGGCTCGTCGACCGGGGGCTCGACGCCACGGCCCGAGTATTTCCGGCGCGTGCGCGAGATCTGCGACCGGCACAACGTGCTGTTCGTCGCGGACGAAGTCCTGGTGGGCGCGGGGCGGACCGGGACCTGGTGGGCGATGGAACCGTACGACGTCGCGCCGGACATCATGACGTTCGGCAAAGGCGTCTCCGGCGGGTACGCGGCGCTGTCGGGCATCGCGGCGGGGCAGCGCATCGTGGACGCAATCGCCGAAGGGTCGGGCGCCTTCATGCACGCGCAGACGTTCTCGCATCATCCCGTCGCGTGCGCGGCGGGCGTTGCGACCATGCGTTACCTGAAGCAGCACAACCTCGTCGAGCGCTGCGCCCAGATGGGCCGCGTGCTCCACGAGCGCCTGCGCCCGCTCGCGGACCTTCCGCACGTCGGCGACGTCCGCGGCCGCGGATTGCTCGCCGGAATCGAATTCGTGGAGGACAAAGGCAGTCGCGCGCCGTTCCCGCGCGCCAGGAAGTTCGCCGAGCGCTTTGCCGACGTGGCGCTCGACGCCGGCATCACCGTGTGGCCGAACGTGGGGCAGGCGGACGGCACCAACGGCGACCTGGTGATGATCGCGCCGCCGTTCATCATTACCGAGACCGAAATCGACGAGATCGTGAAGCGGTTGACCAAAGCGCTCGAGCGGGCACTCGCATGACCGTGACGGCGCCGTCGCCCTCGAAGATCACGTACACGTCCGCGAACGTCGATTGGGACGCGTTTCACCGCGAGTTCGACGCCGCGCTCGCCCGCATCCGCGCGCGGCTCGGGCGCAGCTATCCGCTCTACATCGGCGGCCGGGCAGTGCAATCGACCGCAACGCCGATCGTCGACACGTCACCGATCGACACGCGCGTCGTTCTGGGGAATTTTGCGGCCGCGACCGCCGAGCACGTCGATCGCGCGGTGAAGGCGGCCGCGACGGCACAGGCGGCGTGGGGCAGGCGTGACTGGCGCGAGCGCGTCACGCTCCTGCATCGGGCGGCCGCGCTGATTCGCGAGCGCAAATTCGAGCTCGCCGCGATCATGAGTCTCGAGGTCGGCAAGAGCCGGCTCGAATCGATGGGCGATGCCGAGGAGTCGGCGGATCTGATCGATTACTACTGCCGGCAGATCGAAGACGCGAACGGCTTCGTGCGCCAAATGGCGAAGGTCACCCCGACCGAGCACAACACCGACGTGCTGCGGCCGTATGGCGTCTTCGCCTGTATCGCGCCGTTCAATTTTCCGCTCGCCTTGTCGACCGGGATGTCCGCGGCGGCGCTCGTCGCCGGCAACGCCGTCGTCTATAAGCCCGCGGAGGACGCGCCGTGGACCGGCCTCGCGCTGTACGAGGTCTACCGCGATGCGGGCCTGCCGGACGGCCTCTTCAATTATCTGTCTGGCCACGGCTCGGAAGCGGGTGAGGCGCTGTGGCGGCATCCGCAGGTCGCCGGCGTCGTGTTCACGGGCTCGAAAGAGGTCGGGATGCACATCTACCACAGCCTCTCGACGCGCTGGATCAAGCCCTGCCTGCTCGAGCTTGGCGGCAAGAACGCCGCCATCGTGATGGATACGGCCGATCTCGACGCCGCCGCCGAGGGGATCAGTCGTTCGGCGTTCGGCTTGCAGAATCAGAAGTGCAGCGCCACGTCGCGTGTCTACGTGCATCAGCGCGTGGCCGGTGAATTCCTGGAGCGACTGCTGCAGCGGACCCGGGCGCTGAAGATCGGCGATCCGAGCGAGCGCGACGTGTTCTTCGGGCCGGTGATCAATGCGGACGCCCTGAAGAGATTTGAGCGCGCCGTGGCGCAGGGACGAGCGGAAGGCGAAATCCTGATCGGCGGCGAGCGGCTGCGGGGTCCGCAATTCGATCATGGCCATTACGTCGCGCCGACCGTCGCCAGGCTTCCGCTCGAGTCGACGCTGTTCGGCGAAGAGCTGTTCGTGCCGTTTCTCGCGATCGGGGAAGTCACCAGCCTCGATCAGGCGATCGCGGAAACCAACAAGACCGACTATGGGCTGACGGCGGGGATCTTCTCCAAACGAGATGCGGAAATCACTCGCTTCTTCGATGAAGTGGAGGCCGGTGTGTGCTACGTCAATAAACGCACGGGTGCGACGACGGGCGCCTGGCCGGGCGCCCAGCCATTCACCGGATGGAAAGGCTCGGGGTCGAGCGGGAAGGGCGGCTGCGGACCATACTACGTCGCGCAATTCATGCGCGAGCAGAGCCGCACGGTGATCGATCCATGACCACCGCACGAGACTATCCCAAGATCGTCACGCCGCCGCCGGGACCGAAGGCGCGCGCCATCGTCGAGCGGCAGGATCGCTGGTCGTCCACCTCGTATCCGAAGGAGTACCCGCTCGCGGTCGCCCGCGGCGCGGGACCGATGGTCGAAGATGTCGACGGCAATCGCTTCCTCGACTTCATGGCCGGGATCGCCGTCGCGTCGACCGGCTACGGCCACCCCAAGGTCGTGAAGGCGGTGCAGGACGCCGCCGCCAAGTTCCTGCACATCTGCGGCTCGGATTTTTATTACGAGAGCTTTGCCGCGCTGTGCGAGCGACTGGCGCACCTCGCGCCGGGGCCGAGCAAGAAGCGGGTGTTTCTCTCGAACTCGGGCACCGAAGCGGTCGAGGGGGCGATCAAGCTCGCGCGACAGTCGACCGGCCGGCCCGCCATCATCGGATTCCTCGGCGCCTTCCACGGGCGCAGCTACGGCGGCTTGAGTCTCACGGCGAGCAAGGCGGTCCAGCGCTCGGGCTTCGCGCCGTTCGTTCCGGAAATCCACCACGTGCCCTACGGCTATCGCTACCGCTGCGAGTATTGCCGCGGTGAGGACGCGTGCACCACGCGCTGCACATCGTGGATCGAGGAGGAGCTCTTCGTCAAGAAGGTGCCGCCCGATTCAGTGGCCGCGATCTTCGTCGAGCCGATTCAAGGCGAAGGCGGCTACGTCGTTCCGCCCACCGGGTATTTGCGAGAGCTGCGGCAAATCTGCGACCGCTACGGCATTCTCCTCGTCTGCGACGAAGTGCAGTGCGGCATCGGCCGGAGCGGCAAGATGTGGGCGACGGAATACGAAGGCATCGAGCCGGATATCCTGCTTTCCGCCAAGGGCCTCGGCAGCGGCATGCCGATTGGCGCGATCATCGCCAAAGAGTCGATCATGAAGTGGAAGCCCGGCGCCCACGGCTCGACGTTTGGCGGCAATCCGGTGTGCTGTGCCGCGGCGCTGGCGACGCTCGACATCGTGGAGAAGGAGCTGTTGCCCAACGTCGTGAAAATGGGCGAGCGGCTGATCGGCGGCGCGCGGCGCCTCCAGGAGAAGTACGCGGCGATCGGCGACGTCCGCGGTCGCGGGCTCATGGTGGGCGTCGAGTTCGTGAAGGACCGCCAGACGCGCGAGCCGGCGCCCGACGTGCCGCATGAGCTGGTCGGCCGCGCCTTCAAGAAAGGATTGCTGCTGCTCGGCTGCGGTAAGAGCTCGCTCAGGCTCGCGCCGCCACTCGTGGTGGATGAATACGACGTCGACACCGCGCTTCGGATCATCGACGAGTGCCTGCACGAGATGTCGGACTGAGATCCAAAGTGGTATCGCTGCACGACGCCGTCGCGCGCCACGTGCGCGACGGCGACGTCGTCGTCATCGAAGGGTTCACCCATCTCATTTGCTTCGCCGCGGGGCACGAGATCATCCGCCAGCGCCGCCGCGATCTCACGCTGTGCCGGCTCACGCCCGATCTGATCTACGACCAGATGATCGCCGCCGGGTGCGCCAAGAAACTCGTGTTTTCGTGGGCGGGCAATCCGGGCGTCGGCTCGCTGCACGCGTTTCGCCGCGCGGTGGAAGGCGGCACGCTCGAGATCGAGGAGTACTCGCATTTCGGCATGGTCGCGCGCTTCGCGGCGGGTGCGGCGCGACTGCCGTTCTGGACGCTGCGCGACTACGCGGGTACGGATCTGCCGAAGGCCAATCCGCGCATCAAGTCCGTGAAATGCCCGTACACGGGCGAGCAGTTGGCGACGGTCCCGGCGCTGAATCCCGACGTCACGATCATCCACGCGCAGCGCGCCGACGCGCAGGGCAATACGCAGATCTGGGGACTCCTCGGCGTCCAGAAGGAAGCGGCGTTCGCCTCCGAGCGCGTGATCGTCGTCGTGGAGGAGCTCGTGGACGAGCGCGTGATCCGCTCCGATCCGAATCGCACGCTCATTCCGGCGGCGATCGTGGACGCCGTGGTCGTCGAGCCGTGGGGCGCGCATCCGTCGTACGCGCAAGGCTACTACGATCGCGACAACGATTTCTACGTGAGCTGGGAGGCGATCTCGAAGGATCGCGCCGAGCTGGCCCATTATCTCGACGAACACGTCCACGGCGTCGCGACTAGAGCCGAGTACATGCAGAAGCAGCCGCGGTTGCTGGAGCGCCTGAAAGCGGGCGAGCAGCTGTCGGCCGGAGTGAACTACGGCTTCTGACTACACGCCGGACGAGATGATGGCCGCCGTGGCGGCACGCGAGCTCGCCGACGGCGAGGTCGTGTTCGTCGGGATCGGTTTGCCGAACCTCGCGTGCAATCTCGCCCGACGGACGCACGCGCCGAACCTCGTGTTGATCTACGAGTCGGGCGCCATTGGGGCGACGCCGTCGCGGCTGCCCGTTTCCATCGGTGACCCCGCGTTGGTGACCGGCTCGCTCATGGTCTGCGGGATGGCGGACGTCTTCCAATTGTTTCTGCAGAACGGCCGCATCGAAGTGGGCTTCCTGGGCGGCGCGCAGGTCGATCGCTACGCCAACATCAACACGACCGTCATCGGCGAGTATGCGAAGCCGAAAGTGCGGCTGCCCGGCTCGGGCGGCGCGGCCGAGATCGCGCTGCACGCGCAGCGCGTGCTGATCGTGTCGAAGCTGTCGCCGCGCGCTTTTCCCGAGCGCGTGGACTTCGTGACGAGCTCGGGGCAGCGGGTGACCCGCGTGATCACCGACAAAGGCATCCTCGAGCGCGACGCGGCGAATGGAGAGCTGGTGCTGGCGGCGCTGTACCCGGGCGTGGACGCGGCGGATCTCGAGGTGGGATGGAAACTGCGTGCGGGCGCGCGCGTCGCTCGCGTCGATCCGCCGACGCCCGTCGAGCTGCAGCTGCTGCGCGACGTGCTGGATCCGCAGCGGCTGTATCTCACGTCATGATCCTCGCCCTCGCCGTCCTCGCGCTGCAGGCGGAGCCCGATTCGCTGGCGAGTCAGGTCCGCCAGCTCGCCGACAGTTATCTCGTCGCCTATTTCGATCAACATCCCGATGAAGCAACGGCCGACGGCGTGGCCGACGGCCCGCACGACCGCCTGCCGGACAATTCGCCCGCGGCCCTCGCGCGCTGGCAGACCCGCGAGGACGCCTGGCTCGCGCGGCTGCGGCGCATCAACCCGCGTCCGCTCGCGGGGCGCCCGGAATGGGTCGCCTACGGGATCATGCGCGACGCGCTCGAAGGCTCGATCGCGACGCGCGTCTGCCGGTTCGAGCTCTGGAGCATCGCGCACACGGGCGGCGGCTGGCTCTCGACGATCACCTCGCTCGCCGCGTTGCAGGCCGTCGGCACCGACTCCGCGCGCCGCCGGGCGCTGGCGCGCGCGCGGGCCGTTCCGGCGTACATCGCGACCGAAATGGCGAACCATCGCGAAGGGCTGCGGCGAGGGTACACGGCGCCGCGCCACAACGTCGAGATCGCGCTCACGGAGATCGACACGCTGCTGGCGACGCCGCTGGAGCAGTCCCCGCTGTACGATCCGGCGCGCCGCGATTCTAGCCCTGCGTTCCGTGCCGAGCTGGCGCGCGTGATCGCGGAGGAGATCGTGCCCGCGATGCGCCGCTATCGTGAGTTTCTCGCGACCGAATACCTCGCCCACGCGCGTCGCGAGATCGGCGTCTCCGCGAATCCGCACGGCGGCGAGTGTTATGGGGCGAGCATTCGCGCGGCGACCGGGCTCGCGCTCTCCGCCGATTCGGTGCACAACCTCGGCCTCGCGACGGTCGCGGAGCTCGAGGACTCGATGCAGGCACTCGCCGTCCGCGCGTTCCATACCAGCGACGTCTCGGCGTTGCTCGAGCGACTGCGCAACGACACGAACTTCACGTTTCACACGCGCGACGAGATGCTGGCGCGCGCTCGCGACGCGATCGAGCGCGCCCGCGCCGCACTGCCGCGCTGGGTCGGACGGTTGCCGCGCGCCGCCATCGTGGTGGAGCCGTACCCGGCGTTCCGCGAGCGCCAGAGTGTGGGCGAATGGAATCCTCCCGCCGAGGACGGCAGCCGACCGGGGATCTATTACCTCTCGACCTACGATCCACGCCACAAATCGCGCGCCGACCTCGAGCCGCTGACGTTCCACGAGACGCTGCCGGGCCACCACCTCCAGGGCACGATCGCGCTCGAGCGCGGCGATTCGATCCCGGCCATCGCGCGCTACTTCTGGTCGCCCGGGATGGGCGAGGGCTGGGCGGAGTACGCGGAGCAGTTGGCCGACGAGATGGGGCTGTACTCCTCCGATACGGCGCGCTTCGGCATGCTCGCCGACATCACGCTCTCAGCCGCGCTGCTGGTCGTGGACACCGGCATCCACGCGTTCGACTGGGACCGCCAGCAGTCGATCGACTACATCCGCGAGCATACGCACGTGCCGCTCTTACGCGCCGAGGTCGGCGTGGATCGCTATCCGGTGTGGCCGGCGCAGGGGTTGTCGTATGCGATTGGCCGGCTCGAGATCCGTCGCTTGCGCGCGCTCGCGCAACGCCGGTTGCGCGCCCGCTTCGACATTCGGGAATTTCACGACCGCGTGCTTGCGAACGGCGCCGTGCCGCTGCCGCTCCTGCGCGCCTCGATCGGTCGATGGCTCGACGAATCGCGCTAGCGCTCGCCCTGCTGCCGGCGACGCTCGGCGCCCAGGCCGGGCGCCGAGGGGTGCTCGAGCAGGTCGCGCTGCCGCACGCGTACTACTGGCGCGAGATGTACGTGCCCCAGGTTACCAGTGGGCCAAGTGCAGCGACCTGGTCACCGGATGGCGCCGAGCTGATCTACTCGATGCAGGGGTCATTGTGGCGCCAGCGTCTCGATTCACAAGTGGCGACGCAGCTCACCGCCGATTCCGGCTATGACTATCAACCGGATTGGTCGCCTGATGGAAAGACCGTGGTGTTCGCGCGCTACGCGCACGACGCGATCGAGCTCGAGCTGCTCGATCTCGCGTCGGGGCGCGTCACGCCGCTCACCCAGAACGGCGCCGTCAACGTCGAGCCGCGCTGGTCGCCCGACGGTACGCGCATCGCGTTCGTGTCGTCCGTCTATCACGGCCGCTGGCACCTTTTCACCATCACACCGTCCGGCGGCGATCCCGTTCGACTCACCGAAGACAACGACAGCCACCTGCCGCGCTACTACTACAGCCCGTGGGATCACTACATCTCGCCGACGTGGTCGCCGGACGGCAACGAGCTGATTCTCGTATCCAACCGCGGCCACATCCACGGGACCGGCGGATTCTGGCGGATGAGCGCGCAGCCGGGCGCGCCGCTGCGCGAGCTGCGCTACGAGGAGACGACCTGGAAAGCGCGGCCCGACTGGTCCCCGGACGGTACCCGCGTCGTCTACAGCTCCTATCTCGGCCGCCAATGGAATCAGCTGTGGCTGATGACGAGCGAGGGCGGCGACCCCTTTCCGCTCACCTACGGCGAGTTCGACGCCACGGCGCCGCGCTGGTCGCGCGACGGCAGCAAGATCGTCTACGTCTCGAATGAAGGTGGCAACACGTCGCTGTGGGTGATCGAGCTGCCGGGCGCGAAGCGCCTGCGCGTGGAGGCGCGGGAACGGCGCTACAAGGGCGCGGTAGGTGCGCTGCGACTCACCGTCGTGGACGAGAACGGTCGCGCGGTACCGGCGCGCATTTCCGTCACGACGGCCGAGGGCCGCGGCTACGCGCCGGACGATGCGTGGCGCCACGCGGACGAAGCGTTCGATCGCAGTGAGCGACAGTTCGAGTATTCCTACTTCCACTCGACAGGATCCAGCACGCTGACGGTGCCAGCAGGTCAGTTGCACGTGGAAGTGTGGCGCGGTCCGGAGTATCGGGTGTTTCGTGCCGACGTGAACGTGCCGACTGGTGGGCACGTCGCGCGTCGCGTGATTCTCCACCGCATCGCCAACCTTCCGGCCCGGGGCTGGTGGAGCGGCGACGTCCACGTGCACATGAACTACGGCGGTGCCTATCGCAATACGCCCGCCCATCTCGCCTTCCAGGCGCGCGCCGAGGATTTGCACGTCGTCGAGAATCTGATCGTGAACAAAGAGCAGCGGATTCCGGACATCAGCTATTTCCGGACCGATGCCGATCCCGTCTCCAGCGCGACGTTGCTGCTGATGCATGCGCAGGAGTTTCACACGAGCGTCTGGGGCCACACGGGACTGCTCGGCCTGCGCGATCACTACCTATTGCCCGAATATGCCGGCTATCCCAACACCCCGGCGGCGAGTCTCGCGCTCACGAACGCCGTCGTGGCCGACCTGGCGCACGCGCAAGGCGGGTTGTTCGGGTACGTGCATCCGTTCGACACGAAGCCCGATCCCGCCGACACGACGGCGCCGCTGTTCTACGAGCTGCCGGTCGACGTCGCGCTCGGCAAGGTCGACTATCTCGAGGTCATGGGATACTCGGACCACCTGATCACGTCCGAGATCTGGTATCGGCTGCTCAACTGCGGCTTTCGGTTGCCGGCGGCGGCGGGAACCGACGCGTTCCCGAACTTCGCGAGCCTGCGCGGGCCGCCCGGTCTGGTGCGCGTCTTCGTGCACTCGGGGCCGAGGCTCAATCACGACCGCTGGCTGGCCGGCATCAAGGCGGGCCGCACGTTCGTCACGAACGCGCCGCTGCTCGAGTTTTCGATCGCCACGCGGGAGCCCGGGGGCGAGATCGTAGTTCCTGAGGGAATGCAGCAGATGCCCGCGGTCGTGAAGCTGCGGTCCAACGTTCCCGTCGATCACCTGGAGATCGTCGGTAACGGCAAGGTGGTCAGGCGGCTCACGCTCGCCTCCGACCGGATGACGGCGGACACGATCGTCTGGCTGCCCGTGACCGAGAGCGGCTGGTACGTGCTGCGCGCCTACAGCGATCGCGCGGAGCTGCCGGTCCTCGATCTCTATCCGTTCGCGTCGACGAGCCCGATCTACGTGCGGAACGGCGCGGCGCCGGTTCGCTCGCCGGCGGACGCCGCGTTCTTCCTCCAGTGGATCGATCGTATGGAACAGGCCGTGCGTGCCAGCACGGCCTGGAATACGCCCGCGGAGCAGGCCGGCGTCCTGCGAACGATCGCCGACGCGCGCGCGGTCTTTACGGCGCGAGCTGCTCCAGCTGTCCCGCCGCGCGATCCAGGGCGTCCGCCGCGGCGCTGATCGCGCCCGCCGCCGCCGCGATCTCCGTCTCCGCCTCCTTCCAGTTGCGCTGCTCGATCGCTTCGCGCACACCGGGGAGCGTCTTCACGCCGTAGCCCGTGTAGAAGCCCGGCGCGTAGATCGCATGATGGAACCAGGGACGGCGCGGCAACCCCTCGGCGATCATGAATGCGCGCTCGAAGCGCAACAGCGACGCATTCAGCGCCGCGGCACCGGGCTGCGAAAACGCCGTGCCGGACTGCGCGCGCGTGAACGCCCGCTCGTAGCGGTCGGCGGCGCGGCTGAGGGCGTCGACGGCATTCTCCAGCGCCGCGAAGCTGAGATGCGGTGGCGGATCCTGGCGCGGCGGAGCGACCGAGCGCTCGCGCGGATCGGCCGTCGCCGCGAACAGCCCTTCGTCCAGCTCGCGATTTCGCTCCGCCGTTTCTTCCTGCGTGTCGCTGAGCAGCTTCTCGACTTCCTTTTCGTACCGGCCCACCGTCGCCGCCACCCCTGTGAATTCGTACGGGAGGACGTCGGCATCGGCGAGACGCATGACGGCCGTGCCCACGGTCTGCGCGAGCGCGCGCCCGTACACGAACGACGTGTCGTCGAAGCGCGTGTACCAGCTGAAGTCATCGTAAATCGAATGGTAGATCCCACCGCCGTCCTCGCCGCCGTACCCCAGGTTCAGCGCCGAGATGCCGAGGTGCTGGAGGAATGGCGTGTAATCGGATCCCGATCCCAGCGCGCCGATGCGCAGGTCGGGCTCGCTCCGGATCTCGCGCTTCCGATCGGCGCTGGACGCGTCGGCGATGGCGCGAAGCTGCGCGCGCTTCCACACGCTGAGATGCGTTTCGGGATCCTCGATGTCGCGCGCCACGTCGTTGATGAAGCGCTGCAGCGAGTGTGAGCCGGCGAGATCGAGATAGCCGCGCCCGTTGGTATCGGTGTTCAGATAGGCCACGGCCTTCGTGGACAGCTCGTCCGCGTGCGTCTCGACCCATTCGGTCGAGCCGAGCAGCGCCGGTTCTTCGCCGTCCCACGCCGCGTAGATGATCGTGCGGCGCGGCTTCCAGCCCTGCCGCAGTAGCTCGCCGAGCGCGCGCGCTTCTTCGAGCAGCGGCGCCTGTCCCGAGATGGGATCCTCGGCACCGTTGACCCAGGCATCGTGGTGATTGCCGCGGATGACCCATTCGTCCGGGGCGGTGCTGCCCGGGATGCGCGCGATGACGTCGCGCAGCGTCTTCAAGCCCCAGTCGAACTTGAGCCGCAGGTGGACCCGCGCGGGCCCGGGACCGACGTGATAGGTGATGCCGAGTCCGCCGCGCCAGGCATCGGGAGCGACTTGCCCGCCGATTGCCGCGAGCAACGGTTGCGCGTCGGCGTAGGAGATCGGCAGCACGGGGATCTTGGTCAGCGTCTTCGCCTCGGCGATCGGCAAGCGGTGCGCGTCTTTCGTCGCGCCCACGCCCGGCGTCAGCGGATCGCCCGGGTACACTTCCATCTGCATCACGCTGCCGCGCTGCACGCCGTCGCGCGGGCGCCAGGGACCGTTGGGATAGGTCTCACCCTGGACGTAGCCGTCGTCCGCGGGATCGGAATAAATGAGGCACCCGACCGCGCCGTGCTCGGCGGCGACCTTGGGTTTGATGCCGCGCCACGAGCCGAAGTAGCGCGCGATCACGATCGCGCCTTTGACCGAGACGCCCATGCGCTCCAGGCGCTCGTAGTCGGCCGGCACGCCGTAGTTCACGTACACGAGCGGCGCCGTCACGTCGCCGTCGATCGAGTAGGCGTTGTAGGTCGGCAGCTGCTCGCGTTGCTGCACCGACGTCGGGTCGCCGGCGACCGGCGGCTCGCGCAACGCCGCGACGAACTTCGTGGGCGCGACGAGCTCGACTACGCGCTCGATCGGGGTGGGGAAGAGCACGTCGAACGTTTCGATGTGCGCGTCGAGCCCGAAGCTCTTGAACCGCGCCAGGATCCACTCGGCGTTGTCCTGATCGTACGGCGAGCCGACGTGATGGGGGCGCGCCGACAGACGCCGCATATACGATCGCAGCGAATCGGGCGACGGCACGGACGCGAACTTTTTCTCCCAGTCGCGCTCGGCCCGCGCCGATTCGGACGTAAAGCCGCGGAGATCGTCCGCGGGCGTGGTGGACGGAGCGGCGGCCAGCAGCGTGCCGGCCAGGAGCGCGAGAAAAGGGTGTCGGTTCATGATCCTCACCAGATGCTCGGGACTTTGTCGTTCGGCCGCACCATCGGATCGCCGTCCTTGCAGCCGAACGCCTGTGCGAATGCCGCGATGTTCGAGAGCGGCCCGTTCACGCGCCACTGCTCGGGCGCGTGCGGGTCGACGGTGACGCGCGTCCGCAGCCGCTCGGGGCGGTTGTGCACCCGCCAGCTCTGCGCGTACGCGATGAAGTAGCGCTGCTCGGGCGTGTAGCCCTCGATCGAGCCGGGCCGGCCGTCGCGCGCGAGGGCGCGCTGCAGCGCGTCGTAGCCCGTGAGCAGGCCGCCCCAGTCCGCGATGTTCTCGCCCTCGGTGAGCTTGCCGTTGACGTGGAACGTGTCGACCTGGATGTAGGCGTCGAACTGCTGCTCGACGAGCGCGGCCTGCTCGATGAAATGGATCGAGTCGGACGGCTGCCACCAGTCGCGGAGGTTGCCGGCCGCGTCGTAATGCCGGCCTTCGTCGTCGAAGCCGTGCGTCAGCTCGTGGCCGGCCCAGCTGCCGCCGAGTGCGCCGTAGTTCGCGCCGTCATCGGCGCTGGGGTCGAACGTCTGCGGCACGAGGGCGCCGGCCGGAAAGACCATCTCGTTCTTCGTGGGATCGTAATACGCGTTGACGGTCGGCACGGTGATGCCCCATTCGGTCGTGTCCACGGGTGTGCCGGGCCGGTTGACCGTGCGCTGCCACTCGAACGCATTCGCCTGCGCCATGTTCAAGACGAACGGGCCCTCCGACACGCGCAGCCGCGAGTAATCACGCCAGCGATCGGGGTAGCCGACCTTCTCGCCCATGCGCGCCAGTTTGTCGAGCGCCTGCGCGCGCGTGGAATCCGACATCCAGGTGAGATGCAGCAGCCGTTCGCGAAACGCCGCGCGGATGTCGTCGATCACCGCGCGGGCCCGGGCGCGCGCTTCGGGCGGAAACGTCTTGGCGACGTACGCCTGACCGAGCGCCTCGCCGAGGTCGCCGTCCGTTTCCTGCAGACAGCGCTTCCAGCGCGGCAGCATGGCCCGCGCGCCGCTGAAGCGCGACTGCCAGGCGAAGTTTTCCTGCGCGAACGGCGACGCCAGCCACGGCGCGGCCGGCGCGATCGCATGATAGGTCAAATACGCGCGCCACGTCGCGAGCGGCGCCGTCCGGATCAGCGAGTCGACGCGCTGCACGAACGCCGGCTCGCCGACATTGACCTTCGTCACCGGCACACGGAGACCGATGGCGCGGAAATACCGCGGCCAGGCGATTGACGGCGTGAGCACGGTCAGCTGCGCTGATGTCATGGGATGGTCGGTCTTCGCGGGATCACGCCGCTCGACCCGCGTCAGCGACGCCTGCGCGAGCGACGTCTCGAACGCGAGAATGTCCGTGGCCGCGCGAGCGGCGGCGGCCGAATCCTGCCCCACGAGCCGGAGATACTTCGTGATGTGCGCGACGAACGCCTGGCGCGTCGAATCGGCGGCCGCGCCGGGCGTGAAGTAGTAGTCGCGATCGGGCAGCCCGAGGCCGCCCTGGTAGAGCCGCGTGACGTAATGGGCGGCGTCATGCGGATCGACGTCGGGCGCGTAGCCGAACACGACGTTGGCGCCCAGCATCTGGAGCCTGGCGATCTCCGGCACGAGCCGGGCGCGCGTCGTGACCGAATCGATGCCGCGGAGCCACTGTTTGATCGGTCTGGCGCCCGCTGCCTCGACCGCCGTGGAATCCATGCACGTCGCGTAGAACGTGCCGAGCTTGCGCGGGGTGGCGGTTGGTGGAAACGCATTGCGATGCGAGGCGGCATCCTCGAGCACCGCGCGCACCACGGCCTGGTTGCGGTCGTCCATGTCGCGTCCCACCCCGGACGAGGCGTACGCCGCGGGAATCGTGTCGTGCGCCAGGAAGCCGCCGTTCGCGAATTGATTGAAGTCGGTGCACGCCGACACCGTCGTGTCCATCCAGTGGAGGTCCACGACCTTGAGCGGCGGCCATTGCGAGCGGGTGCTATCGGACGTTTGAGCGGCGAGTGCGGCGGGGAAGACGGCAAGCAAGAACGCAAACCGGGCGCGCGACATCAACGAGACTCCTGGAGTGATGGTGGTCCAATGCTATCGCGCGTGCACGGCGGCGTCAAAGCGCGCGGCGTGGACATGTTGCGGCTTCGCAACAGGGGAATGTCCGGGTTAGTCCCGGCGCGTTTCGGTGACTTGATCTTGGTCGATCGGCACGGTGTAGCATTCGGGTGTCATGGAACGCTTACGCATCGGTGACATCGCAACACGCAGCGGCGTGACACGAGACGCCATCAGATTTTACGAGCGGTCAGGATTGTTGGATCAGCCGGGCCGCACCAAGAGTCGCCATCGCATCTACGACGCGAGCACGCTCGAACGCATTCGGTTCGTGCGCCAGCTGCAGAACTGCGGTCTCACCATCGGGGACATCAAAGAGATCATCTTCCTGCGCGACGCGGATCTTCCCGTCGCGTCGAAACGGCTGAATGACGTGCTGCGCCGCCGGCTCTCGTTTCTCGAAGAGCGCATCGCAAGCATGGAGAGCTGCCGCTCGCGGCTGATCGACGTCATGCGCGACGTCGCGGCCGCGCGGACCGCGGGCTACGATCGCCTCAGCAGGCTGCCGGACGTCCAGGACGCTCCGCCCTTCCGCTTCGGGCGACGCAAACCGATCAGCTGATCGATTCGGGCGGCGGCGCGGCGCTCGCGCGGGTGGCGGTCGCGAGCAGCGCCTGCTGCTTCGTCCCGAGCCGTTGCATCGCGTCGTCGCGCTCGCCTTCCTTCTTGTAGACGGCGGCCACCGCGCTCCCCGATCCGCACAGTCGCACCCACAGCGGCCCCGTCTCGGCCACGCGCTCGTATAGCGCGCGCAGCTCCGGATGTTTCGCGAACACCACGCCCTCGAAGTCGTTGCCGCCAAGCCTCCCAATGCTGCCCCAGCTCTGAAACGCGTCGCCGTCGAGCGCGACGGGACCGCGTGACGCTGGTCCGCTGTTCTGCTGGTCCCACCAAGCGTATGCGTCGGGCGTGGACACCTGTGTCGTAGGGACCGCGACGAGCGCGGGCATCGCCGGCGGGGCAGGCAGTCGGTAGAGGCGTTCCCCGCGGCCCCAGGCGAGCGCGAGCGGCGCACTCGCGGCGAAGAACGGCACGTCCGCGCCCAGCCGGGCGGCAAAGTGGAGCAGCTCATGACGCGGCACGGCGGTGGCGGCCAGCGCATTCACGGCGTGAAGCGCGGCCGCGGCGTCGCTCGAGCCGCCGCCGAGTCCCGCGCGGACGGGAATGCGTTTGGTGAGCGTGATCGCAACGCCGAACTTGTTGCCTGTCGCGTCGAGCACCGCGCGGGCCGCGCGCACCGCGAGATTGTCACCGTCCGGACCGAGGTCCGGGCCGTTCACCGCGATCGTGACGTCCCCGCCTTTCGCCGTCCGGCGCACGACGAGTTCGTCGGCGAGCTCGAGCAGCGCGAACGCGGTCTCGATCTGATGAAAGCCGGACGTCTCTCGCGCCAGAATCCGCAGAAACAGGTTGATCTTGGCGTGCGCGAAAACGCGCAGGGCGTCGGTCACGGCGTCGGCCCCGCGTCCACGGCGCCGCTCAGCTCCTTGAGATGCAGGTGCAGCCGTGATAGCGACCAGAGTCCGAGCACCGTGATCGGCAGAAACGTCGTGAGGTGATAGGTCAGCGCGTAGCTCACCGCCAGACTCGAGTCTACCCCGTACGTCTGGAGCGTGAGCAGCGTCGCGGCCTCGAAGACCCCGATGAAGCTCGGCGTGGACGGCACGGCGACGCCGAATCCGATGATGCCCTGCAGCAGCAGCGCCGCCTCGAGCGGCACCCGCAAGTCGAACGCATAAAAGCACACGGCGAACGCGGCAGCGTTGACGATCCAGAGCACGAGCGACCAGAACACGACGCCCACGAAGCGGCCGGGACTCTTGAGGACCGTGAGGCCGGCGATGAGGCCGTCCATGAGCTGAATCGCCCGCTCGGCGAATCGCGCGGGGAGAATGCGGCGGGCGATCTTACCGAACAGCGCGAGCCATGGGGCAGGGCGATGGACGACGACGAGCGCTGCGCCGAGCACGAGCCCGAAGAGAATCGCCGCCGACGTGGCGACGGTAGCGAGCGAGCGCCCGCCGACGAGCGTGTTCGCGGGAAACGAGGGGGCGGCGATCGCGACGGCCATCAGCCCCAGCATCACCAGCGCGTCGAACACGCGCTCCACGCCGATCGAGCCCAGGGCCGTGGTGAAACGCACCGGCAGCTGGCGCGAGGCGACGTAGCCCCGCGCGAATTCGCCCGCGCGCGCCGGCAGCAGGTTGTTCGCCATGAATCCGATGGTGGTGGCGTGCCACAGCGGCGCGAACGGGAAGCGGTGCCCGTCCACGTCGCGGAGAATCAGCCGCCAGCGAATCGCGCGGACCGGAAAGGTGAGTGTGGCGAGTGTGACTGCCAGCAGCAGGAACCAGCCGTTGGCGTGGCGCGCGTACTCCCAGACCTGACGCGGGTGGCTCTTCGTGAGCACCCACGCGAGCAGCGCGATGCTGATGAGGAGCCCGAGGAGCCAGGCTCCGCGCCAGCGAGACGGCTTATTCGGGCTCGATGGCGAGGACAACGAGATCGCAGACTTCGTCGATGATCGCGTGCAGCGCGTCGCCGCTCGAGCGCTTCGCGAGGTCGCGCAGCTCCTGCGCGCGCTGGCGCGCCCGATCGCCGCGATACAGAAGCGTCTTGATGTCGACCGCGTCCGCGTCGCCGTTGCCGCGAGGCGCGGCCGCCGGGGTCGCCGTGGCCATGGAGATCCGCGGAGCCGGTTTCGCGGGACCGGTGTCGGCCGAGGGGCCACGAATCAGCTCTTCGAGCGACGCCGGTCCCACGCCGGCGGCAACGAGCTGCTCATAGCGCGTCCAGCTCCCCGCGATGTCCGTTGCCGACTCGGCGCCAATCGGTGGCTCCTGGGTCGCGGCCAGAGGCGCGCGGATTGCGCCGGAGACGCGCGCGCGGTCGGCCGGCGTGGTCGGTGGGCGGGCGGCGGCTGGTGCGGGAGTCACGGGGGCTTCGGGCGGCGGCACCACGGTTCCACCCGTCAGTTGCCGAACGCGTACGGTGACCGCGGCGAGCGCGGCGGCGGTCGCTGACTCATCGCCCGCGCCGGAGGCCGACAGCACCTCGCCGGCGTTGCGCAGCTCCGCGGCGAACACCGCGGGTTGGCTCAGGGCGATGCCCTTCGAGACCGCGTCGCGCGCCGCATGCGCGAATTCCGCGACGCGCTCGGCGACCGGACCGCCGCCGGCCGATCCCAGCGCGCGGAACGTGCCGGCGAGCGTATGCGCGCGCAGCTCGCGCTGCGTCGCGCTCGGCGCGCGCTCGAGCGAGTCGGCCGCCTGGCGCAGATGCTCGCCATGACTGACGAGCTCGAGTCGGCCGAGCGTCGCCGGGCGCGCAGCGGCGTCCGCGCCGCCAGGTGGCGTGCCGCGCTTGACGATCGTGCCGATGGACTCGATCGGCACGATGTCGGGCTCACGCTCCATGAACTGCACGAGCAGACCGGCGAACTTGCGGAACTCGGCGCTCTCGGGGTCGGGCCGGCCGCGCTCGGCGACCTCGCGCGCGGCATGCGCGATCGACGTCGCCGCCATCTGAAACAGCTCGGCCACCGCGTCGCCCCAATTTGCCGGCGGCGCCGCGCTGGTGCGCTCGATCTCGCCGATCGAGCGCTCGATGCCTTCGAGGAGATCGGGGAGCGGGGGAAGATCGTTGAGCGCGGCGAGTCCGCGGAGCGGCTGGAGCGCTTTCAGCACTTGTTGCAGCGGGTCGTGCGCGAGCGGATTCGCGCGCAGCGTGCGACCGGCGCGATCGAGCGCGCTCGCGATCGCGGCCCCCTCGCGCGCGACGAAGGCGCGCGCCCCGGCGTCGAGTCCCAACGCCTCGGCGGCGCGCACCTGCGCCGACGGTCGTCCACTCGTCTGCTCGAGCTGGCTCGCGAGCGCTTCGGCCCTCGCCGTGTCGGCATCGGTCCAGCTGCCGACTTTGCGGACGAGGATCTTGAGATCGTCCACGGCGCGCGTCGCGAGCTGCTTCGTGTTCGCGTCCCACGGCCGCCGCCCTTCGCGCAGCGCGCGCGCCAGCGCCTCGAACCCCATCGCCGCCCGTGCGATCGGCTGCTGGCTCGCCATGAGCGCGCTGCCGCGCAGCGCGCGCGCCAGGCGGACCAGCTCGTCGGCCGGCGGAACGACGTCCGGCGCCTGCAGCAGGCCGTCGAGCCGGTCGAGATACTCCCCCGCCTCGAGGGCGAAGAAGTCCGACATGCCGAGCGGTGAAGCGGGAGGCGTGGTCACGGCACCCAAAGTAATAAAACTTTGGGTTTACGTGAGGACGACCGCCTTGATGAAGCCGTCGGGGCGCTCGGCGGCCGTGCGAAATGCGGCGTCGAGCTCGCCGAGGGAGAAGCGGTGTGTGACGAGCCAGGACGGATCGAGCACGCCCGCCGCCAACGCGTTCGCGGCGGCGCGGACGCCCTGGGCATGGGCGGCACCGTCGCACTCATGCGCGTTGATGATGTCGAGCCCGCGCCGGTTCCAGAGCAGCATGTTGACGTGACGGGCCCCATCCTGATGGAGCCCCGCGATCACGACGCGGCCGCGCTCGGCAGCGATCTCGCCGGCGAGATCGAGCGCTTCCTGCGCGCCGACGCACTCGATCACGCGCTCACAGCCGCGCCCGTCGGTCAGGTCGCGCACGCGCTTCACGACCTGCGCGCGCTCGCCGCTCTTGAACGACACCCGCTCGAGCGCGCCCATGCGCCGCGCGGTCTGGAGCGAATAGTTGCGACGGGAGATCGCGATGACGCGCGCGCCCGCACTCGAGACCAGCCGCGTGAGCACCGCGCCTAGAAAGCCGATACCGATGATCGCGACGGTGTCGCCGGGCCGCACGTCGGCGCGCGAGAAAATATTGAAGGCGCACCCGAACGGCTCACCGGGGAAGGGCGCATCGTCGAGCTCGTCAGGAATGGCGACGACCGCATCGACGGGCGCAACGTCGTACTCCGCGAAGGCGCGCTGTGAGAGCGCCGTCACGCGCTGGCCGACTCGGAAATCGGTGACGCCGTCGCCCAGCGCTTCGATGTACCCCCATCCTTCGTGCCCCGGCATGCCGCCCGATTGCGGGTACTCGAACCAGTCGCGGCCTTGCCACAGCGGAAGCGACGAGGCGCATACGCCGCTGCCCTCGAGGCGGATGCGTACCTCCCCCGGGCCGGGCTCCGGCGTCGGGAAGGGATGGATCGCGAAACGTCCGGGGGCTTCGAGGATCGCGCTCTGCATGCGGAGCGAAAAATGAATCCCCGCCGGCGGGGGGAGGAATCGGTCAACGGATTGAGACCTACGCCGCGCGACTCATACCGGCGGACTAGGTGACGAGGGCGCGCATGCGGCGCACCGCCTCCTCCAATCCCCAGAAGACGGCGTTGCTCACGATGCTGTGACCGATGTTCAGCTCTTCGATTTCCGGAATGGCGGCGACGGGCTGGACGTTCTGATACGTGAGCCCATGGCCGGCGTGGACGGCGAGGCCCAGGTCCCTGGCATGCGCCGCGGCCGTGCGCAATTCATTCAACGCCTGTGTTCGACGTCTTTCGTTCGAGGCCTGCCGTCTGGACGAATTCGCGTACTTCCCCGTATGCAGCTCGATCGCGGGCACGCCGAGCGCGTGCGCGACGTCGATCGCGCGACGATCGGGATCGATGAACAGGCTGACGCGAATTCCCGCCGCGGCGAGCCGGGCGATCGCACCCGTGAGTCGCCGATCCCCGATCCGCAGCGCGAGGCCGCCCTCCGTCGTGATTTCCTGCCGCTTCTCCGGAACGAGCGTCGCCTGAAAGGGGCGCAGCCGCGCGGCAATCGCGACGATCTCCTTGCTCGCGGCCAATTCGAGATTCAAGACGGTCGTGACGCTCTTCACGAGCGCGCGCACGTCGGCGTCCTGAATGTGGCGCCGGTCTTCGCGCAGATGGACCGTGATGCCGTCCGCGCCGCCGCGCTCCGCCGCCGCCGCGGCGCGCACGACGTCGGGCTCGTCCGTCTTGCGCGCTTCACGGACCGTCGCGACATGATCAATGTTGACGTAGAGACGCATCGTGTCTTACCTTCGGGTCACTCCCTCACGACAGGTTCGTGTGACGCGACGATTCCGCTTCGCTCCCGCCGTCATGCTCGTGCTGATCTGTGTCGCGGCCGCCTGCGGCGGCTCGCGGCGCCGGCTGGCTGGCGTCTCGCCGCAAACACCCAACGACGCGCTGTCGCAATTCATGGATGCCG
This sequence comes from Gemmatimonadales bacterium, assembly GCA_036522875.1. Taxonomy (GTDB): domain Bacteria; phylum Gemmatimonadota; class Gemmatimonadetes; order Gemmatimonadales; family GWC2-71-9; genus 20CM-2-65-7. Next base: position 3,782 of record DATDEZ010000012.1, on the reverse strand, counting down.
TGAAGGCCAACGACTTGACGCGCATGGGCAATCTGTGGGGCAGTCAGAAGGGTCCCGCGTCGACATACATGAATGGCGACCGGCTCAAGCGGACACTCCAGACGATCCACGTCTACTGGGATCACCGAGGCTACCGTGTGATCGAGGGTCCGATGGCCGCGCAGCCGCTGAATCCGACCTTCAAGGACGTGCCGAGCATGGATCGGTTGCGCGACTTCCGCGTGGAGGTGCAGCGCGCCAACGGGTGCGTCGCCGTCATGCCGATCACGTTGGTGCTCACGGATCAGGGAACGTGGTTGGTCTACGACGTGCATTTGGAGAGCGCGGGGAATCCCGCGCAGAGTTGCCAGCCGTCGACCGGAGCCGGGCAAGGAACTAAACCGTAGAAGGGTGCGTTCCACCTACTCGGTTAGCTCCAGCAGGATGCCATTCGTCGTTTTCGGATGTACAAATGCGATACGTCGCCCGCCGGCACCGCGGCGGGGCGTTTCATCGATGAGGCGGTAGCCCGCGGCCCGACAGCGCTCGAGTGTGGCGTCGAGGTCCGGCACGCGGTAGCAGATGTGATGAATGCCGGGTCCGCGTTTGGCAAGAAACTTCGCCACGGGGCTCGCGGGGTCGCGCGGTTCGAGCAGCTCGACGTCGACGGGACCCAGGTGCAGGCTGACGATCGTCGCTCCATCGGCGCTTTCGGGACGGCCGGGAACCAGGCCGAGGACGTCGCGATAGAAACCGAGTGCCTCGTCGATGCTGGTCACGGCGATGCCGACGTGGGCGACTGAAGGGTTCATGCAGGCAAACTAACGGTTCTCGAGGGAGCGTGAAGGCTCATGGTCGAAGTCACGGATACCACATTCCAGAGTGAAGTCGAGCAGCATAAGGGGCTCGCCGTCGTCGATTTCTGGGCGACATGGTGCGGGCCGTGTCACATGGTCGCGCCGATCATGGATCAGCTGGCGGGCAAGTACGACGGCAAGGTCAAGATCGTGAAGGTGGACGTGGATTCCAACCAGGCCACGGCCATGCGCTTTAACGTGCGCTCGATTCCGAGTATTCTATTCTTCAAGGACGGCCGGCACGTCGACACCCTGGTCGGTGCCTACCCGTCGCAGACGTTCGAGCAAAAGATCGCCCAGCACCTGTCGTAGCTTCCTCCCCGGAGGACGATGCGCGCGAGCACGGCTCGCCTGACGAATTCGCCGGTTCGCCTCGCGGATCTACAATTTCCGCAGGTGAACCGGCTCATTTGTCGTACCCGGCTCGCGTTCGTCCATCTCGATAACCTGCTCGCGTTCGCCAAGCGCGACCGTGACGGCCGCATCGACGGCTACCTCGCCGCGCATCTGCCCGACGAGTGTGTGCTGTTGTTCTTTCGTAAGGGCGAAGCGGTCAACGCCGCATCGCTGCACACGGCCGGGCGGCACGTCATCACGATCACCGAATCCCTGAAGCGGATGCGGGCGGAGGTGGAGCGGGGCGACCTCGAGTATTGCGCGGCGCCGATGGAGCAGCTCGCGTGGATGTATGCATCGTGCGCCGGCGAGTACAAGCCCCGCTTCCTCGACGTGCGCCAGCCCGAGAAATTCTTCCCCGTCTTGCAACAGGAAAAGGTTTCGGGCGTGCTGGAGCTGATCTCCAACGGGCGCGTCTCCTACCTGAAGTTCGATCAGGGCAAGTATTTGACCGGCCATTTCTGCGATAAGCCGGACAACGTCCCGCCGGCGCGCTACCTCGAGTCACTCTTCGATCCCGGGAAAGACGGTGCCGCGCCCGTGATGGCGGCCGGGACGTTCCCCGGCGCCGACGACCTGCCGGCACAGGCGCCCACCGCGCTCGTGAACACGTACCGTGAGCTGTATTGGCGCATCGTCGAAGCGGTCGAGCGCGAATTCCCCGGCGAGGCGAAGCGCCGCGCGCAGAAGGTTACCGCGGCGATCGCCGGCACACACCAGGCACTGGCATTGATGAGCGTGCCGCGCGGCAGCGACACGCCCGACGCCGTGGTGCGGCCCGAGGAGCTCGCGACGGCGCTGACCGACTGGACGCTGCAGCTGCTCGAAGGCGCCGAAGTCATGATGCCGGGAACGGCGCCGAAGATACTGAAGGACGCGACTCGCGAGCACCGCTACGTGCTCCAGGCCGCCGGATTTTACGGGCGACTCCCCTGGCAGGTGACGTGGTGACGTGGCGGGCACTCTCTATGTCGTCGCGACGCCACTCGGGAACCTCGGCGATCTCTCGCCGCGCGCCGCCGACACGCTGAAGCGCGTGGCGGTCGTCGCCGCCGAAGACACGCGCCACAGCAAGCCGCTCCTCGTTCACGCCGGCTCCCACGCGGAGCTCGTCAGCCTGCACGCCCATTCGTCCGAGCGCGCCCTCGAGCGCGTGCTGCGCATCCTTCAAGAAGGCAGAGACGTCGCGTTAATCACGGACGCGGGAACACCGGCGATCAGCGACCCCGGGGTGGAGCTGGTGGCCGAGGCGAAGGTGCGTGGCATTCCGGTCGTGACGATTCCCGGACCGAGCGCCGTCGCTGCCGCCTTGTCCATCTCCGGCATCGGCGGCGACCGGTATGTATTCCTGGGATTTCTCCCTCGCAAAGGGAGCGACCGCCGCCGCCTGCTCTCGACCGTCGCCGACTCTGAGTGGACCGTCGTGCTGTTCGAAGCGCCGAACCGCGTCACGCAACTGCTCGCCGATCTGAGCGAAGTCTGTGGGCCGGACCGGCACGCGAGCGTCTCTCGGGAGTTAACCAAGGTCTTCGAAGAGACACGTTCGGGGACGTTACAAGAACTGTCAGACCACTATGCAGATGCCCCGGTCCGGGGCGAGGTTACGGTAGTGGTGGCGGGCACGGGCAGGCCGAAAGTGGAAGAGCGCCCCGTCGATCCTGCCGAGCGCGCGCGCGCACTCCTGGCTGACGGTCTATCGCGCAAGGATGTCGCCGATCGAGTGGCAGAAGAGACAGGAATCTCACGGAATAGGGCGTATCGATTGGTGAATGAACTATGAGCGGATGGGCGGTTTGGCGGATAGGCGGTTTGATGGCCCTTGGGATGTTGGTCTTGCCAACCGCCCAACCGCCGATCCGCCCGTCCGCCTCGCTCACCATAGGTCGCTTGCATTACGACGGCGGTGGCGACTGGTACGCCAATCCCTCGAGCCTGCCGAATCTCCTCGAGGCCCTGCGCACGCGCACCACGCTGCCCGTGGCGGATCGCGAGCGCGTGGTGACGCTGACCGGGCCCGAGCTGTGGGAAGTCCCTTACATCTATATGACGGGTCACGGCAACGTCCATTTCTCGGACGTCGAGATCAAGAATCTCCGGCGCTATCTCGAGCAGGGCGGCTTCCTGCACGCCGACGACAACTACGGCATGGACAAATCGTTCCGCCGCGAGATCGCGCGCGTGTTTCCGGACCATCCGATGGTTGAAGTGCCGTTGACGCACCCGATTTACAACCTGGTCTACGCGTTCCCGAAAGGGATCCCCAAGATCCACGAGCACGACGGCCTGCCGGCCCAGGGTTTTGGAATTTTTTTGGGAGACCGTCTGGTCGTATACTATTCCTACCAGTCCGATCTCGGCGACGGCTGGGAAGATTCCACGGTGCACCATGACCCTCCTGAGCTGCACGAGGCGGCATTGCGGATGGGCGTGAATCTCTTCACCTACGCGGTAACGGCGGCGCCGCCACTCACCCAATGACCGAAACGGCGCGGCGGCTCCGGCGCCTCGGCGCGCCACACGCGCGCGCCCGCACGCTTGCCGTCGCGCTCG
>DATDEZ010000011.1:0-14500 GCA_036522875.1 Gemmatimonadales bacterium | reverse complement strand
CCGAGCTCGCGCGCATCGGCATGGTCACCGACGCGCTTTGGGCGGACGTCGATCACGACGGGCGCCTCGACCTGGTGGTCGTCGGCGAATGGCTGCCGATCACGGTATTCCGCAACACGGGGACGCGGTTCGAGCGCCTCGCGGTGCGCGGGCTCGAGCACTCCTCGGGGTGGTGGACCCGCATCGTCAGCGCCGACTTCAACGGCGACGGCCGGCCCGACTTCGCCCTCGGCAATCTCGGCCTGAATACGCGGCTCCACGCCTCTCCCGCACAGCCCGTGCGTCTGTACGTGAAAGACTTCGACGGCAACGGGTTTCCCGAGCAAGTCATGTCGCTTTACGAGAACGGGAAGTCGGTCCCGCTCGCGCTACGAGACGAGCTGACCAACGCGCTGCCGTACCTCAAGCCGCGCTATCCGAAATACACCGATTACGCGGGGCAGACGGTCGAGCAGATCTTCGGCGCCGCCTTGAATGACGCCGTGCAAAGAGAGGCCGAAACGTTCGCGAGCGCGGTCGCGCTGAGCAATCGGGACGGATCCTATACGCTGGTCGCCTTGCCGCGCGAGGCGCAGATTGCGCCGGTGTACGGGATTCTCGCCGGCGACTTCAATCGCGACGGCAAGCTCGACCTCCTGCTCGCGGGAAATTTCAGCGGCGTGCAGCCGGAGATCGGCAGCATGATGGCGAGCCGAGGCCTGCTGTTGTTCGGCGATGGCCGCGGTGGATTCGCGCCGGTGGCAGGCTCAGAGTCGGGGTTCGTCGTACCCGGTGAGGCGCGCGACATTCAGCGCCTGCGGACCGCGCGCGGAGAGCTCTACGTGGTCGCGCGCAACAACGATCGGCCGCTGTTCTTCCGGCGGGGACGCTAGCTTTGCTTTGTTCGGATGATGATCACGCCATTGGAGCCGCGCAGACCGTACAGCGACGTCGCCGCGGCATCGCGTATGACCTGGACGGTCTCGATGTCGTGCGGGTCGATTACGGATAAGTTACCGCTAGCGTTGGGGTCGAGCGGGACATCGTTGACGACGATGAGCGGCTCTTGGTCGCCCAGGATCGTGGACTGGCCCCGCAGCCGCAAAAAGGTGTGACCGTCGGCGGCACGCGTCAGCGTAATACCGGGCACGCGGGTGAGCAGCAGCTGCTCGAGCGACATCCCCGGCGCGCGCTCGATATCGGCCGCGGTAAGGACGACGTCCGCGAGCTTGGGCTGCGGCTGCTCGGCGGCCGCGACCGTCTTGCGGTGGCCGCACGCGGCAAGCAGGAAAGCAACGGCGAGGATGGGATGACGGCTGACAGAGCCCATGCACAGCCCCCCAATGGTGGGACGACCAGAATATACACAATGGAGCATTCGATGAGGACTTTCATTTTCGCCGCGCTCGTCATACTGCCCTCCCCTGCCGTCGCGCAGGTGCGCGTGACCTCGCCGGACGGCCGTAATGAAGTCCAGGTCATCGCGCACGAAGGCAGGCTCTACTACGCGGTGCGACACGATCGGCGCAACATCGTGTCGCCCTCGATGCTCGGCTTCGTGTTCCGCGGGCAGCCGCCGCTGCGCGACAGCCTGCGCATCAGCGACTCCACCCGCGGCACCTTTGACGAGACGTGGACGCAGCCCTGGGGCGAGGTCGCGAAGGTTCGCAATCATTACAACGAGCTGCGCGTCGGCGTCGAGGAGACGAGCGCGCCGAATCGCAAGTTCACGCTCGCGGTGCGGGCGTTCAACGACGGCGTGGCCTTCCGCTACGAGCTCCCCGACCAGCCGGGCCTCGGCGCCTTCGAGATGATGGACGAGCTGACCGAGTTCGCGATGACCGACAACGCGAAGGCCTGGTGGATCGCCTCGAATCGGCCGCGGCTCGACCGCTCCGAGCAGCTGTGGTCGGAAGGGCCCGTCTCGACGCTCGACAGCGTGCAGACCCCGCTCACCATGGAGCTGCGCGACGGCAAGACGTACGTCGTGATTCACGAGGCGAATCTCGTGGACTACGCGAAGATGGACCTGCGCGGGCCGCGCATGGAGAACCGGACGCTGCACGCCGATCTCGCGCCCTACGCCGACGGCGTGAAGGTCCGGGGCCACACGCCCTTCGTGACGCCGTGGCGCACGATCCAAATCGCGGACCGCATCCAGGATCTGTCGCCCTCCGTCCTCGGCTTGAACCTCAATCCGCCCAGCGTGATCGCTCAGACCGATTGGATCAAGCCGATGAAGTACGTGGGGATCTGGTGGGGCATGCACATCGGGACGATGACGTGGAGCTCGGGCCCGAAGCACGGTGCCACGACGGCGAACACGAAACAGTACATCGATTTCGCGGCCGCCAACGGCTTCGGCGGCGTGCTCGTGGAAGGATGGAACGTCGGTTGGGACGGCGACTGGATTCAGAACCGCAACGCCTTCTCGTTCACGCAACCCTATCCCGATTACGACATCGTCGAGCTCGCGCGCTATGCGAAGTCCAAGGGCGTGCACCTCATCGTGCACAACGAGACGTCGGGCGGCATCCAGAACTACGAGCGCCAGATGGACAGCGCGTTCACGATGTACGAGAACCTCGGGCTCGATGCGATCAAGTCCGGTTACGTGACCGACCTGACCAGCGAAGGCGATTCGCACTGGGGGCAGGTCATGGTGAACCATTACCGCCACACGATTCAGGAAGCCGCCAAGCACCACATCATGATGGACGTGCACGAGCCCATTCAGGACACGGGCGAGCGGCGCACCTACCCGAACTGGATGAGCCGGGAAGGCGCGCGTGGCCAGGAATACAACGCGTGGGGCGGCGAGGGCGGCAACCCGCCCGAGCACGAGACGATTCTCTTCTTCACGCGCCTGCTCGACGGCCCCATGGATTTCACGCCCGGTATCTTCGACATCCTGCGGACGAAAACCGGCCCGGCCCGCACCAACGAAGACGCACGCGTGCGCACCACCGTGGCCAAGCAGCTCGCGCTGTATGTCGTCATCTACTCGCCGGTCCAGATGGCCGCCGACCTGCCTGAGAACTACGACCACATTCCCGCGTTCCAGTTCATCAAGGACGTCGCCGTCGACTGGGATACGTCGCGCGTCATCGATGGTCAGATCGGCGACTACGTGATCGTCGCGCGCAAGCAGAAGAACAGCCCGCAATGGTTCCTGGGCGCCATCACCGACGAGGAAGCCCGCACGTTCGACGTGCCGCTCGACTTCCTCGACCGCGGCAAGAGCTACGTCGCCGACATCTATGCCGACGGTCCCGGCGCCAACTGGCTCACGAATCCCACGCCGGTCGCGATCTCGCACCGCGCCGTCACGCGCAGCACGCGGCTGCACATCGCGCTGGCGCCGGGTGGCGGTCAGGCGATTCGGATCAGACCGGCGACGACAAAGACGGCACGGAGACCGCGATGAAGCAGCCGATCGCGCGCGTCGTCAACTTGATCCCGGACAGCGCGCAGCGGCTCTGGTCCGGTGATCTGGACAGCGCGCGCGCGGCCGTGCTCGCGGCCGATCCCGCGCGCGTGCTCGCGATCCGCGGCTCGTTCGCGCTGGTCGCGCACGAAGGCGAGCGCGTGGTGCTGGCGCGGAGTCTCGATCGGCCGCTGCGCTACTTCCTGGCAAAGGCGGCGGACGGGCCCGTGTTGATCGTCGCCGAGCGGATCGACGAGATCGAGGCGGAGCTCAGGCGGCGTGGATGGTCCGATCAGTTTCATCCGTCGTACACACGGATGGCGCCGGCGCATCACGTCACGACCTTGCGGCTGATCGGCTGCCCCGACCCCAATCCCACCTATCGCCGGTTCTTCGATCCGCCGCGCGGCACGTTGCCGCCCGATCTCGACGTCATCGGTCGCCACTACATCGCAGCGCTGTACGCGGAGCTCGATCGCTGGCTCCTCGCCCAGGCTCCCGGCTCCCCGATTGGCGTGCCGTTCTCCGGCGGCATCGACAGCGGCTCCGTGCTGCTGTGTTTGAACCGCCTGCTGCTCGACCGCGGCGAGGCGCCCACCCGCCTCAAGGCGTTCACGCTGTCGGTCGACGGAGACGGCGACGACGCGCGCCAGGCCCGCGAGTTTCTCGCGCGCACGGGCCTCGAGATGCTGGGCGAGACGATCGATGTGGCGTCGAGCGCGCTCGACCCGCTCCGTGCGGTCGCCGTGATCGAGGACTACAAGCCGCTCGACGTCGAGTGTGCGGCCGCCAACCTCGCGCTGCTCGAGGCCATTCGGGCGCGCTATCCCGAATGGCGCCTGCTCGTGGACGGCGACGGCGGCGACGAGAACCTGAAGGACTACCCCATCGAAGCGAACAGCGAGCTCACGATCAGGAGCGTCGTGAACAATCGCATGCTGTATCAGGAAGGCTGGGGCGTCGAGTCGGTGAAGCACTCGCTCACGTATTCGGGCGGCTTGAGCCGCGGCTGCGTGCGCGGCTACGCCTGCGCGCGGCGCTTCGGCTTCGCGTCGTTCAGCCCGTACACGAGCGCGCCGGTGATCGCGGTCGCCGAGGCGATTCCGTTCGCCGACCTCACGAACGGCTCACACGAGCGACTGTACGCGCTGAAGGGAGAAGTCGTCCGGCGCGGCGTCCGCGCGGTGCTCGGTCTCGAGATGCCGATTTACCCCAAGCGTCGTTTCCAGCATGGCGTGGGCGCGACGTTCACGAAGACCGAGGCGAGCTATCGCCGGCATTTTCACAGCCTCCACGTCTGATGCCCGGATCCGCGGGCTCCGCCCGCGGAAGCCGGCCGTCGACGCGTGGAAGGCGCACGGTATCCTGCTCGAAGACGAGCGTGCGCCCGGGGGAATGATCGAGCGCGCGGTGACGGTCTTTCTCGCCGGCGCCGAATGCCCGTTCACCTGCTCGTTCTGCGACCTGTGGCGCTTCACCATCGACGGCCCCACGCCGTCCGGTGCTCTGCCGATTCAGCTCGGCGCCGCGCTCGAAGCGCTCCGCCGGCCGTTGCCCGACCGGCTCAAGCTCTATAACGCGAGCAACTTCTTCGATCGTCGCGCGGTCCCACGCGAGGACGTGCCGGCCCTCGCCGAGCTGGCCGAGCCGTTTCGGAGCGTGACGGTCGAGTCGCACGCGAGCATGATCGGCGCAGAGACGCTCGAGTTTGCCGCGCTGCTTTCCGGCCGGCTCGAAGTCGCCATGGGACTCGAGACGATTCACCCCGAGGCGACCACGCAGCTCAACAAGCGGCTCGACCTCGAGCGGTTCGATCGCGCCGCCGCCTTCCTCGCCGAGCATCAGATCGATCTGCGGGTATTCGTGCTGCTCGGCGTGCCGTACGTGCGCGCGGAGCAGGCGGTCGAGTGGACGGTCAAGACGGTCGAGCACGCGGCGGCGCGGGGCGCGGGCCGCGTCGCCATCATACCGGTGCGCGGCGGCAATGGTGAGCTCGAGCGGCTGCAGCAGCGTGGTGACTTCAACGCGCCGACGCTCTGCCAACTGGAAGACGCGATCGACCAGTCGGTGGCCTCGCCGGCCGTCGTCACCGCGGATCTCTGGGACGTCGAACGACTGCCTGGCTGCAACGCCTGTCGCGGCGCGCGCGTCGCTCGGCTCACGCGCATCAACGTGACCGGCGCCGCGGAGCCGGCCGTGAGCTGCGGCGTGTGCGCATAGCAGTCGTCGGCTCGGGGTTCGCGGGCTCCTTGCTCGCGCGGATCCTGGCCGTACAGGGGCACGACGTCGTCCTGCTCGAGCGCGGCACGCACCCGCGCTTCGCGATCGGCGAGTCGAGCACGCCGCTCGCCAATCTCACGCTCGAGCGCCTCGCGCGGCGCTACGGCCTGGACGACTGCTATGACCTCGGGGCGCACGGTCGCTGGATCGCGCGCTTCCCGGAGCTGCGCCGCGGTCTCAAGCGCGGCTTCACGTTCTATCGCCATCACGCCGGCAGGCCCTTTGCCGATCGCGGGCTGCGCTCCGAGCGCCTGCTCGTCGCCGCGAGCCCGAATGCGCATGTCGCCGACACGCACTGGCTGCGCTCGGACGTCGACCACCACTTCGTGCGTTCCGCGATCGCCGCCGGCGTCGACTATCGCGATCGGTTTGACGTCACGGACGCGGCGCTCGACCGGTTGCGGGTGGATTTCGTGCTCGACGCATCCGGACCCGGCGGCTTCATGGCGCGCCGACTCAGCATTCCGTCACGCCGGACCTACACGAAGTCGGGATTGGTCTTCAGTCACTTCGCGGGCGCCCGGCTCCTGGCGGACACCCGGCCGAACCTCCCGCCCGGCCCCTACCCCGACGATTGGGCGGCCGTGCACCACATTATAGATGAAGGGTGGATGTACGCCCTGCGCTTCGACGACGGCGTCACGAGCGCGGGTTTCCTGCTGACCGAGCCCGTCCCGGGAACGCCCGAACAGATGTGGCGCCATCTGCTCGAGCGCTATCCGACGATCGGCGCGCTGTTCGGCGATGCCACACCGCTCATGCCGATCGCATATAAGCCACGGATTCAGCACCGTCTCACGCGTGCCGCGGGCTCAGGCTGGGCGATGTTGCCGCACGCGTTTGCGTTTGTCGATCCGCTGTTCTCGACCGGAATCGCCTGGAGCCTCCGCGCGATCGAACGGCTCGCGCTGTGCTTCGAGCATGGCAGACCGATCGATACGGACCTCGCGCGCTACAACGCGCTGCTGGCGGCCGAAGCCGATCAGATCGACGTGCTGGTCGCGGGGGCGTATCGGGCGATGGCGCACTTCGACCTTTTCGCGGCGCATTCGATGATCTATTTCGCCGCGGTCTCGTTCGCGGAATGCCGGCAGCGACTCGTCTTGGGCGATGCCGAGCAGGCCGCGTGGACCGGGTTCCTGGGCGTCGGCGACCCGCGCATCTCAGCGGTGCCCCGCGCCGCCTTCCGCCGCCTCGCGCACACGCGCTCGGCCGCCGATCGCAAACAGTTCGTGAGATGGGTGAGTCGAGCGATCGCGGCGCGCAACGTCTGCGGCCTGGCTGATCCGGCGGCGCATCAGATGTATCCCGTCGACTTGGACGTCCTCGTGCACCGCCACGACCGACTCGGCTTGAGTCGCGAGGCCATCGTCCGCGCGCTACCGGCGCTGCGCGGAGGCTCTGCCGACGATGCGGGTGTTGTACTGCCGCAGGTAGCGCTGGCGCGCTGAGTCCGCCGGATAGCGATCGCCGGGCGCGTAGGGATAGGCGCGCGCGGCATGGTATGGCAATGGCGCGACCGTCGTGCCGTTCGCGGTGTTCAGGTCCGAGTCTTTGATCCAGCCGTCACTATAGAGGAAGAAGGTTCGCTTGAATCCCGGCGGCGTCGCGGCGGCCGGCATCCCGAACTCGACCGTGGTCTCATCGCCCGGCACCATGATCACGTACTCGTCGTCCGCGTCGTCGAGCAGCGGTCGCACGTCGCCGAAGCGGGTGGCTGCGCCGGCGATCGGCCGCCACGGAGACTCTTTGCTCACTGAATCGTAGTCGAACCATTGCGGCCCGTACCGTCCGCCGCGGCGGTACATGCGCGAGAAGCCGCGGAAGTGCAGGTTGGCGGAGAGCGGAGTCAGAATCTTGGGACTTCCTGTCTCCTGGCTCCCAACTCCTGACGCCTCGTAGACCTGATCCCAGTACACCTGGAGGTTCGTGCGCAACCGGACGTGATGGTCACGCGTCGGGAACATGCCCGCGATGTCGACGACGACGGTCTTGTCCTTGCCCGCCGGAAAACCGATGTCCCGGGCTTTCACCCACTGCCCGCGCGCGTTTCGCACTTCGAGCACCGGGGGCTGCGAATGCAGCCGCTGCTGCTGCGAGACCGCGACGTTGATGCTCGCGTCGCTCGGATAGATCCATCCGCGCAGGACGAGCAGTGTCCCCGCCTGCCCCGCCTGATCGTCGAGGCCGAGGATCAGGTCATGCGGCTCGGTGAGCCCCTGGTAGCGGGCCGGCGTGAGATTCGACACGTAGCGGTAATCGTGCGCGCGCAGCGCATCGAGCACGTCGACACCGGCACCGTCGACGGCCGACCGCGGCGGGCGCGGTCGCGTCACCGCGAACAGGTGCAGCGCCGTCCGATCGCCGGCCGGCGGCGGGAAGCGCTCGTCCACCAGCACATCGACGGAATCCGGATGATCGACCGCGACCAGGTGCAGCTGATCGAGGTACGCGGTCTCCCATAACTCTTCGGTGACCTGCAGAACGTAACGGCCGTTCCGCGCCTCGAGCGCCTCGTCCGGAATGCGGATGTATTCCTGCGACGCCCCGGCGGGGGCGAAAACGCTTCCGCCGGTGCCGCCCATTATTCCCAGCGGCATGCCGAGCGCGCTTTGCCACATAATGTCGGTGACGAAGCGGAAGTGCTTCCCGTCCCACGTGTACAGAAACGCGCACGAACCCTTGAGCTGCTCGAGCTCCAGCACGTCCTGATCGGTGCCGGGGAAGTAAATCGTCTGCGGCACACCGTTCGTCCACTCCACCCGCAGCACGTCGGCCTTGAGATGCGCCCCCAGGCCGAACGGAGTCACGCGACTGGTGACGACGCGCGTCTGGTACAGCTCACCGGAGCGCACCTCCACGCGGGAGCCGATGCCGAAGCTGTTGTTCTTGCCGCTGCCGGTGCCGAGGGCCGTGAGCTGGACCTGCATGCCGAGGTGGTTGTTGCCGCCGTCGTTGCGATAGAGGTGCACGCCGGTCTTATCGGCCACGAACAGATCCTGGTCGCCGTCACCGTCGGCGTCGCTGATCAGCAGCGCGCTGACCGCATCGCGGCGCAGCTCCGGCGGCAGCACGTCCGACACTTCCGTCAGGCGCCCGCGATCATTGTGAAAGAGGCGGACGCCCTGCGTGCCGGCGGCGATCAGATCGAGCCAGCCGTCATTGTCGTAGTCGAAGAACACCGCGGTGGCGGCGGTCGTGACGAGTTTCGCCGCGGGCGCGAACACGCCGCCGCCGTTGTTGTGCCACAGCCCGCTGCCCGCCACGAACAGATCGAGCGCGCCGTCGTTGTCGTAGTCGCCGATGGCCGCGGGACCCGGGCCGCCGATCGGGCCGGCGACCCGCGTGAATCCGCGCGCGCCGTTGTTGTGGAACAGGGCATCGGCACCGGTCGGGCCCGTGATGAACACGTCGGTCCGTCCGTCGTCGTCGACATCCCCGAAAGCGGCGTCCGCCGCCGCTCCGGCGAGACCGTTGTCGGGAAAGCGCGTGAACGAGCCGTCGAGGTTGTTGCGCAACGCCGTCAGCGAGTGGTCGCCTACCAGCAGCAGATCGAGATCGCCGTCATGATCGAGATCGACGAAAAGGCCACGGGTCGCGCCGTTCACGTCCGACACTCCCGCCGTCTTCGTCACGTCGTCGAACTTCTGGCCTGACGAGTTCTTGAGCAGATAGCCGCGGCCGTCCGTCCCGATCGCAAAGAGGTCGAGCCAGCCGTCGTTGTCGTAGTCGGCAAACGTGGCGAACGCGGCGCCGGCCGGCAGCGGCACCGGCGTGCGCGCGCTGAGATCGTTCACGAAGCCGCCGTGCAGCGCGAAGAGCCGCGCGACGGGATGACCCTGCTCGCTCCAGGCGATCAGCAGGTTGTCCTCGCCGTCGCCGTCGATATCGCCCAATGCGATCGCGCTCGCCGGTCCGTGCAGATCCGGCAAGCCGCTCTCGGCCGTGATGTCGGTGAAGTGCACCGCGGTCGACGTGCCGGGCGCGATGCCACGCATCGTGATCAGTGTCTGGGGATTGAAGGCGATGACCGGCCGGCCGACGAGCGGCCCTTCGGTCCAATTCACCTCCGCCAGCGCCGCCTGATACGGAGCGGTCACTTCGATGAGCTTGAGGAAACGGTCGAGCTCGGCACGCGCATCGGTCGTGCGACCAGAGCGCAGCGCCGCCAGCGCCGCCGCCAGGTGCGGCTGAGCCTCACGCGGCGGCTCGGGGCGCAGGCGTCGCACGTCCTCGAGTGCGTGAACGGTACTGTCGATCTGGCCGAGCCGGAGCATTGCGTCCGTGAGCTGGAGCCGGACGGCGAGATTGGCGGGAGCCTTGCCCAGCACTTGCCGCAACCGATTGGCGTAGGCGCTATCACCGCTCGCGCCGCGCTCCAGTTGCGCGAGGGCGTACAGTACGCGCGCGTCCGGCTCGAGCTCGCCGAGGACGCGGCGTGCGTCCGACGCGCGATTGGTGAGCGAATAGAGCTTTGCAAGAATCAGCGCGATCTCGGGACTGCGTGGATCGAGCTTGCGTGCCCGGTCGAGCTGGGCTTCGGCGTCGTCGTAACGGCCGGCCTGCAGATACGTGAGGCCCAGATTGGTGTAGCCCAGCGGGTCGCGCGGCGCGAGTGCGATCACTTGCTTGAACTCGCGCTCCGCGTCGCCCAGCCGGCCTTTCTGGAGCGCATCGAGGCCGACGGTGCGAGCCGTGAGCAGCGCGCCCTGGTCGATCGGCTTCTCCGGGCAGCCGCTGACGAGGAGCGCGAGCACCACGAGCGAAACGAGAATTTTCACGCTATACTGCTCGCCCCTTGCCAAGATTTCGACTCCTTCTGATCGCCGCCGTCGTGGCGGCGTGCCGTAACTCGACCACGCCGACGCTGTTCGAGCTGATCTCACCCGGATCGAGCGGCGTCACGTTCGCGAATACGCTGCCGTCCGATGATACGACGTTCAACATCCTGAATTATCTGTACTACTACAACGGCGGCGGCGTCGCAGTGGGAGACGTCGACGGCGACGGTCTGCTCGACGTCTACTTCACCTCGAACCTGGGCGCCAACCGGCTGTACCGCAACAAGGGAAACTTTCAGTTCGAGGACGTCACGGCCCGGGCCGGCGTCGCCGACTCGGTCGGCTGGAAGAGCGGCGTCACGATGGCGGACGTCAATGGCGACGGCCGCGTCGACATCTTCGTCGCGGGGGTCGATTACCTCACGATGCACGGCCGCAACGTCCTGTACATCAACAACGGCGACGGCACGTTCACCGACCGCACGCACGAATACGGCCTCGATTTCGCCGGCTACTCCACGCAAGCGGCGTTCTTCGATTACGACGGCGACGGCGATCTCGACATGTATCTACTCAACAGCTCGACGCACACCGAGCGCGCGGCGGCCAAGAGCACGAGCCGGACGGTGCGCAGCGCCAGAGCCGGCGACCGCCTGTATCGCAACGACAACGGCCACTTCGTGGACGTCAGCGAGCAGGCGGGCATCTATGGCGGCGTCGAGGGGTTCGGGCTGGGGGTCGCGGTCAGTGACGTCAACGGCGACGGCTGTCCCGACATCTACGTGGCGAACGATTTTCCCGAGAACGATTTCCTCTACATCAACAACTGCAACGGGACGTTCACCGAATCGATCGAGCGGGCGACGGGCCATACCAGCCGCTTCTCGATGGGTGCCGACGCCGCCGATTTCAACAACGACGGCCGGCCCGACCTCGTCGTGCTCGACATGCTGCCCGATTCCGAGCCGATTCTCAAGACCGCGGCGTCCGCCGAGAGCTACGCGTTGTTCAATCTCAAGCTCTCGGTCGGGTATCACGCGCAGTACGCCCGCAATACGCTTCAGCTGAATCGCGGGGTGGTGGACGGCACGGTCCGATTCAGCGACATCGGGCCGTACGCGGGCGTCGAAGCGACGGATTGGAGCTGGGCGCCGCTGCTGGCCGATCTCGACAACGACGGCTGGAAGGATCTGTTCATCACGAACGGCATCTGGCGCCGTCCCAATGATCTCGACTTCATCGCCTCGGTCGATTCGGGCCCGCCAAATCTCGCGCGCTTGCCCCACGTGCCGCTGTCCAAGTACGCGTTCCACAACAATGGCAATCTGACGTTCACCAACATGGCCAGGGCGTGGGGACTCGCCGCGCCGGGGTTTTCCAATGGGGCCGTGTATGCCGATCTCGATAACGACGGCGCGCTCGACCTGATCGTCAACAACACCAACGCGCCCGCTTCGCTCTATCGGAACCGCGCCCGTACGCTCGACAGCGCGTCGCATCACGGGCTCACCGTCACGCTGCGCGGCGCGGGCGCCAACACCCAGGGTCTGGGCACGAAGGTCATGGTCTCGGCAGGCGGCCGGCACCAGCTCGTCGAAGCGATGCCGACGCGCGGCTTCGAATCGTCCGTCGATCCGCGCCCGCACTTTGGCCTGGGGACCGCGACCGCCGTCGACTCGCTGACGGTGATCTGGCCCGACCGCCGCGCCCAGGTGCTCACGAACGTTGCGGCGGATCACGTGATTGCGCTGACGCAGAGCGATGCGCGGACGCAATCGCCCAGCCGCCCGACCGCCCGTCCGCCCCTCTTCTCGGACGTCACCACCAGGCTCGGCATCACGTACAAGCATCGCGAGAACCCGTTCTTCGATTTCAGCCGGGAGCCGCTGATGCCGCACCTCCTGTCGCAGGAGGGACCGGCGCTCGCGGTCGGCGACGTGAACGGCGACGGGCTCGACGATATCGTCGCGGGCGGCGCGAAATGGCAGACGGCTGAAGTGTGGCTGCAACAGCGGGACGGCCACTTCCGGCCGCAGCCCGAGCCGGCGCTCCGCGCCGACAGTCTCGACGAAGACGTCGATGCCGCGCTCTTCGACGCGGACGGCAACGGCACGCTGGATCTCTACGTGGTGAGCGGCGGCAACGAATTCTGGGAAGGCGCCCCGCTCGAGGACCGGCTGTACCTGAACGACGGGCGCGGCAATTTCCGTCGCGCGACCGATGCCCTGCCCTCGTTCATGCACAACGGCTCCTGCGTCGTCGCCGGCGATTTCAACGGCGACGGCCATATCGATCTCTTTGTCGGCAGTCGGGACGTACCGCGGCAGTACGGCAAAGCCGCGTCCAGCTATCTGCTCGAGAACGACGGGCACGGCCGCTTTCGTGACGTGACGTCACAGCTCGCGCCCGAGCTCGCCCAGGCCGGCATGGTCACTTCGGCCGCCTGGCTCGACTACGACGGCGACGGCAAGCTCGATCTCGTCGTCGTCGGCGAATGGATGCCGGTGCGCGTGTTTCACCAGGAGAGCGGTCGCTTCGTCGAGCGCACCAAGGAGGCTGGCCTCGAGGGCACGAACGGCTGGTGGAATCACGTCTCCGTCGCCGACCTGAACGGCGACGGCAAGCCCGACCTGATCCTCGGCAACCTGGGCCTCAACTCTACGGTGCGCGCCTCTTCGCACGAGCCGGCGCGTCTGTACGTCGGCGACTTCGCGCACTCCGGGCGACTCGCGCAGATTCTTACGACCTACCATCATGGCGTGAGCTATCCCTTCGTGGGACGTGACGAGCTGATCGCGGCGATTCCGTCACTGCGGACCAAGCTTCCCACGCACGCGGCATTCGGGGCGAAGCGAATCGAGGACATCCTGCCAAAGAAGGATCTCGAGGCAGCGACGGTGCTCGAGGCCGATACGTTCGCGAGCGCGATCGCGTTGAACAACGGCCACGGCGCGTTCGCGCTGCATGCGTTTCCGGCTGAAGCGCAGCTCGCGCCGATCTACGCGTCGCTCGCCGGCGATTTCGACGGCGACGGGAAAGTCGATGTACTGGTCGCGGGAAATTTCTACAGCGTCACACCGGCCGAGGGACGCTACGACGCGAGCTATGGATTGCTGCTGCGGGGCGACGGCCGCGGCGGGTTCTCGACGATCGACATGACCGAGAGCGGTGTCGTGCTCGAGGGGCAAGTCCGGCGGCTGGCCGCATTGCGACGGGCGGGTGGCAAACGCGTCATTGTGGCGGCGCGGAACAACGACACGCTACAGGAGATAGCCCCGCTTCATCAGTGATTCACCGGAAGCCTGGTAGCCGTCGGGGCCCGGCAAATACCAGTCCAGCGCATCGGCGAGCCGGTCGTAGATGTTGAACAGCGCGCAGACGTGAATCGCGTCCTCGATCGCCGCGTCGGAGAGACCGGCGGCACGGAGTGGCGCGACGTCGGCGGGACGGACCTCGTTCGGTCGCAGCGTCAGCTTGTCGAGGAAGGCGAGCATGGCGCGCAGCTTCCCGTCGATCGGCGCTGAGCGCCAGTCCTTCAGAACGGCTGCAACCAGCGTGTCATTTTCCAGCGCCAGCGCCGCGACCGCGGCGTGCGACTGCGTTCAGAAGACACACTCATTGAGCTTCGACGTGAACGCGGCGAACAGCTCCCGCTCGCCGATGCTCCAGTCGGACGGCCCGCGCAGCACGGCCTGCGTCCACGCGGCCTGCGCCTTCCCGAAGAACTCCGGCCGGTACAGCAGCGTCTTCACGACGTCGGGGACGCGGCGGCCGCTGAACACGCGGATCATCGCGAGCTTCAGCTTCTGCGGCAGGCCGTGGCGATGCTCGACGGCGCGGACGCGCATCAGTCGGGCTCCCGCCCTTCCAGCGCGGCAAGGCCGCGCTCGAGGCGATGCATCGCGGCACCCACCGCGGCCACGACCGTGATTTCGAACAGCGCGTCGTCGGACTGGCCGGCTTGCTTGAGCTTCGCGACGTCGGCGTCCGTGACCTTGTAGGCGTGGCGCGCGACGGTGTCCACGTAATGCGT
>DATDEZ010000010.1:0-12270 GCA_036522875.1 Gemmatimonadales bacterium | reverse complement strand
TTGTCGTGGTCGCGCTCGTGATCGTGCTTCCTGCTGTCGATGCGCTCGCGCAGCTCTTGCGGCCGGCGCATCTGGATGTCGCCCTGGAACGATTCCAGCTCCATGTGCGCGCTGCCCGAGCCGATCTTGAACGTCTTGCGGTGCTTGCCCTGCGACGGCGTCATCGGCAGGTCGAAGCTCGCGTCGATGTCGCCGTTGGCCGTCGCGGTGGTGATCGTGACGTTGGCGCGCTCCGGGATCGACACCGAGATGTCGCCGTTGTGCGACCCGAAGCTGTAGGAGCCGCCGTCGTTCACACTGCCCTCGTAGAGCACGTCGCCGTTGATCGTCCCCGCATCGACGCTCGACGACTGGATCCCGGTCAGCGTGACGCTGCCGTTGGTGGTCTCGACCTTGATCTCGCCACTCACGTTGGTCAGCTCGACGTCTTCGTTCACGGAGTTCACGTCGATACGGCCGGACGCGTCGGCGAGTGTCACGCCGCCCTGGATCGACTGCAGGCTGATGATGCCTTTGCCGCCCTTGACGTTGACTTCACCGTTGACGGTCTCGGCGCTGATCGCGCCCTGCACGCCTTCCACCGTGATGTCGGCGTAGGTGCCGCTGAGCGTGAGCGGCATCGAGGCCGGGACCGTAATGTCGAGATCGATGACCGAAGGCGCGCCTTCGCGGCTCCCGGTCTTCACGACGACGGTGTTACCGACGAGCGAGACTTCCACGCGCCCGCGACGGCCGGTCTCCCCGTGCACTTTGACGCGACTCTCATTCCATCCGTGGACGGTGATGCCGCCCCCGAAATTGTTGACCGAAAGGCTGGCGCCGGCCGGCACGGCGATGGTGGTATCGGATTGCCTTTGCGGTGCGAGTGTCAACAGCATCGCAGCGGCCAGCGAAGCGAACATGTCTGTCTCCTCCTAGGTACGTGCTGCCATGGCGTTCACACGCCGCAGCAACTCCACCTTGCGCCGCATGGTTTCGGCGAGGTGAAGGTTCAAGTACGCGTTTCCGGGATCCTTCTCCAGCGCGACTCGCGCATCGGCGATCGCCCGGTCGATGATGGCCAGGTTCTGCCGTACGATGCGCACGGTCGCGGTGTCGAGCTTGTTCTCGTTCTCGACGAGCGCGGTCTGCAAGTCGGCGATAGCGGCGTCGGTGTTGCGCGTCCAGACCACCTGCCGCACGCCGGCGTTGTTCTCACGCGACGTCAGCACGGCCGTGTCGGGCGAGCGCGTCGCCTGCGGCCGCACCGCCATCCAGACACCACCGCCCGACAGCAGGGCGAGCACGACGCTGGCCGCGAGTAGCTGCGGGACTGAGAACGAGAAGCGCCGGGTCACGCGCACCTCCCGTTTCTCGGTGATCTCGGCGCGAATCCCCGTCCAGAGATCCTTCGCCGGCGGCGTGTCGGGTAGCGCCTTGGCGCGCGCGACCACCTGCTGGAGCTCAGCGAGCGTCGCGTAGCACGTTCCGCAGGTCGCGAGGTGTGCCTCGAGCGCCGACCGTTCCGTGGCGTCGAGCTCGCCGTCGAGATACTCCGAAAGCCGGTTCGTCCACATGTCGTTCATCGATCCAAGTGCCTCCGCAGCGCCATCCGCGCATGATGCAGCTGCGATTTCGACGTGCCCGGCACGATGCCGAGCATGCGCGCGATTTCCTCGTGGCGATACCCTTCCACGTCGTGCAGTACGAACACCTGTCGTGCTCCATCCGGCAGCCGCGCCAGCGCCTCTTCGAAATCCATCGACAGCTCCGGCGTATGCGGCCTCGCGGCTGCTTCGTCCAGCGGCTGGTCATCCTTGATGAAGCGGCCGCGAGCGATGCCCACGCTCTTGCGGCGCGCGAGGACAACATTGACCGCGAGCCGGTGCAGCCACGTCCCAAATGCCGATTCACCACGGAACGTCGACAACTTCTGCCAGGCCCTGATGAAGACGTCCTGCGTAACATCGTCCGCCTCATCGGCGTCGAGCATCCGGCGCACCAGCGTATGGACCCGCGATACGTGGCTCCGGTAAAGGCGCTCGAATGCGCTGGCGTCCCCGCTTGCCGCGAGAGCCGTGTCGGCCGCTATGGAGTCAGCAGTCACAGTATCCTCGAGCACCTGTCGGGGCATGCACGATCTTGGATATGCAAGCAGGCCAAAAGGTTGTAGTTAGATTGGGCCCGCAATGACGCTTTCTATTGTAGCCGTTCTGGCCATCGGCGGCCTGCTGGGATTCCGCCATGCCTTTGAGCCGGACCATCTTGCGGCCGTGTCCACCCTGGCCAGCCGGCCCGGGAGCCGGCTGTGGAGCGCGGCCCGGCTGGGCCTGATCTGGGGCCTCGGCCATACCGCCACCGTCGGCGTCGTGGCGCTGCTGATCATCGTTCTGGGAGTTCAGATTCCGACCCGGTTCTGGCCTGCGGCGGAGCTCTTGGTAGCTGCTTTACTCGTCCTGCTCGGGCTGGCAGTCATCTGGCGGTACGTGCGGGGGCGCTGGCACATGCATGCCCATGCGCATCCCACCGCGGCGCCGCATTTCCATCTTCACAATCACACGCACGACCAAACACACGGTCACACCCACGCCGTGGTGGACGCCCGTCGCTCGCTCGGCTTCGGGATCGCGCACGGGCTGGCGGGCAGCGGCGCCATTGCCGCGCTGCTCGTCGCGGCAGTGCCCGATGCAGCGTCGCGTCTCGCGTACTTCGCCGCGTTCGGCGCGGGCACGGTGGCCGGGATGTTGAGCGTGTCGTTGACTCTGTCGGCGGTCGTGAGGGTGGCCGCGGAGCGCAGCGCGCGGCTCGCGACGATTCTGCACGTGGGCGCCGCGGCCGCCAGCGTGGTCGCGGGTGTGGTACTGGCGCAGCAGATCATTTCGCGGCCGTAGCCGTTATGACTTTTTGAGCGCTTCCTCTTTCATGCCGGCGTACCGTTGGTCAACCTTCCGAGTCCCTCACAGGAAGGTTCCGTGCTGCGAATCGGCTACGTCGGTCTGCTGACAACGCTGCTCTGCTTTTCGTCCCTGTCGGCGCAGGAATCCGCCGCCGCGTCCCCGTTTCATGCCGGTCAGTGGGCCATGCAATTCGGGGGTGGCGCGAACCTGTTCGATCTCGGCGTGCTGCATTTTACCAGTCCCACGGCTGCGTGGCTGCTCGATCTGTCTACCTCGTCCGTCTTCATCGACGCGACGAGCACGTCGAAGATCAGCGCTACCACGACGCGCGCGAACCAGCAACAACTCAATCTCGCCGCCCGTTTGGGGAGGCGCTCGTACCATGCGGGGCGCCCCCGCGTCGTCTCGTTTCGGACCGTTGCGGTCGAAAGCGGCTGGAGCGATCAGCTGATCGACGTCACCGCGGGGACTGTCCGCCTCACGCAGTGGAACGCAGGGCTGAATGGTGAGCTGGGCGGCGCGTATCTGCTCACCGAGGACGTCAGCGTGGGCGGGACAGCAGACCTTTCAGCCGGTTATCTCTCGTACAAGCGCACCGATCCGGGAGCCGCGGAGCGCGGCCACGGCTTCTACCATCAGTATCGCGTGCTCGTGGCGCTCGGCTTGTACTTCTAGCGGTACACGCGGCCACGCCACTCGATGCGCCGGCCGCGCACGGCCGAGCGCAGCATGATGAACGCGACGAAGGCGGCGCCGAGCGGATAGAGCAGCGCGTACCACGGCGGGATCCGGTGGATCGCGTAGATCGCGAGCCACGTGACGAGTGCGATCAGCGTCGCGAGCGCGCCGAACGGCCAGTGGATCGCCCACGCGATCGGCGGCAGAATCCAGAAGAGCGAGGGCAGCCACATCAGGTAGGGGACGAGCGCGCGGACAACGCGGATCGGCGGCATCATGCGCGGCACGCCGGACGCGAGGTTCTTCGACCAGCCGGCGACGATTTCGCGGAGCGAGCCGTACATCCGCGTCGTCATGAACTCCTCGGCGTGCACGAGGAAGATGTCCTTGCCCGCGCGAACGTACGCTTGTGCGAGCGCGAGGTCGTCCACGACGGTGTCGCGCACGGCGCCGTGCGTGCCCGCAGCCTCGTACGCCGCGCGGGTCGTCAGGATGAACTGGCCGTTGGCGATGGCGTGCCACTCGACGCGCGTGCGATTCACCCGCGCCAGGCTCGAAACGCCGGCTTCCAGCGCGAGCATCACGTGCGGCTGAATCACGCGCTCCCAGAAGGTCCGCATTTCCTGGCGCGGCAGCACAGAACAGAGATCGACGCGCTCGGCCTGCAGCGCGGCGACGGCGCGGCCGATGAGCTCGCGCTCGTGCCGGGTGTCGGCGTCCGCGAACAGCAGCAAGTCGCCGGTGGCCGCGAGATATCCCTGCATGATCGCCCATTGCTTGCCGAACCATCCCGCGGGCGGCTCGGCGCCGCGGATCAAATGCAGGCGCCGGCCGGTCGCGGGCTCGACGATCTCGGCGGTGCCGTCGGTCGAGCGATCGTCGACGACGATGACTTCGATCTGGGAGTAGTCGGTCGCGAGCACCGAGCGAACGCAGCGCTCGATGTTGCGGGCCTCGTTGCGCGCGGGGATAATGACGGAGACGAGCGGGCCGGTGGTGAGCGGCTCGTAGTCACGCAGCCGCGGCCGGCGCGTGGCGTAGCGGAACAGCACGACGAGCAGCACGAGAAGCCACGGCGCTGCGAGCACCCACGTCATGAGCTATTATACCGCCATGCCAGACACCACACACGCGCAAGTCCGGACACCGAAATGGGCGCTCATTCTGGGCGCCTCGAGCGGGTTCGGGGAAGGCGCAGCGCGCGCGCTCGCGCAGGCGGGATACGACATCATCGGCGTGCACCTCGACCGCAAGGCGGGTCTCGAACACGTGGCCGAGATTCGCCGCGACCTCGAGAAGCTCGGCCGCAAGACGCAGTTCTTCAACATCAACGCCGCCGACGAAGAAAAGCGGAACGAAGTCCTCACCGAGCTGGCGAAGCAAAAGCTGAACGTGGCAGTCCTGCTGCACTCGCTCGCGTTCGGGACACTCAAGCCGTACATCGGCGACGACGTGCTGAACAAAGCCAACATCGACATGACGCTGGACGTGATGGCGCACTCGCTGGTGTATTGGGCGCAAGGTGTGGTGAAGCACGGCCTGATGGGGAAGGGCGGCCGGATCTTTTCGATGACGTCGTCCGGGTCGACGCGCGTGTTCGCGACCTATGGCGCCGTGTCGGCCGCGAAGGCGGCCCTGGAGTCGCACACGCGGCAGCTGGCGCTGGAGCTCGCGCCCCACGGGATCGCCGTCAACGCGCTGCGCGGCGGGGTCACCGACACGCCGGCGCTGCGGAAGATTCCCGGCAACGAGAAGCTGGTCGAAATCGCCACGCAGCGGAATCCGCATCACCGCCTCACGACACCACAGGACCTGGGGGGCGCCATTGTCGCGCTTTCGGTCCCGGCCGCCGACTGGATAACCGGTAACGTGATCAACGTGGACGGCGGGGAAGAAGTCTCCGCGTAGACCGTTGGCCACGCTGCACGACGCGCGCAGCAGACTGCGCGACTACCGTCCGGTAGAGATTCCATTCGAGCAGGGAATGATCGCCGCAGCCGTCGCCGTCGCCCTGCACGAGGGCGACGACGGGCTCGAGGCGTTGTTCATCCATCGCGCGGTCCGCGTCGGTGACACCTGGTCGGGCCAGATCGCATTTCCAGGCGGCCGCCGCGAGCCGACCGATCCCGATCTTCGCGCGACCGCCATCCGGGAAACGATGGAAGAAGTGGGTGTCGATCTCTCCCACGCGGAGCGATTGGGAGTCCTGGACGATCTGTATCCACGGACTCCGGTCTTGCCGCCGGTACTGGTGCGGCCGTTTGTATTCGCGTTGACGGCGCGGCCCACTATTACGCTGAGTCAGGAAGTCCAGGACGCGTTCTGGGTGTCGTTTCGAGCCCTCGCGGGGCCGGGAGTGCGCGGGGAGATCGTCGTCGATCATCCTGGCATCCCCCGACGGGTATTGCCGTCCTATACACTTGGAAAACACACCATCTGGGGCATGAGCGAGCGCATTCTCACACCGTTAATTAGCCTCACTTCTTAGTCCAACAAAATCCACATCTTCGCTTGACAGTAGTTTAGACTTAGTTTAACCTAATGCCCTGTCTCGTTGACAGGGATTTGAATGAACGCGCTACGAAGTCCGGAGCCGCCGACACTCACGCGGTCGGTCGAGGACTATCTCAAGTCGGTGTTTCATCTGACGAGCCAAGGCGGGTTCGCGACGACGAGCGACATCGCCGCGATGCTCGCGGTCGCGCCGCCGTCGGTGAGCGGCATGATGAAGCGCCTGTCCGAAACGGGACTCATCGAGCACGTCCCCTATCGCGGCGTGCAGCTGACGCCGCAGGGCCGGCGCGCCGCGCTGCAGATGATCCGCCGCCATCGCATTCTCGAATCGTATCTCACGAGCCGGCTCGGCTTCGACTGGGGCGACGTCCACGTCGAGGCGGAGCGGCTCGAGCACGCCGTCTCCGACAAGCTGATCGAACGCATGGCGGACGCGCTCGGCGAGCCGCGCTACGATCCGCATGGCGCGCCGATCCCCACAGCCGCCGGCGAAATCGAAGAAGCGGAGCTCGTGACGTTGGCCGAGATCGACGTGGACCGACCGGTGCTGCTTCAGGAAGTCGGGGACGAGCATCCCGACCGTCTCAAGTACCTCGCGGAGCAGGGACTCACGCCGGGCGTGCGGCTCACGGTGATCGAGCGGCAGCCATTCAACGGGCCCACGATCGTGCGACTCGCCGACGGCACGACGCGCGTCGTCGGTCGCGAGCTCGCGCTCCTGCTGTTCTGTCGTCCCGATGGCGAATAGCGCCGTCGATTCCGGCTGGCGCCAGCCGCGGCTCGCCCCGAGCCTCGCGGAGGTCTATCGCACCGTCCCCGTGAGCAAGGGGAGCTGGTGGAAGAAGGCGCTCGCGTTCGCGGGTCCCGGGTATCTCGTCGCGGTCGGTTACATGGATCCCGGCAACTGGGCGACCGATCTCGCCGGCGGCGCGCGCTTCGGATACACGCTGCTCAGCGTCATCCTGGTCTCCAATCTCATGGCGATCCTGCTGCAAGGGCTCGCCGCGAAACTCGGCATCGTGACCGGCCGCGATCTGGCGCAGGCATGCCGCGACCACTACTCGCGGCCCGTGGCGCTGTTCCACTGGATCATCTGCGAAATCGCGATTTCCGCCTGCGACCTGGCGGAGGTCATCGGTTCGGCGATCGCGCTGAATCTGCTGTTTCACATCCCGCTGCCCTGGGGCATCGCGATCACGTCGCTCGACGTCTTGATCGTCCTCTATATGCAGCACAAAGGGTTCCGCTTACTCGAGGCGCTGGTCGTCGCGCTCATCGCGACGGTGGCGGGATGCTTCCTGTTCGAGATCGTCATCTCGAAGCCGGATGCCGGCGCGGTGCTCGGCGGCTTCGTGCCCAGCGCCAGCATTCTCAAGAATCCCGACCAGCTCTATATCGCCATCGGCATTCTCGGCGCGACCGTGATGCCGCACAATCTGTATCTGCATTCCTCGGTCGTTCAGACGCGCAGCTATGAAGAGACGCGCGACGGCAAGCGCGAGGCGGTGAGGTATGCGTTCCTCGACTCGACGTTCGCCCTCTCGTTCGCGCTGTTCATCAACGCGGCGATTCTCGTGGTGGCCGCCGCCACGTTCCACCGCGCCGGCCAAACTGGGATCGCCGAAATCCAGGATGCCTACCGGCTGCTGACGCCGCTGCTCGGCGTCACGGGCGCGAGTGCGGTGTTCGCGTTCGCGCTGCTCGCGTCGGGACAAAACTCCACGCTGACGGGGACGCTCGCGGGCCAGATCGTGATGGAGGGATTCCTCAATATCCGCATCCGCCCCTGGTTGCGGCGCCTCATCACGCGGCTCATCGCGATTGTGCCCGCCGCGGCGACGGCTATCTTTTTCGGCGAACACGGCACCGCCCAACTCCTGATCCTCAGCCAGGTGATCCTCAGCCTGCAGCTCTCCTTCGCGGTCTTCCCGCTCGTGCGGTTCACGTCCGATCGGCTCAAGATGGGCGAGTTCGTGAATCCGCGGTGGCTCACGGCGCTCTCGTACGTCGTCGCCGTGGCGATCGCGGCATTCAACGGCTGGCTGCTCGTGCGCATCTTCGCCGGCTGGATGCGCTGATGTACAAACGCATTCTGGTGCCGCTCGAGAACGGCCCTGCCGACCGGGCGATCCTCGATCACATCACCGGCCTCGCGAAGCTCCTGGGCGCCGAGCTCTTGTTGCTGCACGTCGCCGACGGGTGGGCGGCGCGCAACATGGGATCGCTCAACCTGCGCGAGTCACAGGAGCTGAAAGAGGACCGGGCGTATCTCGAGCGGGTGTGTCAGGAAATGCAGCGGGCGGGAGTCGAAGCGGACGCGGTGCTCGCGGCGGGGGATCCGGCCAAGGAAATCGCGGCGGCGGCGGAGCGAGAGCAGGTCGATTTGATCGCGATGGCCACCCACGGGCACTCGTTATTCGGCGACGTCGTTCATGGCACTACCGCGACCGCACTCCGACACGTCAGCCGGATCCCGATCCTGATGGTGCGCGTGCCTCCTCAAGCGCCCGGAGAATCGCGCTGAGGCGGCGGTCACGCGCTTCCCTGAGGAACTCGATCTTTCCTTTGTAAGCCTTCTCGATGGATCCGATCAGCGCGCGTTGCTGCTCGGGATCGAGCTGCGCCCAATGGGCGAGCTGTTGCCACGAGCTTTCGAAGCTCGCGAGCAGATGCTGCGTGAATCCCCTGATTCCTCCCTCACCGGCCGCCAGGTGGTAGGTCAGATGCGGCCCGGCCGCGGCCCAGCCGATCGCGGGACCGAGTGACACGGCGCGGTCGAGCTCGTCGACGCTGATGACGCCGCGCAGCACGAGGTCGATGCACTCGCGCCAGACCGCGGCCGCCACCCGGCCGACGACGTAACCGGGGACCGCCTTCTTCAGCATGATGGGGAAGCGGCCCAGCGCGCGCAGATAGTCGGCCGCGCGCGTCAGGTTCGCCACGGTCGTCCGTGGCTCCGGAACGATTTCGACGAGCGGAATGAGCTCGGGCGGATTGAGTGGATGGGCGACGAGACAGCGGTCGAGCCGGCGGCAGCGCCCGAAGATCTCGGTCGGCGGCAGACCGCTGGAGGAGGAGCTGATCAGCGCGTCGGCGCTCGCCGCAAGCTCGATCGCCTGCAATAACTTTTGCTTGGCGAGCACGTCCTCGTGGATCGCCTCGATGACCCAGTCGGCGTCCTTGACCGCTTCGGCGAGGGTGGTCGCGCGCTGGAGGTCGTGCAACCCGCGCTCCACCACGCCTTCGGGCGCGCGACCGAGCGCGACCAGCGCGCGGGTCCGCCGATCCACTTCGTCCGGGGCGCGATCGCGTGTCTGTGCGTTCGCATCGAAGATCGCGACCGGCCAGCCGGCGGACGCGCACAGGGCCGCCCACCCGATGCCGATGTCGCCGGCGCCGATCACCGCCACTTTCCGCGGAATCGTCACGCCATCGCCTCCTCGGCCAGCGCTCCGGCGGGCAGCACGCGCTCGAACAGCAGCCGGCGCGCGGTGGGCGGATGGACGTCCATGGCGACGCGCGCGAACGATCCTTTCGGATCGAGCTTCGTGCGGCCGCGTGCCTGCCCATCGTCCAGATCGACGGAGATCCGCAAGTCGCTGAACGTCAGGACATCCGGCTGAATGAGGTACGCGATCGCGAGCACGTCGTTGATGACCGCGCCGTCCAGCCCCTCGCGCTGTTTGTGGAATTCGACGTAGAAGCGCAGCGCGTCATACAGCCAGGGCGACTGATGCGCGAGCCGCTCGACCTCGTTGCCTTTCATCACGACCTTGCGCGTGACGTCGAGCCCGATCATCTCGGTCGGGATTTCGGCCGCAAGCACGGTGGCGAGCGCCTCCGGATCGCACCAGGCATTGAACTCGGAGAAGCGCGTCGTGTTGCCGGCCGCTTCGATGTTGCCGATCATCGCGACGTGGCGGGCGACTTTGTCGCGCACGAGGCCGGGGTTCGCGCGGAGCGTCAGCGCGAGGCTCGTCACGGGGCCGAGCGTCACCAGCGTGACCGGCTCGGGCTGTTGCTGCAGCAGGCGCTCGAGCGTGCGGACGTAATCGAGGATCACGCCGGCGCGCGGCACTTCCGCGTAGCCCAGGCCGGTCGGTCCATGCGTGTCATCGGCGACGTGCAGCGCGCGCTTGAGCGGGCGCCGGGCGCCGATCGCCAGCGGGACGCGCACGGGCTCCTTCACGCGGCGGACGATCTCGACCGCGTTCCGATAGGAGTTCTCGACGACCGCGTTGCCATAGGAGACCGAGATGCCGCGAACGTCGAGCTCGGGCGAGTTGAGCGCGAGCAGGAGCGCGAGACAGTCATCGATCCCCGGATCGGTGTCGATGATGACAGGAAGGCGGGAGCCGGGAGCCGGCAGCGGAAATCCGGGCACGGTCTACGGTAGGCGTTCTATCGTGGAAGCGCAAACGCGATGATCGCGTCACCCGCGCCCCACACGTCCGATCCGCCGGCCGCGATCACGACGAATTGCCTGCCGCCGGCGTCATACGTCATCGGGGTCGCTCGCGCACTCGCCGGCAGGTCAGTCTTCCAGAGCTCGCGACCCGTTTCGACGTCGAAGGCACGGAAGCCCTTGTCGAGCGTGGCGCCGATGAACACCAACCCACCGGCCGTCACGATCGGACCGCCGAGCTGCGGCGACCCGGGCTGGCCGCCGAACGTGCCCAGCGGGACGTTCCACTGGATGCCGCCGGTGGCGAGGTTGACCGCCACGAGCGCGCCGAAGGGCGGCGGCGTGCAGGGGACGCCCGCGGGTCCGAGGATGATGCGGCGGCGCATGACGTACGGCGTGCCGCGCATCCGCGTGTATTCGAAATTGTTGATGCCGCGGTCGGCGTCGGCGTGTCGCACGCTGTCGCCGTTGAAGCCCTCCGCCACGAACAGCTGCACGACGGCCGGCACGCGGTTGACGGGCACCACGACCAGGCCGTGCCCTTCATCTATAGCCACACCGCCCCAGTGCGCGCCGCCGATGTTGCCGGGCTGCTGGAGCGTCCCCTGCAGGCTGGGAGGCGTAAATGGCCCGTCGTTCTTGAGCGCGGCCAGGAGGTCGTGACACGCCGCTTTGGCTTCGGGAGTCGGACCCCAGGCGTCGTCGGCGGAATACCGCAGCGGGACGAGCGGCGGCGTGACGGTCGTGAACGGCTGCGTTGGAGACGCGACTTCCCCCGGCACGCTGCTCGCCGGAACCGCGCGCTCTTCGACCGGAAAGATGGGCTCGCCGGTCACCCGATCCAGCACGAACAGCATGCCCGATTTGCCGGTCTGAATCACAGCCGGAATGCTCTTGCCGTCCTTCGTCACCGTGACGAGCGCCGGCGACGACGCGTTGTCGAAATCCCAGATGTCGTGGTGCACGGTCTGGAAGTGCCAGACGACTTTTCCAGTCGATGCGCGCAGGGCAACGATCGAGTTGGCGTAGCGGTTATCGCCGAGACGCATGCCGCCGAAGTAGTCGGGGGCGGGGCTGGACGTCGGCAAGAAGACCAAGTCCCGCTCCGGGTCGGCGACGATCACGGACCAGACGTTTGCGGCACCGGTACGCTTCGCGCTGCCGTTCTGCCACGTCTTGTAGGCAGGATCGGTCGAGTCCTGCGGGATCGGGTCGAACGTCCACTGCAGCCTGCCGGTACGCGCATCGAACGCGCGGACTTCGCCGCTGGCGGGCGCGAGCATCGCGTTGTCGGCGACCCCGGAGCCCACGATGACCAGGTCGCCGACTACCGCGGGCGGAGACGTTTCCTCATACGCCTGGAACTCGAACGGCGCGACGCGCAGCCCCGCCCGCAAGTCCACGACGCCGCCCGATCCGAAGCCGAGGCAGGGCTTACCGGTCGTCGCGTCCAGCGCGAACAGCCGCGCGTCGATCGTCGCGACGAAAATGCGCCGCGCGCAGGCCTCACCCCGCTTGCCGTCCCGCCAGAAGCTCACGCCGCGACTCACGAAGTCGCCGTAGCCGCGATGCGGGTTTACGCCGGCGTCGAACCGCCAACGCTCCGTTCCGGTCGCCGGATCGAGCGCCGCGACGATGCCGGTCGGCGTGCTCACGTACATCACGCCGTCGACCACGATCGGCGTCACCTCGAGCGCGGGGGGGCGGTGGCCCATGTTCTCGAGCGCCGGCATCCCGGTGTGGTAGGTCCACGCGACTTGCAGCCGCGAGACGTTGGCGCGCGTGATCTGCGTCAGC
>DATDEZ010000009.1:0-10665 GCA_036522875.1 Gemmatimonadales bacterium | reverse complement strand
TACTACAAGACGACGGTCATCGACTCGACCCACACCGAAGGCGGCCCGCAGTTCGATCCGGCGCATCCGGTCAACCATTCCCCGAACAACACCGGTCTCACCGACCTTCCGCCCGCGCGCGGCGCGTTCATTTGGTATCCCTACGCGCCGTCGCCGGAATTCCCGATCGTCGGAACCGGCGGACGTGCCGCCGCGGCCGGCCCCGTCTTCTATCGCGACGATTTCCAAAACGCGCCCAGGGCCTTCCCGCAGTACTACGACGGCAAGCTCTTCATCTATGAGTTCATGCGGCACTGGATCATGGCCGTCACGATGGACAAGAACGGCGATCTCGCGAACATCGAGCAGTTCATGCCGAACGCGAAGTTCAGCGCGCCGATCGAGATGGAATTCGCGCCGAGCGGCGATCTGTACGTCCTGGAGTACGGGACGCTGTGGTTCCAGGGCAACGACGACGCCCGGCTCGTGCGCATCGAGTACAACGGCGGCAATCGCAATCCGGTGGTGGCATCGGCCGTCGATCGCCCCAAAGGCGCGCTGCCGCTGCGCGTCGCGCTCTCCGCGGCGGGCACGCTCGATTACGACGAGGACTCGCTGAGCTATGCGTGGACGATCGCGCGCAAAGACGGGAGCGTGGTGCGCACCCTGACCGATCCCAACCCGTCATTCACGTTCACGCGGCCCGGAACGTACACGGCCACGCTGACCGTGACCGACGCCCATGGCGCCGCGACCAGCGCGACACCGCTCGAGATCGTCGCCGGCAATCAGCCGCCCACCGTCGACGTCAACGTCGTCGCCGGCAACAAGACCTTCTTCTTCCCCGGCGTCCCGGTGCGCTACGCGGTGCGCGTGAGCGATCGCGAGGACGGCACGCTCGCCTCGGGCAAGATCCCCGCTCGGCGCGTGAACGTCCGCGCGCAGTACCTGAAGGATGGACCCGCGGCCGGCGCCGCGGCGGCCGCCAACCCCGTCGTCCGCGGGCGGGCGCTGGTCGAAGGGAACGACTGCCTGTCGTGCCACCAGCTCAATCGCAAGTCGATTGGTCCGGCGTACAACCTCGTCGCCCGCAAGTACCATGACGACACGACGGCGACCGCGCGCTTGATTCGGAAGATTCGCGAGGGGGGATCGGGCGTGTGGGGGCCGGTCGCGATGCCGGCGCATCCCGCGCTGACCGACGAGCAGGCAACGGCGATGCTCGCGTACATCATGAGTCTCGCCGACAAGACGACCCATGCGCCGTCCTTGCCCGTGCGCGGGACTTACACGCCGGCGGCCGGCAGCGGTGACGCACCGCAAGGCGTCGTCGCGCTGCGCGCGGAATACACCGACCGCGGCGCGAACGGCGTGCCCGCAATTACGAGCGACAAGACCGTCGTGCTGCGCGCTCCCACCGTCGTGGTGGCGGATGGCGAGCTGTCAGATGGCGTGTCGAAGAACAACAGCGAAGGCATCCCCGTGACGATTACGGTGGTGAGTCGTCCCGGATCTTCCGTCGCGCTCAAGCACATCGATTTGACGGGCGTCGGCGCGGTGACGATGAGTGTGGTCGCGCCGTCGCAGTATCAGGCGCGCGGCGGCTCGATCGAGCTGCATGCCGACTCGTTGAATGGCGCGCTGCTCGGCCAGAGTCAGGCGATTCGTCCCTCCACAGACATGATGCCGTTACAACTGCGCCTGCCGCTGCAGAAAACGACGGGCGTGCACGACCTCTATTTCGTGTTCCGAAATCCGGAGGCGCAGGGAGAGGGCTTCATGTTTGGCGTGCTGACGGCAACGTTCGAGGCGGCGAAGTAGCGCGTCCTAGGTGATGAAATCGGCGAGAAGCCGGCGCGCGTGCTCGACCTGCGCCGCCCGCACGCAGATTCGGGGTGGCCCGGTGATGGCGTTGTATCCGCTGACCACGCGTCCGAGCCCGAAGAGGTCCTGCACTCCTTCGCCCTCCGTGATGTAGCGGATTCCGGCCCCGTCGAGCGTGGCCTTGGCCATCGCGAACAGGCCCGGATCGCCGGACGCGAACACCGCGAAGAGGTCATCGCCGGCACCGTCGAAATACTTGGAATCGACGCCGGGAGGCACGATCCGGTCGTTTTCCGGCGATCGCTCGTTCGCGAGGATGACGCGGCGCACGAGCAGGGCGATCACCGCTCCCGCAACGGCAATGAACAGGAATGCGTTCAACGAGACTCTAGGTAGCGGCGGGCAATCGCGAACGCGTCGCTATCGGGCGGGATCTGAATTTCGGGCGCGATCCCGAGATTGTCGATCCTCGGCCCGCGCGTACGATTCGTCGGCAGCACGACGCGACGCCAGCCCGGCAGCCAGACGCCGCGGACCTCTCCATAGTCGTGCACGCCCGCGGAGTGCGTGCCCATCAGTGTGACTTTGCTGCTTTGCCCGACCTCGAGCAAGAAATCCTCGCAGCTGCTGGCGCACGCTGAATCCGCGAGCACCGCCACACGACGCGGCATGGGGAATACACTATCGCGGCGGATGATCGTGTCCGGCTCGAGCTGCACAAAGCGATTGACCTGGTTTGCGGCGCGCGACAGAAAGGATCGCATCAGTCTGTGTTCAGCATCCGACAGAAACGCGGCGCGAGACAACTCACGGTAGTGCGCAATGTTTGCCGGGGACGCCCACACGTCGACTCCGCGCGTGCGAATCGGACCCGTGTAGACGAACGGGCTGACGGCGGCATAGGTCCCCGTATATCCACCACCGTTGCCCCGCACGTCGATGATGAGCAACGGAATGGCGCCGAGGCGAGCGCGGTGTTCGGCGATCAGACTGTCGACCGCCGCTTTATACATGGCGTCGAAGCTGGGCAGCCGGATCGCGGCGGTAAAGTCGTCCAGGAATTCTACCGATGGGCGATTGGGATCATCATTCCTCGCCTCTGTCTGCTGGCCCGTGCCGGCGCCCGTGGCTTGCGCAGCCGGTGGGCTCGCCTGCCATGGGCCCGCGATGTGCGGATCGCGAAAGAACCGAGCCCATCGCTGGAGAGCCGGGATGCAGATCTGGTGCTCATCGGAGGTGCCTGCTACCGCGCGAACACTGTCACTCAGCGCCGCGAGCTGCTTCTCGTGTCTCCGGACCTTGTCGCGGTAACCAGGATAATCATGGCGGAAGAGTGCTTGCAGCGAATCGAGCGCGGCCAGACACGACGAGTCACCGCTCGGCGTCGAGCGCGAGGTAGGTCCTTGGAACCGAGAGGCCGAGCTCCAGGCGACGGCAAGTAACGAAACCGAGAGCAGCCGGCCGAGCATCGTAGTTAGCGCCGCAGCTGATACCGCATCGCCACCGCGCCGGAGCCGTACTCAAGCCGGCTCACGAGCTTGAGGTCGACCGGCTTCGAGAGGCCCGCGAACAACGTCGGCCCATGACCCACGAGCCGCGGATGGATGACAAACTCGTATTCATCGATCAGTTCCAGCTCCGTCAACGCTTGCGCGAGCTTCACGCCGCCCACGAACAGTCCGTTTCCCGGCTCGCGCTTGAGCTGCCGCACGGCCTCCCCCAGGTCTCCGCGAACGAGCTCCGCGTTCCAATCCACCTTATCCAGCGTTCTCGACACGACGTACTTCTTTGCCGCGTCGATCGTCCGGGCGAACGGCTCCGTCCAAGCCGGCATCCCTGCCGTTCGCGCCGGCTGCCGCCACGCCGCCTCCATCATTTGGTACGTCACGCGGCCGAAGAGCAGAGCGTCCGCCTGGCGGAGCTTCTCGGCCGCCTGTTGATGCAATTCTTCGTCCGGGATGATCGTCCGGTGGTCGCAGCACCCATCCAATGTGACGTTGATGGAAAAGCGTAAGGGTCGCATGGCGAAGTCTCTTCCCGAGGTCAGACCGCGGCCCGCAACGCTTCGACTTCCTTCTGCAAGATGTCGGCAACCTGCGCGACCGAGCAATCGGAGGTATCGATGACCCGCAGTCTCAGGGCATCGGCCTGCCCGCGCAGGTACGCGGCCCAGCTATCCATTTGCGGGTTGCTGAGCTCCGGCTGGGCCCGAGGGCCACAGAGCCGGCGATGCCGCACCGCGGCTGAGCAATCGAGCAGCAGAATTCGATGGCGCAGGCCTGACGGGAGATGCGGCTGAATGAATGAAGGACGCGTCTGTCCCTCGAGGACGGCGACCTCGGCTCCGTCGGCGCTGGTCGCGAGCCGAACGAGCCAGCGCTTGGTCATCTCTTCCTGCCAGCGCTCGCCACTGCCCCACTCTCGCACCATCGCATCGGGACTGGGCACGCCGATGCTATCGAAGTGGTGACATGTCACGCCCGTGAGCCTGCGTGCTTCGAGCGCGTCGACCGCGGCGGTCTTGCCGGCGCCCGACGCGCCGACGACGCAGAGCAGTGCTGGAGTCATCGTCAGACATCACGACTCGGCAGCGTCATGATGAGGTCGGCTTGCCCGTCGGGCCGTGGCCTGAGACGGACGGGGATCTCGACCGGCTTCGACCGATCGCCCGCAAACCGGATGACGCCCCGCGTATCGGCCGGCCGATTGCGTCTCATTCTCGCCATGGCCTTGAAGCGGCGAAGGACGCGCGGATACAACGACGACGGCACGGCAAAAGACTCCGATTTTCGCTTTCCTCGGAAGGCGCTGATCTCGGCCACGACGGCGCCGCGTCGCGGTGCCCGCACCTCCAGTCGCCGGCAGCCCTGATCGAGACCACGCGCGACAAGACCGTTGCACAATTGGATCAAGGGCAGCTCGTGCACGGTCCGAAGCTCGCCGGCCTGGGGCAGCAGAAAACGCTCGCTCATCGTCTCAGCGCGGAATCACGGGCAACGTGACGTGCGTCGGATGCGCGGCGTCGTGCACCACGCGCTGGTGCGCCACCACGAACGTCGTGTCGCGCTCGTAATTGCCGTTGGTGTTCAGGTTGCGGTCGTATTTCGGGAATAACGCCGACGCGATGCTCACGCGCAGCCGGTGCCCCGGCTGGAACACCATCGACGTGAACCACAGGTCGATGTCGTACGGATAGACCCGCCCCGGCACGAGCGGCGTCGGCCGCGACATGCTGTTCCGGAACCGCGCCCGCACCAGCCCGTCTTGCACCCGCTCCGCATGGCCATCGGGATACACGTCGAGCAGCATGATGGTCCAATCGGTGTCCTTGCGGTCGGTGGCCGCCCACACGCGCGCCGTCATCTCGCCCGTCACCTCGAGCGGCTTGGTCAGCGGCGCCGACGTGAACACGAGCGCGTCGCGGCGCGTGGCGTTGAGCTCGGTGTAATCCTCGTTGAGCGACTCCTCGAGCTCGCGCGAGTCGATGAGATAGGGCGTCGGGTCGGCGGGATCGTACGTGAACGTGTCCGCCGAGGCGGTTCCCTTGGCGGGCGGCACGCTGTCGAGCACGCCGTCGCCGCCGCTGGTCTGCGCGTGGCCGCCGGACGACACGTAGAAGTTCGTGAGCCGCTGGCGGGCGAGCGGCCACTCGTTCTCCCGGCGCCACACGTTGTCGCCCATCACGAAGTCGTCGAGATGCGGCAGCGTGTCCACG
This sequence comes from Gemmatimonadales bacterium, assembly GCA_036522875.1. Lineage (GTDB taxonomy): Bacteria > Gemmatimonadota > Gemmatimonadetes > Gemmatimonadales > GWC2-71-9 > 20CM-2-65-7. The sequence continues at coordinate 5,147 of DATDEZ010000009.1, read as the reverse complement.
CCGTTGTTCTTGCCTAACAGATAGTGGTCGAACCAGCGAATCTGGAGATCGCGAAACTGGTAGCGCGCCTGCGGCCCGAAGTCGCCGGCGACGTAGTCCACGCCCTTGTGCGCGCCGGGGTTCATCACGATGTGCCAGTTGGGGTGATTCTTCTGGCGCAACAGGAAGTCCGTGTAGTACGTCGGCCCGCGCGAATCGTCGTGCCACCCCGCCATCGACAGCACAGGCGCGTGCACGTTCGCGATGTACGTCGTCGCCGCGTGCTTGCGCCAATAGTCATCCAATGTCGGATGCGCGATCCAGCGGTCCCACAGCGCCACGTCGCCGCAGCCCAGCCGCTGCGGCAAAGTCGAGAGCGGCAGGTGGCGGATCGCTTCGCCGATGTCGAGCTCCGCCGTATGCGGATCCATCGTCCGGTCGCGCATCAGGCAGGCCCAGTCGACGTTGATCGGCCCGAAGGCCATGTAGGCGTAGGGAACGATGATCCACGGATCGGGCGTCGCCGCAGTCGGCGAGATCGCGGCGAGATGCGGCGGGTTGCTGACCGCGGCGAACCACACGAGGCGGCCTTCGTCCGAATGGCCGATCATGCCGACCTTGCCGTTGGCGCCCGGCAGCTTCGCGGCCCACTCCACCGCGTCGTAGCCGTCGTTGATGTCGGTCGAGTAATCGCCGAAGTCGCGGACGTCGCCGCTCGATGCGTCGCGGCCACGCACGTGCTGTCCGATGAAGATGTAGCCGCGCGACGCCCACCAGCGCCCGGGGCCGTGCAAGATCCGCCGGTACGGGGTGCGCTGCATGACGACGCCGAACGGCCCGGTGCCGACGGGCCGCGCGATATACGTCGCCAAATGCGCGCCGTCGCGGGTGGGCATCATGACGAGCGTGTCTTCGGTGACCGCGTACTGCGAATCCGAGGCGGGGATGTTCCACACCTGGATGTCGTGCTCGACCACGAACGGTGTACTGCGGCGCACCAGCCGGTAGCGGCGATCGACGACCGTGCCATTCACGAACAGAAGTCCGGCGAGCGTGTCGCCGTGCCAGGCGGCGCGCATCAGCGCCGCGGTGTCCTGGGTGAGAAACACGGAATCCCCGGTGGTCGCGACCGTGCGCGCGATCAGGATCGGTTCGCCGGTGCGGCGCCGCAGGAATCCCACGTTGCCCGAATCTGGTCCCGCGAAGTGCGCGAAGCCCATCCGGCGCCAGCCCTCGAACCCGAATTTCGGCGTCGCGCTGAGCGCGATGTAGACGTCAAAATCACCTGCGAGGGTGCGTGGTGCGTGGCGCGTGGGGGTGGGGGCCGCGGCGGCGCAGATCAAAACGATGATGAGAAACGGCGATTTCGACATGTCAGGCTCCAGGTTCGACGACTACGTTGGACCGCCGTTTGCCGGCGATCAAGATGCCAACGCCCACCAGGTTGAGCAGCACGATCACCAGTGTGATCTTGAGCGCGAACGCCGCCACGCTCCCCACCTGAATGATCGGGAAGACCGATAGCACGGTGTACAGCACGGTCATCGCGAGGCCGGACGCGGCCGCGCCCTTCACCCACCACGGCGCTCGCGGCGTCACCCCGCGCAACCCGATCAGCGGAATCGCAAACATGACGAGATACGTGAGCCCGTAGAAGATGCCGCCCGCATTGAACATCAGCTGGAACGCTTCGGCCTGCCCGACGCCGACCAGGCTGAGCACCGACATCGCGAAAGAGAAGACCGCCACGACGAGGATCGAGTTGACGGGCGTCCGATGCGTCGCGTGCAGGCGGCTGAACCACGCGGGCAAGAGCCGGTCCCAGCCCGCGACCATCGGGAGCCGCGTCACCGCCGTGAACGCGACGCTGATCTGCGACACGCGCATCACGAGCGTCATCACGATCGCGATCGTCACCAGCGTGCCGGCGATGCCGAACGGGCCGAAGCCGACGCGCAGCACCTGCGGCAGCGGGCCGATCAAGTCGATCTGATCGCGCGGGATATAGGCCACCACCGTCGCGGTGCCGAGGATAAAGAAGAGGGTGATGACGGGCGCGGCGTAATACACCGACTTCTTCACCGCGCTCGCGGGCGCATGTGTTTCGCCGGCCAGGATCGCCATGTACTCGAAGCCGGCAAACGCGCCGACGCACATCTTGCCGAGGATGTTGAGATTGAACAGCGAGAACGCGGGCATCTCGGTGCGAAACGGATGAAACGATTGCAAATGCCCCGACGCGAGGCCGATGAACGGCAGCAGGATCAAGACGGCGAAGATCGTGATCATGAATATGCCGCCGGCGTTGTGGACCCACTTGCCGAGCGACAGGCCGAGAAACGCGAGCGTGGCGAGCAGCGCAATCGCCACCGCGGCAGCGAGCGACACGAACCAGACGCTCGTCGTCATCCAAGCCGCGCTCGGCCCCAGCGCGTACGACAGGTACGTCGCGACGGTGAGGCCCAGCTCCGACGCGAACAGGATCACGTACAGCCACAGATTCCAGGCCACCATGAAGCCCATCGTCTGGCTGAACCCGAGCTTCGCCCACTGATACAATCCGCCCTCGAGCGGCATCAGCGAGTTGAGCCAGATGACCACCGCGGTACACGGCAGGTAGAACAGCACGACCGCGAGCAGCCACAGCACGACGTGCGACGGGCCGAGCTTGCCCGCCACGCCGATCCACGTGAGCCCGATGATGAACAGGATCTGGGTCAACGCCAGGTCGCGCACGCCCAGCACCTTCTTGAGCTCGGCGCTGCGCGCTTCGACCTGCGCTTCGGCTCTCGCCAGCTCGTCGCTCATCGCTTGCCTAAATGTTCCCACAGATGCGCCCACGCGGCGAGCCCCTCATTCAGCCGGTGCACGCGGAAGAATTCGTTGGGCGAATGGAAATCTTCATCGCCGGTCGAGAACGAGAAATAGACCGTCTGAAGGCCCATCACGCGCTGGAAGATTTCCGCGACCGGCACCGTGCCGCCCATGCGCACGATGAGCGGCTTCACACCGTACACCTTCTCCAGCGCGACCAGCGCGGCCTGCACGATCCAGTGATCGCGCGCGATGCTGGCCGGCCTCGCGCCTGGCCCCATGTCGACGAAGGTGAGTCGCGTGCCGGCAGGAACGTGCCGCTCCAGGTGACGCTTCACCAGCGCGACAACCTCGTCGGGATCCTGATCCGGCACCAGCCGGCACGTGATCTTGGCATGCGCCTCACTCGGCACGATGGTCTTGGAGCCGGGCCCCTGATAGCCGCCCCACATGCCGTTGACTTCGATCGTGGGCCGCGTCCATTGGCGCTCGAGCGTGCTGTAGCCGGTTTCGCCGACTGCCGCGGCAGCGCCGACTTGCTGGAGATACGCCGATGCGTCAAACGGCAGCGCTCGGATCTCGGCACGCTCCTGGATGCTCAACTCGCGCACTTTGTCGTAGAAGCCGCGCACCGCCACCCGTCCGTCCGCGTCGTGGAGCGACGCGATGAGCCGCGCCAGCGCGTGGAGCGGGTTCGCGACCGCGCCGCCGTGGCGACCCGAGTGCAGGTCCTTGGCCGGGCCGGTCAGCGTCAGCTCCAATGCTGCGAGCCCGCGATTGGCGACCGTGATCGACGGCTCGTCGATGCGCCACATCGCGCCGTCCGCGGAAACCACGACGTCTGCTGTCAGCATCTCCTTGTTCTGCCTGACAAAGTCTTCGAGGTGCTTGCTGCCGATCTCTTCTTCGCCTTCGATCATGAACTTCACGTTGATCGGCAGCGCCTTCCGTTCGGCGAAAAACGCCTCGGCGACCTTGATCGGGATCAGCATCGGGCCCTTGTCGTCGGACACGCCGCGCGCGTAAAGACGGCCGTCGCGCAGCGTGGGCGTGAACGGTGGCGTGATCCATTTGTCGACCGGGTCCTCGGGCTGCACGTCGTAATGCCCATACACGAGAATCGTCCGCGCCCCGGGTGCGCCGAGCCATTCGGCGTACACGACGCTCGCTCCATGTGTCGGCATGACCTGCACCTTGAATGGCCCGGCGGCGCGCAGCTTCGTGGCCACCCACTGCGCAGCTTTGTCGATGTCCGCCGCATGCGCCGGATCAGTGCTGACACTGGGGATCGCCGCGAATTCCTTGAGCTCGCCCAGAATCCGGCCGTGCGAGCTCTCGAGACGCACGAGGAGCGCCTTCACTTGCCGCCGTCGATGGAGAGCACCTGCCCGGTGATCCAGCCAGCGTAGTCCGAGGCGAAGAACAGCACGCCGTTGGCGATGTCTTCCGGAGTGCCGAGCCGTTTCAGCGCGATGTGCTCAATGAGCTGGCGCTGGCCTTCGGTCCCGTACGACTCCCACTGCTTCTCGGTCGTCGGGTTCGAGCGCACGAAGCCCGGCGCGATGTTGTTGACCGTAATTCCCCACGGACCGAGCTCGTGCGCGAGCTGGCGCGTGAGCCCGATCTGCGCCGCCTTGGCGGACGCGTACGCCTGGATGCCCGTGAGACTGACGCCGAGCCCGGCACCGCTCGAGATGTTGATGATGCGTCCTGCGCGCGCCGCTTTCATTTTGGGCGTGACGGCCTGCGCGAAGTAGAACGCGCCGGTCACGTTGACATCGTAGATCGCCTGCCAGTCCTCGGGGCTCACTTGCTCGAGCGGGCGGCCCACCTGCCCCAGCACGCCGCCGGCGTTGTTCACGAGGATGTGCACCGCTCCGGCGTCTGCCACGAACCGTTCGACGGCCTTCTTGTCGCCCACGTCCACGACCCGGGTCCTGCAGCTCTTTCCGCACAACCGCTCCGTCTCGGCGAGCTCATCTGCGATCACGTCGCAGGCCCAGACGCTCGCGCCGTGCGCGGCGAACGCCTGGGCGATCGCGCGGCCGAACCCATGCGCAGCGCCGGTGACGATCGCGGTGCGTCCCGTGAAATCGAAGTTCATGCGGCGAGGGCTTGCAGCGCGGCGCCGCCCATCGGCCGCTCGCCGCGCTCGATCTCGTGGATCAGCTCGACCAGCCGCGCGGTGAGTGGCACCGGTACGCCGGCGTCCCTGCCCAACGACACGATGATGCCGAGCTGCGCGTCCACTTCCGTCGGCCGCTTGCGCACGGCGAGATCGCGCCAGATGCCCGTGTGCGTCTTGGCCGATTTGCGGTTATGGGCGACGAGACTGTCGAGCGACTGTTCTGCCG
>DATDEZ010000008.1:0-18870 GCA_036522875.1 Gemmatimonadales bacterium | reverse complement strand
CACGATGGTGACGGCGGGTGTGTACCTGGTCGCGCGCTGCAACCTGCTGTTCGCGATGGCGCCGATTTCCGGCGCCGTCGTGGCGGGCATCGGCGCGCTCACGGCGCTGTTCGCCGCGACGATCGCGCTGAAGCAGTGGGACATCAAGAAGGTGCTCGCGTACTCCACGATCTCGCAGCTTGGCTACATGTTCCTGGGCGTGGGGACGGGCGCGATCAGCGCCGGCATTTTCCATCTCGTCACGCACGCGTTCTTCAAAGCGCTGCTGTTCCTCGGCTCGGGCAGCGTGATCTTCGCGATGCACCGCGCCTATCACCACACGCACGCGCACGACGACGCGCAAGACATGCGCAACATGGGTGGCCTCGCGCGCCACATGCCGTGGACCGCCACGCTCATGTGGATCGCGACGCTCGCGATCGCGGGCGTGCCGCCGCTCGCCGGCTTCTTTTCCAAGGACGAGATCCTCACCGCGGCGTTCGCGCGCGGCGGGAGCGAGCGGGTCTGGCTCGTCTTCTGGGCCTTGGGACTCGTCGCGGCGCTGCTCACCGCGTTCTACATGACGCGGCTCATGCTCTACACCTTCCACGGCCCGAACCGCAGCGGTGAAGAGGCGCGGGCGCATTTGCACGAGGCGCCGTGGATCATGACCGGCCCGCTCGTCGTGCTCGGCCTGCTCTCCGCGGCCGGCGGATTGCTCAACGTGCCGCAGTTGTATCACGGCGGCGCGTGGCTGGAACGGTGGCTCGAGCCGGTGGGGAAGGCGGGCGCCGCACTCGTCCCCGAAGCGCGGCTGACCACGGGCACCGAATGGGCGCTCGTCGCGATCGCCGTCGCCATCGCCGCAATCGGCATCATCGGCGCATGGCGGCTGCTCGAACCTGAGTCGCTCGTTCCCGCGTCCCGCGCTCCCGAAGAACGGGGCTTCGCGCGCGTGCTGCGGGACAAGTGGTACGTGGACGAGATCTACGACGCGCTCATCGTACGCCCGCTCGTCTGGCTGTCGACCGAAGTGCTGTGGAAGCGGGTCGATCAGCGCGTGATCGACGGCGGCGGCGTGAACGGCGCCGCGCGCGGCGCGCGCGCGCTCGGCTGGGCCAACCGCTGGCTGCAGACCGGGCAGGTCGGGATGTACGTCGCGATCTTCGTGGTCGGGGTGTTGCTCCTCCTCTGGCGGGCGATGAGCTGATGTACGCCCACTGGGTGCTCACGGTGCTGCTCGTCTGGCCGCTGATCGCCGGCCTGATTGTGCTGCTGCTGCCCGGCCGGCTCGCCAAATACGTCGCGCTCGCGGCCAGTCTCGTCGAGTTCGCGATCTCGGTGCCGCTGTGGTGGACGTTCGTGCCGGCGAACGGCATGCAGTTCACGGTCGACGTCCCGTGGATCGCGGCCTGGGGCATCCATTTCTCGGTCGGCGTGGACGGGATTTCCTTGTTCCTCGTTCTGCTGACGACGTTCCTGATGCCGCTCTCGATCCTCGGCAGCTGGACCTACATCACGAAGCGCGAAGCCGGGTTCTACGCGCTCCTCCTCGTGCTGACCACCGGGATGATCGGCGTCTTCGTCGCGCTCGATCTCTTCCTCTTCTATGTGATGTGGGAAGTGATGCTCATCCCGATGTACTTCATCATCGGGGTGTGGGGCGGCGAGAACCGGTTGTACGCGGCGATCAAGTTCTTCATCTATACGATGTTCGGATCGCTGCTCATGCTCGTCGCGATCCTCGTGCTGTACCTGCATGCGGGTCGTGTGACCGGCGTCTATTCGTTCGGCTACACGCATCTGCTCCAGCAGGTCGCGCTGCTCGGGCCGGTCGCGTGGTGGCTCTTCGCCGCGTTCTTCCTTGCGTTCGCGATCAAGGTGCCGCTGTTCCCGCTCCACACGTGGCTGCCCGACGCGCACGTCGAGGCGCCCACGGCGGGCTCGGTGATCCTGGCGGGCGTTCTGCTGAAGATGGGGACGTACGGTTTCCTGCGCTTCGCGCTGCCGTTTTTCCCGAGCGTCGCGCTCAACGAGACCGTCCAGGCCGTCATCGTCGTGCTGGCGTTGATCGGGATCATCTACGGCGGCCTCGTCGCGATGGTGCAGCCCGACTTCAAGAAGCTGATCGCCTACTCCTCGGTCGCGCACCTCGGCTTCGTCATGCTCGGCATCTGGGCGTTGACGCTGCAGAGCGTGCAGGGCGCGATCCTCATCATGATCAACCACGGCATCTCGACCGGCGCGTTGTTCTTCCTCGTCGGGATGATCTACGAGCGGCGGCACAGCCGCCTGATCGAGGCCTACGGCGGCATCGCGCGCGTGGTCCCGCTGTTCGCCGCGATTCTCACGATCGTCTCGCTGTCGTCGATCGCGCTCCCCGCGACCAACGGCTTCGTCGGTGAGTTCCTCGTCCTGCTCGGCGCGTTCCGCACGTACCCCGTGGCGACCGGGATCGCGACGACCGGTGTGATCGTCGCGGCCGCCTATCTGCTCACGGCGCTGCAGCGCGTCATTTACAATCCGCTCGCGAACCGCGAGAACGAAAAGCTCACCGACCTCACGCCGCGCGAGCTCCTCGTGCTCGCGCCGCTGATCGCCTGCATCTTCTGGATCGGGATCTATCCCAAGCCGTTCCTGCGGCGCATGGAGCCGGCGTCGCGGCAGCTGATCGAGCAGATCAAGCCGGGAACGACGCAGAACGAGCCCGCGGCCGCGGCGGGAGGACAGCGGTGACGCTCGATCCCTCCGTCTACGGCGATCTGCTGCTTTCGCTCCTGCCCGAGCTCGTGCTGACCGCATGGGCGCTGGCGCTGCTCGTGTTCGTGGCGTGGCGTCATAAGACCGTGGCCGACCTGCGCACCGCCGGCTACCTGACGCTCGCCGCGTTCGCGTCCACGGCGGTCGCCGTGTGGTGGCTCTGGTGGCATCGCGCCGCCGTCGCGGGGATCGCCACGATGGTCGCCGCGGACGACTTCCGGTGGGTCGCCGACTGGATCTTCCTCGGTGCCGCGACGCTGACGACGTTGATCTCGGTCGCGTATCTCGAGCGCGAGCAGCTCCTGGCTCCCGAGTACTACGTGCTTCTGGTGTTCGGCACGCTCGGCATGATGGTGATGGCGGCGGGCGCCGACCTCATGGTGATCTTTCTCGGGCTCGAGCTGATGTCGATCGCGGTCTACGTGCTGGCGGGATTCGACCGCCGGCGCGCGCGCTCGGCGGAAGCGGCGCTCAAGTACTTCCTGCTCGGCGCGTTTGCGTCGGGATTCCTGCTGTACGGCATCGCGCTCATCTACGGCGCGACCGGCACGACCAACATCGCGCTCATCGGCGCGCAGATCGGGCTCGGAGCAGGCGCGGCGCCGAGTGTGATGTTGCTCGTTGGGATGGCGCTGCTGACGGTAGGGTTCGGGTTCAAGATCGCGGCCGTGCCGTTCCACATGTGGGCTCCCGACGTGTACGACGGCGCACCGACGCCCGTCACCGCCTTCATGGCGACCGGCGTGAAGGCCGCCGCGTTCGCGGCGCTGTTCCGCGTCATGATCCAGGGCTTTGCGCAGGTGCCGGCCTGGCACGACATGGTGTGGTGGCTCGCCGTGGTCACGATGGTGGGCGGCAATCTTTTCGCGTTGGCACAGCGCTCGGTGAAGCGGATGCTCGCGTATTCGTCGGTCGCGCACGCGGGATATCTCCTGGTGGCCGTGACGGCCGGTAGGCCCACGGGCAGCAGCGCGTTCCTCGTGTACGCCGTCGCCTACACGCTCATGACGATCGGCGCCTTCGCGATCCTCGCGGCCAAGGGCCGGGCAGGGGAGAGCGACGTGACGAACGACGATCTGGCGGGACTGGCGTCGCGCCGGCCCTGGCTCGCCTTCGGGCTCGCCGTCTGCATGTTGTCGCTGCTGGGCTTCCCCGGCACCGCCGGCTTCATCGGCAAGTGGTACATCCTGATCGCCGCCACGAGCGCGGGCCAGAACGTGCTCGCGGCCATCCTCGTGCTGACCAGTGTCGTCTCGGCGGGGTACTATCTTCCCGTCATCATGGCGATGTACATGAAGCCCGCGCCGGCGCCCGAGGAGACCGCCCACGTGGAAGTCTACCTCGACCGCTGGGGCCGCGGCGCGGTCGCCGCGATCGTCGTCCTCGTCCTCCTCTTCGGGGTCTGGCCGAACCGATTGTTCGAGGTCGCCCGGACAGCCGGCGAAAGCGTGCGACCGACGACCACGACCGGTCAGTAGCCGTCGCCCGAGTCCCGAAACCCTAATCCCGAATCGCCCCGTGAAGCTTCCCGCAACAATCTTTCGCCAGTACGACATCCGTGGCCTCGTCGACACGCAGCTCACGCCGGACGCCGCGCGCGCCGTCGGCCAGGCCTACACGACGCTCGCCTGGGAGCGACTCAAGACGGGCAAGCCGCCGCGCGTGGCCGTCGGCCGCGACAACCGTCCGTCCGGCAGCCGGCTCGCCCAGGGCGTGCGGGACGGGATCGCGAAAGCGGGGGGCGTCGCGATCGACGTCGGTGAGCTGCCGACGCCGGCGCTCTACTTCGCGACTAAGACGCTCGAAGTGGACGGCGGCATCCAGGTCACGGGCTCGCACAATCCGCCCGAGTTCAACGGCTTCAAGATGGTGCTCGTGCACGACGCGGTGTTCGGCGACGACATCCAGGTCCTCTACAACCTGATCAACAACGACAGGCTCGTGGCGCGCGCGGGCGGCCAGATGCTCACGGAGCGCGACGTGCTGCGCGAGTATCGGAAGGCGATCGTCAAACGCAATTCGCCGCTCGGGCGCCGGCTGCGCGTCGTCGTCGATTGCGGCAACGGCGTGACGAGCCTCATCGCCATCGAGACGCTGCGCGAGCTCGGCGCCGACGTCGTGGCGCTGTTCGCCGAGTCGGACGGGACGTTCCCGCACCATCACCCCGATCCCACCGTCCTCGAGAACCTCCACGACCTTCAGCACGCCGTGAAGCAGGAACGGGCCGAGCTCGGCATCGCGTTCGACGGGGACGGGGACCGCATCGGCGCGGTGGACGAGAAGGGCGAGCCGGTGCTCGGAGACCAGCTGCTCGTGCTGTTCGGCCGCGATCTGGTCCGACGCCTTGGACCGAAGCAGCCGGTGATCTTCGACGTGAAGTGCTCGGAGGTGCTGCCGCAGATGCTGAAGAAGGCGGGTCTCGAGCCCGTGATGTGGAAGACGGGGCACTCCTTCATCAAGATGAAGATGAAGGAGATTCACGCGCCGCTCGCCGGCGAAATGAGCGGCCACATGTTCTTCGGCGGCGACTGGTACGGCTTCGACGACGCGCTGTTTGCCGCCGCGCGCCTGCTGAACTACGTCGCCCGTGAGGGTGGCCCGCTGTCGCGCTTGCTCGCCGACCTCCCGAAAACGTTCGCGACGCCCGAGATGCGCGTCGACTGCCCGGACGAGCAGAAGTTCGCCGTCGTCGAGGAGGCGGCCACCGCGTTCGCGAAGAAATATCCCGTCTCGACGCTCGACGGCGTGCGCATCACGTTCCCCGACGGCTGGGGCTTGCTGCGCGCCTCGAACACCCAGCCGGTGCTCGTGATGCGATTCGAGGCCACGAGCGTGCAGGCGCGAGACGGATACCGCGCCGAAGTCGAGCGCTGGCTCACGGCGCACGGGGTAGGCGCCGCGGCGTGACCTCGCGAGCGAGCCGGCGCAGGCTGTACGTCATCGGCGCCGCGCTCCTCGTCGCCGCTCTGGTTGGGGGTCGGTGGCTGGCAGTCGAGACCGCCGAGCGGGCGTGGGATCAGACGTTCACGGGCGGCACGACACTCATCGCGGCACGCAACCTCGCCCGCATGCTGCAGGCCCTCGCGGCGACCGTCGCCATCACCTGGATCACCGGCAATCTGCTGATCGTCTATCGCGCGATCGGCTCCGTGCAAATGCCCCGCCGTCTCGGCGATCTCGAGATCGTCGAAGCGGTGCCGCAGCACACGCTGCTCGCCGCCACCGTCGTGCTCGGCGTCATCCTGGGCATCCTGCTGTCGCTCGGCACCGGCGACTGGTGGCGTCACGCCGTGCTCGCCAGCTCGCCGATGCGGTTCGGCGTGACCGAAGCGGCGCTGCATCACGACGTCGGTTATTACCTCGGCGTCCTGCCATGGCTCGCGGCGCTGCAGAATCGCGCGCTCGTTCTCGCCGTCACGGGCCTGAGCGTCGTCGCGCTGCTGTACGCCGTGATCGGATCGTTGCGCGTCCGCCGCGGACGTATCCGGGCCAGCAACTATGCGCGCCGCCACGTCGGCGTCCTGCTGGCGTTTCTCGCGCTGGTCATCGCGTGGGGCGCGCAGCTCGATCCCGCGGAAGTCGTGGCGGGACTGCACGGGATTGCGGACCAGGCGGCGCTCAGCGTGCGGGTGCCCGGCTCGATCGCGGTCGTCGCGGTCGCGGTCGTGACGGCACTGATCTCGCTCGCTTGGGCGTGGCGCGACCGGCCGAAGATGATCATCGCGGGCTGGGCGGCGCTGTTCGTCACGCTCACCGCCGCGTACTTCGTGATTCCCGGTGTGGTGCGCGCATCATCCAGCGGCGAGTCTCCGGAGCTCGCGCGGCGGCGCGCGACGCTCGAGCGTGTGGCCTTCGGACTCGCCTCGATCGACTCGAGCATCCCGCCGGTGTTCGCCTCCGGCGAGGCGGCGCTCCGCGGCATCCCGATCTGGGATCAGGCGCAAGTCGGTGAGGCGCTCGGCGCGCCGCCGGTCGCGGTCGCGCTCAGAGGCAGCGACGCCGGGCCCGCTTGGCTCATTGCGCCGACCACGACGACCGGCCCGATTCGTCTGGCGCTCGAGACCGATAGTGGCCTCGCCGTCGCCGGCCTGCCCGCAGCGGACGGGCGTGTGCTGTTCGGTCCGGACCTCGAGTCGGCGAGCCCGATCGTCAGCTCGCTCGACAGCGCGCCGCCTGGCCGGGTATCCGGCGTCCCGATTACCGGCGCCTGGCGGCGTTTCGCGATCGCCTGGACGATCCAGGTATGGGGACTCTTGTCGAGCGAGAGTGGGAGCCACCTACTCCTCTGGCGCCGCGACGTCACCGACCGGCTGGACCGCCTCGCGCCTTTCGCGCGCTTCGGCGCGCCCGCTCCGGCGATCCGGGACGGCGCGCTCTGGTGGGTGAGCTGGGGATACGTCTCGCGCGAAGTCTTTCCGTTAACGAGGCCCCTCGCCTGGCGCGAAGGGGAACCGGAGGTGCGGTACGCACGCGCGGGATTGATCGGTGCGGTCCGCGCCGGCACGGGCGAGACGCATCTCTGGCTCGCCCCCGGTTACGATTCGCTGACCGCAACCTGGGCGCGGCACTTCGCGCCGCTGATCGAGCCGGTCAGCGCGGTCCCAGCCGATCTGCGCGCGCAGCTCGCGTTTCCCGCCGAGACCTTCGCCCTGGCAGTGTCGCAGCTGGTGCGCGTCAGCAACGATTCCGCGGGCAGTCCGGGGTGCGCGGTGCGGCCACGCGAGCCGTTCCAGTTGTCCGCGCCGCCCGGGACGTTGTGGACCGGGACCGGCCTGGAAACGGCCGGCCTCGCGCCGAAACGATTCGTCGGATTGTTCGCCGGTTCCGTCACCGACCGAGGGCTCGAGCTCCATCTGTGGCGGACGCCGACGGGCGGCGTGCAGCGCCTGCCCGGCGAGCTCGTCGGCTCGACCAGTCTGCGGCCGGGAGTGCTGCGGCTGTGGCCCGCCGGCAACTCGCTCGTCACCGCGCAGGCGCAGTTCTACGACCCCGTGGGCGCGCGCGCGCCGTCCGCGCCCCGCGTGGCGGAAGTCTACGTGACGTACGACGGCCGCAGCGGCCGGGGTCTGACGGCGCGCGCCGCGCTCAAGGGCGGCGAGCAGATGGTGACCGATACGACGCTCGCGGCCCGCTGGGATCGCGCCCGACGGCTCGCCGCGCGCGCCGATTCCGCCCTCGGCGCCGGCGACCTCGAGGCCTTCGGCCGGCTCTGGCGAGCGCTGATGAGCGAGCTTGCTCCTCCGCAGCGCCGCCGCTAGGTTGCGCCGCCGTGTCCGAGCCGGAAACCATCGTCATTGCCCTGGGCGGGAACGCGGTCGCCCCACCCAACGAGCGCGCGACGATCAGCAATCAGTTCCGCTACACGCGCGCGAGTCTCGCACCGATCGTGGATCTGGCACAGGGCGGCTGGAACATCGTGCTCGTGCACGGCAACGGCCCACAGGTCGGCGACGAGCTGGCGCGCAATGAGATCGCCGCCGATCAGGTCGAGCCGCTGCCGCTGGGGGTGCTGGTCGCCGACACGGCAGGGTGGATGGGATACATGATCCAGCAGTCGCTGCAGAACGCCCTGGAGCGCGCCGGCGTGCGACGTTCGGTCGTCACGCTGATCACGCAAACGCTCTGTCACGCGGACGACCCCGACCTGCGCCGGCCCTCGAAGCCGCTCGGGCACAAACTCGATCCCGTGCGCGAGGCACGACTCGTGGCACGGGGGATTCCGGTGCGCGACGGCCGTCGCCTCGCGCCGAGCCCGCGGCCGATCGGCATCGTGGAGAGCCAGATGGTGCACGACCTCTCCGTGGCGGGATACATCGTGATCGCGGGCGGCGGCGGCGGCCCGCCGGTCTACCGCGACCCGAAGCTGGGGCTCGAGGGCATCGACGCGGTCGTCGACAAAGATCGTGTCGCCGCAATCCTCGGGCGGGAAATCGGCGCGCAGGTTCTATTGATCCTGACCAATGTGAAGGCCGTGTATCGCGCGTACGGCACCACGGCCCAGGAAGAGATCCGGCGCCTGACGCTGGCGGAGGCCGATCACCTCCTCGCCGGTAAGGACTTGGGGACCGGCAGCATGCGCCCCAAGGTGGAAGCCGCCGCCGAGTTCGTGCGCGGGGGCGGAGACCGCTCCATCATTGCGCATCTCGAAGACGGTCTGGCGGCGCTCCAGGGCCGCGCGGGAACGACGATTACGAAGGAGTACGCGTGAATCTGCACGAGTATCAGGCGCGGGACATTTTGCGACGGCACGGCATCCCCGTGCCGCCCGGCGAAGTCGCGACCACGCCGGCCGAGGCCCGGGCAATCGCCGAACGCCTCGGCGGCAAGGTCGTCGTGAAAGCGCAGGTGCATGCCGGCGGACGCGGCAAGGCGGGTGGGGTCAAGCTCGCGAAGACCGCGGCGGAGGCCGAGGCGCATGCCAAGGCCATCATCGGCATGACGATCAAGGGCCTCACGGTCCACAAAGTCCTGATCGCCCCGGCCGCCGAGATCGCCTCCGAGAGCTACGTCGGCATCATCGTCGATCGCGCGTCGCAACGGCCGGTCCTGATGGTCAGTCCCGCCGGCGGCATCGACATCGAGGAAGTCGCGGCGAAGACTCCCGAGAAGATTCACCGGCTCGCCGTCGATCCGCGCTACGGTCTCCTCGCGCATCAGGCGATGTCACTCGGCTTCGCGCTCTATGGCGACGTGAAGCAGGCACGCGCCGCCGCCGACATCATGCAGAAGCTGTACGCGACGGTCTACGACGTCGGCGCGTCGCTCGCCGAGATCAACCCGCTGGTCACGACGCCGGACGGCGTGGTGCAAGCGCTCGACGCCAAGATTTCCATCGACGACAACGAGCTCGATCGCCGGCCCGACATCGCCGCGCTGCGCGATCCGTCGGCCGAAGCGCCCGAAGAAGTGGCGGCGCGCGAAGCGGGGCTCACGTTCATCAAGCTCGACGGCAACGTCGGCTGCTGCGTCAACGGCGCCGGACTCGCAATGGCGACGATGGACCTCGTGAAGTACTACGGCGGTGACCCGGCGAACTTCCTCGACATCGGCGGCAGCTCGAACCCGCAGAAGGTGGTCAGCGCGCTCCGCATCATCACGTCCGATCCGCGCGTCAAAGTCATCCTGTTCAATATCTTCGGCGGCATCACGCGCACCGACGACGTCGCGAACGGCATCATCCAGGCGACGCGCGAATTCGCGCTCAAGGTCCCGATGGTGCTGCGCCTCACGGGCACAAATCAGGAGCTCGCGATGCAGATCCTGACCAAAGCGGGCTTCTCGGCGCTGACCGACATGGACGAAGCGGTGAAGCAGGCGGTGGCGAAAGCGAAAGGACAGGCGGCGTGAGCATCTTCATCGACAAGCGCACGCGCCTCGTCGTCCAGGGCATCACCGGTCGCGACGGCTCCTTCCACGCCAACCAGATGATGGAGTACGGCACGAACGTCGTCGCGGGCGTGACGCCGGGGAAGGGCGGGCAGCAATTCGAGGGCAAGGTCCCCGTCTTCAACACCGTGGCCGAGGCGGTGCACGCGGCCCAGGTGAACGCGGCGGTCATCTACGTTCCCGCGGCGGTGGCGGCGTCGGCGATCTTCGAAGCCGCCGATGCAGGACTCGAGCTGATTGTCTGCATCACCGAAGGCATTCCGGTGCTCGACATGACGCGGGCGTTGCCGTACGTGCACGAGCGCGGCGCCCGGCTGATTGGGCCGAACTGCCCCGGCCTGATCTCACCGGGAAAGAGCAAAGTGGGCATCATCCCCGGGAACATCTGCAAGCCGGGGAAGATCGGCCTCGTCTCGCGCAGCGGCACGCTCACCTACGAGATCATCCACCAGCTCAGCACCAACGGCTTCGGCCAGTCGAGCTGCGTCGGCATCGGCGGCGATCCGCTCATCGGCACGAACTTCATCCACTGTCTCAGCGCGTTCGAGAAGGATCCGGAGACGAGCGCGATCGTCATGATCGGCGAGATCGGCGGCACCGACGAGCAGCAGGCGGCCGACTTCGTGAAGGAGAACGTGAAGAAGCCGGTGATCGGGTTCATCGCCGGTCAGACCGCGCCCCCCGGCCGGCGCATGGGACACGCCGGCGCCATCATCTCCGGCTCCTCCGGCACGGCCGCCGAGAAAATGGCGGCGCTCGCCAAGGCGGGGATCAGCGTCATGAAGCGCCCGGCCGACGTCGTGCCGCTGCTCAAGGAACGCGTGTGAAGCTGAGCGACGTCGTCGCGCCGGCCCACGTCGTCGTGCCGCTGATCGCACAGACCGTGCGCGAGGCGACCGAGCGGCTGGCCGAGCGACTCGTCGCGAGCGGCGTGGCGGACGCGAACCGCATCAATGCCGTCATCCGCAACGCCTGGCCGGAAGACATGGTCAGCGTCGGCGCGCACGCGTTTCTCCCGCATTTCCGTACGGAGGCGGTGCGCATGCTGACGACGGCGGTCGGCGTGTCGCCCACGCCGATTCGCTGGGAAAAAGACGCGAACCGCACGGCGCGGATCGTCATTCTGGTCGTCGCGCCGCCGCGCGAGACGCCGACGTATCTGCAGGTCGTCGGCGCGTTCGCGCGCCTGTTGTCCGATCCGGCCATCGTGCTCGCGATGCTGGCCGCGAAGACGCCGGAGCAGCTCGTGCAGATCGGCGCGCTGCAGAGCCTGGAGCTGCCCAGTCACCTCGCGGTCCGCGATCTGATGACCCCGCACGTCCTCTCCGCCACGCCCAATCAAAGCCTCGGCGACGTCGCGCGCATGATGATGGACAAGGACGTGCGCGCGCTGCCGGTGGTCGACGACAACGGCTCGCTCGTGGGCATGGTGACGCATCGCGAGCTGCTGAAGTACCTGATCCCGGATTATCTGCAGCGGTCGAAGAGTGGAAAATTCCGCGCGCTCCCCGCGAATCCGACGGCCGGCCACGCCGGCAGCGCCGATCCGCGCGCCTTGCCCGTCAAGGACGTGATGTCCCGGGCCGTGCTGTGCGTCTCCGAGGATCAGACGTTGACCGACGTCGCCAATCTCATGAGCAACAAGGACGTCGATCGCTTTCCCGTGGTCCGCGAGGGCATCGTGGTCGGATTTCTGACGCGCGCGGATCTCATTCGTCGTCTCGTCGCCACCCCGTGAACGCAGTTCTCCTTTGAGGCCAATGCTGACACTCGCCATCGTCAAACCGGACGCAGTCGCCGCCGGCCATACCGGCAAGATCATCGCGCATCTCGAGGCCGAGGGCTTTCGCATCCGCGCCGCGGAGATGGTCAACCTGACCACGGAGCGCGCCGAATCCTTCTACGAGGTCCACAAGGAGCGGCCGTTCTTTCGGCCGCTGGTCGCCTTCATGACCTCAGGGCCGGCCCTGGCGCTCGCCCTGGAGCGGGACGAAGCCGTCAGTCACCTGCGGAAGGTCATCGGAGCCACCGACCCGGCCCAGGCCGAGCCGGGCACGATCCGGAAGCTGTACGCGCAATCCAAGGAGCGGAACGCGATTCATGCTTCCGATTCGCCCGAAAATGCGGCACGGGAGGTCGCGTTTTTCTTCCCCCAGCGCGGACGGCGCTGACGCCGTTGACGCAAGTGGCATAAGGGTTTAGCTTCGCCGTCACCATGTTGCGAGTCGATCTGCGGGAGCTGGCCCGTGGTCCAGTCGAAACACGGGGCGAGCTGACACAGGACGACCCCGCGCTGGCAGGGGCGGAGATCCAACTGAAAGAGCCGGTCGTGGTCGGTGGACGGCTGCAGTCCATCGGGGAAGACCGGTTTTACTGGCAGGGGACGGCGACCACGGTGATCGCCGGCGAATGCCGTCGCTGTCTCGTGCCGGTGGCGACGCCGCTCAGCCTGGAGATCGGCGCCCTGTTCTCCCAGGATCCCGAGGCGCAGGACGACCCTGATGCCTACCCGGTCGCCCCGGATGCGACGGAGGTGGACGTCACACCGGCGATCCGGGAAGAGCTGTTCCTGGCGGCGCCGCGGTACGTACTATGCCGCGAAGACTGCAAGGGATTGTGCCCGCAGTGCGGGAAAGATCTGAATGCCGGGCCGTGCGGCTGCGCACCTCGGGCCGATGCCCGCTGGCAGCCGCTCATGGCGTTGAAAGACAAGCTTCGCTCTAACTGAAAAGGATACCGGTACATGGCCGTACCCAAGCGCAGGACCTCCAAGCGCAAGAAGCGCGCGCGCCGCACGCACTACAAGGCGGTACGCCCCACGCTGCAGGCCTGCCCGCGCTGCGGTGACATGAAGCAGCCGCATCGCGTCTGCCCGACGTGCGGCTATTACAACGGCGAGCAGCGGATAACCGTCGAGGATTGATGATCCGCATCGCGTTGGACGCGATGGGAAGTGATAAAGCTCCCCAAGTCGAGGTCGAAGGGGCGGCGCAGGCCCTGAAGGAGTTGCCGCCCGACTACCAGCTCCAGCTGGTGGGCCGCAAGGCCGACATCGAGGCCGCGCTCGGTCGCGTCGGGGACGTCGATCGCGCGCGCGTCGAAATCGTGGATGCCCCCGACGTCGTCGGCATGGGCGACAAACCGCTCGCCGCGATCCGCGGCAAGCCCCGCTCGTCGATCGCGGTCGGCCTCGGCCTCCAGCAGAAGCGGAAGTCCGACGCGTTCATTTCGGCGGGCAACACCGGCGCCGTCATGGCCGCGAGCACCCTGCTGCTCCGGTTGCATCCCGGCGTCCAGCGCTCCGCCATCGGGGCGCTGTTTCCGAGCGCCGGACAGCCCGTCCTCGTGCTCGATGCCGGCGCCAATATCGACTGCGACGCCCGCGAGCTCGTCGGCTTCGCGCACCTCGGCTCGGTCTACGCGCGCGACGTGCTCGGCCGGCCCAATCCCACGGTCGGCCTGCTGAACATCGGCGAGGAAGACGAGAAGGGAAACGCGGTCGTCAAAGAAGCCCACCAGCTCCTCAAGCAGACTCCCGGACTCAACTACATCGGCAACGTCGAAGGTCGCGAAATCCCCGTCGGCGAAGCGCGGGGACAGCGGCTGGACGTCGTCGCCTGCGACGGCTTCGTCGGCAACGTCGTGCTCAAGTTCTACGAGTCGGCCGGTCGTGTCTTCGTGTCACTGATCAAGCGGGAGGCGCCGGACGTGCTGCAGCGGCCCGAGATGGCGAACGTCCTCAAGGTCCTCGACTACGCCACGTACGGCGGCGCGCCGCTGCTCGGCGTGCAGGGCGTCGTGATCATCTGTCACGGCGCGTCGCCCGCCAAGGCGATCAAGAACGCGATCCGCGTCGCCGTGCAGGCGGTCAAAAGCCATCTCTCCGACGACATCGCGGCCGAGTTCGCCGAGGGCAAGGTGCCCGCATGAAGCGCCCGTTCGCCGAGCTCTGGGGCACCGGCAGCTACGCGCCGGCGCGCGTCATGAAGAACGAGGAGTTCTCGAAATTCCTCGAGACGTCCGACCAGTGGATCCAGGAGCGCACCGGCATCCGGGAGCGCCGGGTCTCGACCAAGGACGAGACGAACGCGTGCATGGGCAAAGCGGCCGCGCTCCAGGTTCTCGAGGAGACGGGCCTCACGCCGCTCGACATCGACGCCATCGTCTACGCGACCGCGTCGCCCGATCGCCTGCTGCCGTCCCAGGCCTGCGACCTCCAGGCCGTGCTCGGCGCCAAGAACGCGGCCGCCTACGACGTCATCGCCGCGTGCTCGGGGTTCGTCTTCGCGCTCAGCACGGCCGAGGGGATGATCGCGGCGGAGCAGGCCAATCACGTGCTGGTCATCGCGGCCGAAAAGCTCACCAGCATCATGGACTGGAGCGACCGCACGACGGCGGTGCTGTTCGGTGACGGCGCGGGCGCGACGATCGTACGCAGGAGCACGAATGGCCGCGGCATTCTCGCGTCGTACCTGAAGACCGACGGCACGCTCGCCGAGCTGCTGTACCGGCCCGGCGGTGGCGCGACGCATCCGCCGAGCGAAGAGCTGCTCAAGGATCACAGCTACTACATCAAGATGGCGGGCCGCGAGGTGTTCAAGGCCGCCGTGCTGTCGATGGCGGACGCCTGCGACCACGCGCTGGAGCGCGCCGGACTCTCCGCCGCCGACATCGACCTGCTCATTCCGCACCAAGCCAACATTCGGATCATCGAAGCCACCGCGAAGCACGCCGGCATGCCGATGGACAAGGTCTACGTGAACGTCGACCGCTTCGGCAACACGTCGGCGGCGTCGATCGCGATCGCGCTCGATGAAGCCGTGAAATCCGGGCGACTCAAGCCGGGCATGACCGTGATGTTCTGCGCGTTCGGTGCCGGCTTCACGTGGGGAAGCATGGTCGTGCGGTGGTAAGCACGATCTGGCTGTGCCCCGGTCAGGGCGCGCAAAAAGTCGGCATGGGGAAGGATCTGGCAGACCGCTTTCCGGCGGCGCGCGCCGTGTTCGACGCCATCGACGACGCGCTCGGCACAGCGCTCTCGCGCCTCATGTTCGACGGCCCGGAAGACGAGCTGACCTCCACCCAGAACACGCAGCCCGCGATCCTCGCGCACAGCGCCGCGGTCTTCGCGATCGTCGGCGAGAAAGCCGGCAAGGCCGTCGCCGCCGCCGGTCATTCGCTCGGCGAGTACTCGGCCTACGTGACGGCGCGCGCGCTCGAGCCGCCGGCGGCAGCCAAACTGGTCCGCAGGCGTGGTGAGCTGATGCAGAAGGCCGGGGAAGAGCGTCCCGGTACCATGGCGGCGATACTCGGACTCGCGACGAAAGACGTCGAAGCGGCGTGCGCCGAGGCGTCGCAGCAGGCGAGCGTCGCCGTGGCGGCCAATATGAACGCCCCCGACCAGACGGTCATCTCCGGTGATCCGGAGGCGGTCGCGCGCGCCGGCGAGCTCTGCAAGAAGCGCGGCGCGAAGCGCGTCATTGCGCTGAAGGTGAGCGGTGCGTTTCACTCGCCGTTGATGGGCCCCGCGCGCAATCACCTCCAGCTCGCGCTCGAGCGCGCCGAGTTCGCAGATCCGGTGTTCCCGGTGGTCGCCAACGCCACCGCTGAGGCGGTCAAGGACGCGGGTCGGGCGCGGCGCCTCCTGTCCGACCAACTCACGGCGCCCGTTCGTTGGGTAGAATGCATGCAGCACGCGGCGCGGCTCGGAGGCGACGGCGCGCGGTTCGTCGAAGTCGGCCCCGGCGCCGTGCTCGCCGGTCTCTTGAAGCGAATCGTCCCTGAGGCGAACGTGGTCAGCCTTGGCACGGCGGATGAGGTGACCAAGTTCATGGAAGCAGCATGACCTTATGACCACAGCTCGACGGGCGGTAATAGATCCCGCGGCGCAGAGCGGGAACCGGATGCAGCTCGATCTGACCGGCAAGGTCGCACTCGTCACCGGCGGCACGCGCGGGATTGGACACGATATTTGCCGCGCGTTCATCGACGCGGGCGCGAAAATCGCGCTCTGCTCCCGCGACGCCGCGGCGGCGGAGCAAACCGCGAGCGCGTTCGGCGAGGGCACCCGCGGTTACGCGTGCGACGTCGGCGTGAGCAGCCAGGTCGAGGCGTTCGCCAAGGCGGTCGAGAAGGACTTCGGCCGGATCGACGTCCTGGTCAACAACGCCGGCTTCACCAAGGATACGCTGTTGTTTCTGATGACCGAAGCAGATTGGGACTCGGTCGTCGATACCAACCTGAAGGGCACGTTCTTGATGACCAAGTACGCCGCGCGCGGCATGATCAAGCGCCGCTGGGGCCGGGTCATCAACATCACGAGCGTCGTGGGCTTGAACGGCAACAAGGGCCAGTCCAACTACTCGGCCGCCAAGGCGGGCGTGATCGGCTTCACCAAGTCGGTCGCGAAGGAGTTAGCCTCCCGCAACGTGCTGGTGAACGCCGTGGCGCCGGGGTATATCGAGACCGAGCTGACGCGGAACATTACGCCGGAAGCCAAGAAGTACTTTCAGGACAACATTCCGTTGGGGCGGCTGGGGCAGGGGTCCGACATCGCCTCCGTCGTCCTCTTTCTCGCCTCCGACTTGGCCAGCTACATTACGGGGCAGGTTTTTGTCGTCGACGGCGGGATGGTGATGTGAAGTCCCCCCATTCCCTTACCTTCGCTGAGGGTTACCCATGGCAATGGACATGAAGCAGCTCGAGGAGAAGGTCAAAGACATCATTGTCGAAGAGCTTGGGGTCGAGCGCGACAAGCTCACCAACGACGCGAGCTTCATGGAAGACCTGGGCGCCGACAGTCTCGACACGGTCGAGCTGGTGATGGCCTTCGAGAAGGAATTCGACATCGACATCCCGGATGAAGAAGCGGAGAAGCTCCGCACGGTCGGGGCCGCGATGACCTACCTCCATGACAAGATGGGGAAAGGCAAGTAGTGACTCGGCGGGTGGCGATCACGGGCATGGGGCTCGTGACGCCGGTCGGAAACGACGTCGCGAGCACCTGGGCCGCCCTCGTCGCCGGTGAGTCGGGGGCGGGGCCGATCACCCGCTTCGATCACACGCAGTTGCCCGTCCACTTTGCCTGCGAAGTGAAGGGGTACGACCCCCTCCAGTACATCGAGAAGAAGGAAGCCCGCCGCTACGACCTGTTCTCGCAGTTCGCGATGGGCGCCGCGGTCCAGGCCGTGCGCGACGCCTGTCTCGAGAAGAGCCCGCTCGATCCCAAGCGGATCGGCGTCATCATCGGCTCGGGCACGGGCGGCATCGCGACGTTCGAAGACAACATGCGGGCGTTCATCGAGAAGGGACCCAGCCGGGTGTCTCCCTTCTTCGTGCCGATGTTCATGGCCAACGTCGCGTCGGCGATCGTGTCGATGCGGTTCGGATTTCAGGGCCCGTGTTACTGCACGGTATCGGCGTGCGCGTCGTCCGGTCACGCCGTCGGCGACGCCTACGACCTCATCAAGGACAACAAGGCCGACGTCATGGTCGCGGGCGGATCGGAGGCGGCGATCACGCCGCTCGCGCTCGCCAGCTTCGCGAACATGAAGGCGCTGTCGGAGCGCAACGACGATCCCAAGACCGCCAGCCGGCCGTTCGACAAGGACCGCGACGGCTTCGTCATGGGCGACGGGGCGGCCGTGCTGATTCTGGAAGAGTGGGAGCGCGCCAAGGGCCGGGGCGCGAAGATCATCGCGGAGATCGTCGGGTACGGCGCGACGGCCGACGCTCATCACATCACCGCGCCCGCGCCGGACGGCTCAGGCGCGCAGGAAGCGATGCGCCTCGCGATGCAGTCGGGCAACATCCGGCCCGAGGAAGTCGGCTACATCAACGCGCACGGCACGTCCACGCCGCACGGCGATGCCGCCGAGACGGCCGCGGTGAAGGCGGTGTTCGGCACGCAGGCAAAGAAGCTGATCTTCGGCTCCACCAAGTCGATGACCGGCCACCTGCTCGGCGCCGCCGGCGCGTTCGAGGCGGCGATCTGCGCCCTCGCGCTCCAGAACGGCGTCATTCCGCCGACGATCAACCAGTTCAATCCCGATCCCGCCTGCGACCTCGACTCGGCGCCGAACAAGGCCGTGAACCGGCGGTTCGACGTCGCCCTCTCCAACTCGTTTGGCTTCGGCGGGCACAATGTGACGCTCGCGATTCGGAGAGCGCCGTGAGTCTGCGACTCATCGCGGAGAAGGTCGAGCGGGGAGAGCGGTTGACGCGCGAGGATGGCCTCGCGCTTTTCGCATCGGACGACCTGCTGACGATCGGCCGGCTCGCCGATCTCGCGAACCGCCGCCGGAACGGCAATCGCGTCTACTTCGCGGCGAACCAGCACATCAATCCGACCAACGTCTGCATCCTGCGCAACACCTGCGTCTTCTGCTCGTTCGCGCGCATGCCGAAGGAAGACGGCGCCTACACGCGCAGCCTCGAGGACGTGTTCGCCGAGGCGGACGCGGCGCGCGAGAATCCGACGCGCGAGTTCCACATCGTCGGTGGGCTGCATCCCAAGCTGAAGCTGTCGTACTACACAGACATGTTTCGCGGCCTGAAAGAGCGCCACCCCGGAGTCATGATTAAGGCACTCACCGCGGTTGAAGTTGCGCATTTGGCGCGCATTGAGGGAATCACGGCGCGGGATGTCCTGCTCGCGATGAAGGACGCGGGCGTCGATTCACTCCCCGGCGGCGGCGCCGAGGTGTTCTCGCCGGCCGCGCGCGCGACGATCGCCGACCGCAAGCT
>DATDEZ010000007.1:0-8649 GCA_036522875.1 Gemmatimonadales bacterium | reverse complement strand
GCTCGAGCGCGCGGGTATTCAATGGAAGGATCTCGGATTGATCGAGATCCACGAGGCATTCGCATCGCAGGTGCTCTCGAATCTCCAGGGCTTCGCCGCCAAGGGCTGGGAGATCAACGAAGACATCATCAACGTCATGGGAGGCTCGATCGCGATCGGCCATCCGTTCGGCGCGACCGGCGGCCGACTGGTGACGACGCTGTCGAACGAAATGAAGCGGCGCGACGTGCAGTTCGGCTTGATCTCGGTCTGCGCGCAAGGGGGCATGGGCTTCGCGATGGTCCTGGAACGCCGCTGATGGCGACACTCGCCGCGCCGCGCAGCGCCACACCCGCCGTCACGTGGGACATCGACGACGGGATTGCGACCGTCGTCCTCGATCTCAAGGGCCAACCCGTCAACGTCATTTCGCGTGCGGTGAAAGACGAGTTCCTGGCGTGCTTCGCGGCGCTGGCTGACGACAGCCGCGTGCGCGCCGTCGCGTTCTTCTCGGGCAAGCAGGACAATTTCATCGCGGGTGCAGACATCGAGGAGTTCGTGCAGCTCGGCTCCGCCGCCGAGGCGGAGCGACTGTCGGCCGATGGGCAAGAAATGCTGGAGCGGATCGCGCGCTTCCCCAAGCCAATCGCGGTGGGAATTCACGGCGCGTGCCTGGGCGGAGGGTTCGAGTTTGCCCTCGCATGCCACTACCGCGTGGCGACCGATCATCCGAGGACGTCGATCGGCCTGCCTGAGGTTCAGCTCGGAATTCTGCCCGGCGCGGGCGGTTGCCAGCGCTTGCCCCGGTTGATCGGCGCGCGCGCCGCGCTCGACATCATTTTGGCGGGCAAGAGTGAGCGCGCCGCGAAGGCGTTCCGGCTCGGCATGGTCGACGAGCTCGTGCCGGCGCCCATTCTCGCGGACATCACGCTCGCCGCGGCCCGCCGCATGGCCGGCGGTTGGCGCCCCAAGCGTAAGCGACAGGGCGGTCTGCTCGGCTTCCTGCTCGACGGCAATCCGCTCGGGCGCGCGCTCGTGTTCCGCAGCGCCCGCAAGCAAGTGCTCGAGCGCACCGGTGGCCACTATCCGGCGCCGCTCGCCGCGCTCGACGCGGTCGAGTACGGTCTCAAGCACGGCATGGCCGAGGGACTGAAGCGCGAGGCGCAACTGTTCGGCCAGCTCGCGGTGACCGACGTCTCGCGCAAGCTCGTGCAGATCTTCTTCGCGACGAACCAGCTCAAAAAGGATCCCGGAGTCGAGAACGCGCCGCCGCCGGTTCGTGTCGAGCGGCTCGGCATCATCGGCTCGGGATTCATGGGATCGGGGATCGCCGGCACCGCCGTCGCGCAGGCCGAAGTGGACGTCCGCATGAAGGACGCCGATCTCGGCCGCGTGTCGCAGGGTATCCTGACGGCCCGCGCGATTCTCGACGATCGTTTGAAGCGACGCCGCATCAACAAGTACGAGTACGCCCGACTCGTTGCGCTGCTTTCCGGCAGCGACACGTACGCCGGCTTCGGACGGGCCGAGCTGACGATCGAGGCGGTGTTCGAGGACCTCGGCGTCAAGCAGCAGGTGCTAGGCGAAGTGGAGCAGGTGTTGCCGGCGCACGGCGTCTTTGCATCCAATACTTCGACGATTCCCATCACGAGCATCGCCGAAGCGGCGCACGCGCCGGAGCGCGTCATCGGCATGCACTTCTTCTCTCCGGTCGCGAAGATGCCGCTGCTCGAGGTGATTCCGGGCGCGCGCACCGACGCGCAGACGATCAGCACTGCCGTGGCGTTCGGCCGCCGCATGGGCAAGACCGTCATCGTCGTGAAGGACAGTCCCGGATTCTGGGTGAACCGCATCCTCGCGCCCTATGCTAACGAGGTCGGTCATCTCCTGGCCGAAGGCGCGTCGATCGAAGAGATCGACAGCATGGCGGTGCGGTTTGGATTTCCCGTCGGCCCGGTGACGTTGCTCGACGAAGTCGGACTCGATGTCGCCGTCAAAGTCGCCGGCGTCATGCAAAGCGCATACTCCTACATCCAGCCGGCGCCGGGGCCCGGCGTCGACGTCCTCGTGAAAGAAGGACGGCTGGGACGCAAGTCGGGGCGCGGATTCTATGTGTACAGCGGCGGCAAGAAGCGCGGCGTCGACGAAAGCGTCTACGGCCTGCTCGGCGTCCATCCCAACGGCGGCCCGCGGCCGGCCGAGATCCTGCAGCGGCTGCTGCTCGGCATGGTGAACGAGGCGGCACGCGCGCTGGGAGAAGGTGTCGTGCGCAGCCCGCGCGATGGAGACATCGGCGCGATCTTCGGCTTCGGCTTTCCGCCGTTCCGCGGCGGGCCGCTGCGCTACGCCGACGATCTCAGTGCCGAGCGCGTCGTCGCCGACCTCGAGCGCCTGGCGGAGCGCTACGGCGCGCGGTTCGCCCCGTGTGAGGTGTTGCGCGAGCACGCCCAGAGCGGCACGAAGTTCTACGCCTGATGCTGCGCGCCGCGTTCCTGTGGCTGAGCGAACAACCCAGCATCTTCAAGTTCGTGCGCAAGAACCGCCTGGCGCGCAAACTGGCGTCGCGCTTCGTGGCCGGGGAGACCGCCGACGAGGCGATCGCCACACTCCGTGATCTCAACGGCAGCAACCTTTCGGCCTCGCTCGACCTGCTCGGCGAATCGGTGCTGCACGCGGAAGAAGCACAGCGCGCCTGCCGGACGTACCTCGACCTGCTGGATCGCATCGAGGCAGCGCACGCCAACGCGAACGTCTCCGTCAAGCTCACGCAAATGGGTCTCGACATCGACGAAGCGCTGTGCCTCGCCAACATGCGGGCGATCATTGGTCGCGCGAAGCAGCAGCAGTCGTTCGTGCGCATCGACATGGAGCAATCGAGTTATACCGCCCGCACCCTGCAGCTTTTTCAGAACGTGTTCCATCCGGAGTTCGGTAACGCGGTGGGCGTCGTGCTGCAATCGTACCTGCGACGTACCGCGGCGGACGTCGACGCGATGATCGCGCTCGGCGCGCGCGTGCGGCTGTGCAAAGGGGCCTACAAGGAGCCCGAGGACGTCGCGTTTCCCGAGAAGCGCGACGTCGACGACAACTTCGTCGCCTGCATGGAACGGCTGATGGAGCGCGGGAATTATCCCGGCATCGCGACGCACGACGCGAAGATTATCGAGCACGCCAAGGGATTCGCCAGGCGCCGCGGCATTCCGGTCGAGCGCTTCGAGTTCCAGATGTTGTACGGAGTCCGGCGCGATCTCCAGTACCAGCTCCGGCGCGAAGGCTACAACATGCGCGTCTACGTGCCGTTCGGGACCCACTGGTATCCGTACTTGATGCGCCGGCTCGCCGAGCGGCCCGCGAACATCGCCTTCATCACGACGAACCTCCTCAAAGAGTCCGTGCACCGCCGGCGCTGATGGACGACACCACGTTGGGCGGCTATCAAGCCGTGCATGGGCGTCCGCCGGCCTTCGGTGGGCCGGATGGCCGTCCCTACTCCGTCGGGACTTTCGCGGATGACACGTCACCGGACGGTCGTTACGGGGCGGCGCTGCTCTTCGTTTGCTGGGGCGAGGGTGAGCGCCCGGTCGGACATCTCGAGACCGACTACCTGGCGTTCGGAACGACGCCGGACGAGGCGCTCGCGCCCGTCCTCGCGCTGACGCTCGAGCAAGTGAAGGCGCATCTCGACCAGTGCGTCGCCCGGGCCCAGGCATGAGCGCAACGAGCGGCGTCGTGCTCGCGCGCGTCGGCGGTGGCTACCGCGTCCATACCGAAGCGGGCGAAATCACCGCGACGCTGCGCGGCAAACTCAAGTTCCAGGACAGCGATCGTGTGGTGCCGGGAGACGTCGTCACGCTGGACGGGACGACCATCGTTGCGATCCAGCCGCGCCGTTCGGTGCTCGCGCGCCGCGCGGCGCAGGGCAGCAGCGGCGCCGGGCCTCGGCGTGCGCAACCGGTCGCGGCCAATGTGGATCAGGTGGTGGTCGTCACCTCCGCGCGCGATCCGGAGCCGAGCCCCCGCATGATCGACCGCTTCCTCGTGATCGCGGAGGCAAACGAGCTGCCGGCGGCCGTCGTGCTCAACAAGATCGAGCTCGACCGCGCGATCGAGGAGCCGCTGACCCGGCGCTTTCAGACCGCCGGTTATCAGGTGCTCGCGACGTCGGTGAAGGCGGACGAAGGCCTCGCGGCGCTGCGCGAGCTGCTGCGCGGCCGCCACTCGGTCTTCACGGGCGCGTCGGGAGCCGGCAAGTCGAGCCTGCTGAACGTGCTCGAGCCCGGTCTCAAGCTGCGCGTCGGCGCGATCAGCGAGAAATGGCGCACGGGCAAGCATACGACGACCGCCGCTGAGCTCGTGCCGATCACCGGGATCGGCTACGTCGTGGACACACCCGGCCTGCGCGAAGTCGGCGCGTGGGGAATCGAGCCCAGCTCCCTCGGCAACTGCTTTCCGGAGTTTCGGCCGTACCTCGATCAATGCCGGTTCGACAATTGTCGCCACTTGAACGAGCCGGGCTGTGCCGTGCGGGCGGCGCCGCCGGGCACGATCGATCCCGATCGGCTGGTGTCGTACGAGCGGATCTACGAGGAAGTCAGCGAGCCTTCCTGGTCCAGCGGGCGGCGTCGCGGGAGGTGACCTTGGCCATCATGCGCGTGAACGCGTCGTCCAGATCGATCTTTTGGGAATTGGCGATGCAGATGACGACCAGGAGAATGTCCGCGAGCTCCATCGCGATCGAGCCCTCCGGCTCGCCCGCCTTCTTCTGTTTGGGGCCGCACTGATGATTGATCTCGCGCGCCAGCTCTCCGACCTCCTCCGCCAGCCGCGCCACGTTGGCGAGCGGCGGGAAGTAACCCACTTCGAACTGGTCCACCCACTGGTCGACGGTGTGTTGGGCTTCGCGCAAGCTCATGGATGACCTCGTAGCGCCGTTTCGGGGCGAGCGGTTTGCCGCGGCTGATCGGTTGAGCCGTCTCATCGCGCCGCCGTATGACGTGATCGATGCGGCCGAGCGCGTACGCCTCGCCGCGCTCGACGCTGACAATATCGTGCACGTGATGTTGCCGGAAGCGCCGCCGGGACAAGCGGAAGACCAGCGCTACCGCGCGGCCGCGGACCTGCTCGCGGCATGGCGTCGCACGGGCGTGCTGCGCCGCGAGGGCGAGCCCACGTGGTATGTGCTGGCGCAGGACTTCACGCTCCCGACCGGCGAACGGCGCACCCGGCGCGGCGTGTTCGTCGCCGCCAAGGCCGAAGGCTACGAGCCGAGGCGCATTCGCCCGCACGAGCGCACGCACGCGGGCCCCAAAGCCGATCGCCTGGCGCTGCTTCGGGCAACGGCGACCAACATCGAATCGATCTTCCTGCTCGCGCCGGATCGCGATCGCGCGCTCGCGAATGCGCTCGCGGCTGTCGCGCAGAGCAAGCCGGACGCCACGGCCGAGCTGAACGGCGTGGGCATACGACTGTGGGTGGTGCGCGACGTGTCACGCATTCCGCTTCTCGCTGCGCCGCTGTATATCGCCGACGGCCATCACCGCTATGAGACGGCGAGCGCATATGCGCTCGAGAACCGCGCTGCCGACCGCGTGCTCGCGCTGGTCGTCTCGGCGCAGGACCCGGGGCTCGCGGTCCTGCCGACGCATCGCGTGATCTTCGGTGCCGGCCGCGATCTCGATCGCCTGCTGCCCCGCTGGCGCGGGTGGTTCGACATCCAGGCCGTGCCGGCGGGCGGGGACCCTGTCGCGCATCTCGCGTCGATCGGTCGTGACCGCACTGCCTGTCTCGTCGCGGATCGCTCGCGCACGCTCGCGCTGCTGCTCCGCCCCGACGCCCTGCCCGACCGGCTGCCGATGCTCGCGCAGAGCGACGCCGTGCGCGAGCTCGACGTCGCGCGCGTCGAGTCCTTCGTGGTCAAGGAGATTCTCGGCACCGGAACGTCGACGCCGATTGTTCGCTACGTCGCGGATGCGAAGGAAGCGCTGGAGCTGGTTCAACACGGCGGCGCGGCGCTCGCGGTGTTGCTGAATCCGACCAGGGTCGAGCAGGTGTTCGCGGTCGCCGACGCGGCCGACGTGATGCCGCCGAAGTCCACCTACTTCATTCCGAAGGTGCCGAGCGGCCTAGTCCTGCGGTCCGTGTCGTAGCGCGGCGATCAGCGCCTTGCAGAACTGCGGCAGGTCCGCGGGCGTGCGCGAGGAGATGAGGTTGCCGTCGACCACGACCGCGCTGTCCTCCCACGTCACACCGGCGTTTTCCATGTCATCCTTGATGGCGCGCACGCTGGTCGCGCGTTTGCCTTTCAGGATCTTCGCGGAGATCGGGACCCATCCGGCGTGACAGATGAACGCGACCGGTTTCCCGGCCTGATAAATCTCCCGCGTCAGCTGTAGGACCTTCTCGGAGCGGCGCAGCTGGTCGGGCGCGAAGCCGCCCGGAATGACGAGCGCGTCGAAATCGGACGCGTCGATTTGATCGACGTTCGTGTCCACGGTGACGGGGTAGCCGCGCTTGCCGGGGTAGGTCTTCTCGCCCATTCCGGCCACCGTCGTGCTCGCACCTTCTTCTTCCAGGCGGATCTTCGGGTACCACAGCTCCAGGTCCTCATAGAGCGGAGCGGCAAAAAACAGCACGCGCTTGCCTTTGAGCGTCATGCGCGGAACCTATATCTTTGGCCTTCGTGAGTCCACGTCATCGCCAAGAGATTCTCGACAATCTCGACACCGTCTATCGCGAAGCGTACGAGCGCGCCAAGGCTTTGAAAGACGAGCGGCGCATGGCCGATCTCGACGCCGCCTATCAGCGCGAGCAGTTGTTACTCGAGGTCCTGCTCGACATTCGCGACGGCTTGAGCGTCTCGTCCAAACCCAAGCCGCCCGCGGATCCGGGGCCCAGCCCGATGGCCGCGCTCGATACCATCCGCCGCATCACCAAACTGCGTTAGGAGGAAAGACCGTGCGTCGTGCGTCGTACGTCGTTCCATTGATGCTGCTCGCCGCCTGCGGCTCCAAAGCCGACATCGTCATTCAGGGCGGCTCGGTCTGGACCGGCCTGTCCGCGGGACGCGGCCGTCCCGGCGCGGTCGCGATCGGCGGAGGCCAGATCCTCGCCGTCGGCGACTCGGCCGACATCGCGCGGTATGTCGGCAAGAACACCGAGGTGTTGCGCGCGAACGGCGGCCTGGTGCTTCCGGGGCTCGTCGACGGGCACACGCACTTCATCGACGGCGGCTTTCAGCTCGCGTCGGTCGATCTCCGCAATGCCGCGACGCCGCAGGAGTTCGTACGGCGCATCAAGGAGTACGCTGGACATTTGAAGCCGGGCGAGTGGATCGTCGGTGGCGACTGGGATCACACGCTGTGGGCCGGCGCGCCGCTGCCGCATCACGAGTGGATCGATTCCGTGACGCCGAACAATCCCGTGTTCATCAACCGGCTCGACGGCCACGAAGCGCTCGCCAACGCGGCGGCGATGCGCGCGGCGAAGGTCACGCGGGATTCGAAAGTCCCATTCGGCGGCGAAATGCTGCGCGACGCTCGCGGCGAGCCGACCGGCATTTTCAAGGACAACGCGCTGAACATGATCGGCGCGGCGATTCCAGACCCGTCGCCCGAGCAAGAAGACTCCGCGGCCGCGCGCGCGCTCGCCTACGCGGCGTCGCTCGGCGTCACGGCGACGGCGAACATGTCGGCGTCGTGGGCGAATCTGGCGGCCTACAAGCGCATGGAGCGCGCCGGCCGCATGACCGCGCGGGTGTTCCTCTATCTGCCGATCGAAGACTGGCGCGCGGTCGCCGAGAGCGCCGCGCACGACCGCGGCGACGACTGGGTCAAGATCGGCGGCGTGAAGGGCTACATGGACGGCTCGGCCGGCTCGCGCACGGCGTATTTCTTCGAGCCGTTCTCCGATTCAGCGGGGTACAGCGGCTTGATGCACCAGCCCGAACCCGACATGCGCGCCCTGGTGGGCGGCGCCGACTCGGTGGGATTGCAGATCGCCGTGCACGCGATCGGCGACCGCGCGAACGCGATCATCCTCGCGATCTATGACAGCGTCGCGCACGCGCACGGCGCGCGGGACCGGCGCTTCCGCGTCGAGCACGCGCAGCACCTCAGGCCGCAGGAAATCCCG
Source organism: Gemmatimonadales bacterium (assembly GCA_036522875.1). Taxonomy (GTDB): domain Bacteria; phylum Gemmatimonadota; class Gemmatimonadetes; order Gemmatimonadales; family GWC2-71-9; genus 20CM-2-65-7. Next base: position 540 of record DATDEZ010000007.1, on the reverse strand, counting down.
CTCTTTGGGCAGCGGCGCGTGGTGCCGTCCATGCAACCCTATCACGCGATCGACGACGGACGCTGGGTGGAAAAGCGCATCGGGCCCGAGCGGATCAAGACGACGTATGCCTTTCGGCGCTTGCTCGACACCGACGCGCCGCTCGCGTTCGGGTCCGACTGGACGGTCGCGCCGCTCGATCCGATGCTCGGCGTCTATGCGGCGGTGACGCGCCGGACGCTCGATGGCAAGAATCCGAACGGCTGGGTGCCCGACCAGAAGATCACGGTGGGGGAGGCGTTGCGCGCGTACACGTACGGCAATGCCTGGGCGACGTTCAACGAGCAGAAATGGGGGACGCTGGCGGCAGGACGGTTCGCCGACGTCGTCGTGCTCGATCGCGATCCGTTCGTCGTGCCGCCCGATTCACTCGGCACGATCAAGCCGCGCTACACGATCGTCGGCGGGAAGGTGGTGTACCGGAGGGCATCACCCTGAGTACTTGAAGCCCGCATCCTTGAGCGTCAGCGGCTCGCCCTCGTGCTCGACCCCGGCGTTGAG
>DATDEZ010000006.1:0-5940 GCA_036522875.1 Gemmatimonadales bacterium | reverse complement strand
GTCGCTTCCAGAACGGTGACGCACGTGCCCTCACTTCCCACAAGCGCGCGAGCGACGTGAAAGCCGTTCTCCGGCAGCAGCTGGTCGAGATTGTAGCCGGAGACGCGGCGCGGGATTTTCGGAAACCGGCGGCGAATCTGGTCCGCGTAGCGGTCACGGAACGCGCGCAGCCGGTCGAAGATCGGACCCCGTTGCTCCTCGCCGGCGCCGACGCGCATCCGCTCGCCGGCATACGTCAGCACGTCGAGCGCCTCGACGTTGTCGTCCGTCTTGCCGCCCATGACCGAATGCACACCGCACGAGTTGTTGCCGATCATGCCGCCGATCGTGCAGTGGTTGTGAGTCGCGGGGTCGGGCGCAAACGTCAGGTGATGTCGCTCCGCGGCGTTGCGCAGCTCGTCGAGCACGATCCCCGGCTGTACGCGCGCGATCCGGGCGTCGGGATCGAGCTCGAGAATGCGGTTCACATGCTTGGAGAAATCGATCAGGACGGCAACGTTGCAGCCCTGGCCGGCGAGGCTCGTGCCGCCGCCGCGCGCGAGGACCGGAGCATCATACTCGCGGCAAATCGCGATGGTCTGGACGACGTCGTTCTCATCCCGCGGGATTACGACGCCGATCGGGACCTGGCGGTAGTTCGAGGCGTCGGTCGCATAGAGCGCGCGGCTTCCGGCATCGAAGCGCACCTCACCCCGAATCTGTTTTTGCAGCGCCCGTTCGAGCTCAGGCGGCGTAGCGTGCGGCATCAGCCTGTTTCAGCGACAGTCCCAGACCAGGTCGCGTGCGGTCCGGGCGAAGCTCGCCGTCGCTCGGCACCGGCGCGCCATCAAACAGCAGATGCTCGATCCGCTCGTGATCGTGGAACCACTCGACGTGTCGCATCCGCGGAACGGCGCAACCGAGCTGCGCATGGATGGACGGCGCGGTGTGCGCGGACAGCGGAATCATCGCCGTTTCGCACAGCATGCCGGCATGCAGAAAGCCCGTGATTCCACAGCAACGCGTGGCGTCGGCCTGGAGCACGTCCACCGCACCGGCATCGAGCATCCGGCGGAAGTACCAGACGTCGAAGCCGTACTCGCCCGCGGCGATGTCCATGCCGGGCGGCGCGTGATCGCGCACGAGCCGCAACCCCTGCAGATCGTCCGACGAGACCGGCTCCTCGAACCAGCTGACGCCGTAGCGCGCGAATTCCTGGGCAAACCCGAGCGCCTGCTTGCGCGTGTAGCCGCCATTGGCATCCACGAACAGCTCGGCATCATCGCCGATCGCCTGGCGCGCGATCGCGACGCGATGAACGTCCGCCTCCGGATGGCGTCCCAGCTTCATCTTCACGCGGCGAATGCCCTGCGCCACCCAATCGCCCAGCTGCTGTTCGAGCTGCGCGTCAGAGTACGACGTGAAGCCGCCGCTGCCGTAAATCGGGATACTGTCGCGCACCGGGCCGAGCAGCGTGACGAGCGGCACGCCGAGGAGCTGGGCTTTCAAGTCCCACAGTGCGTTGTCGACGGCGGAGATCGCGGTTGCCGCGATGCCGCTGAGCCCGACGTTGCGAACCGCGCGGACCATCGCGCGCCAGCATCCGTCGACCGCCATTGCGTCGGCACCACGCACGAGCGGGGCGAGCGTCTCATGAATGACCTGCGCGGCAGCGCTGTGGCCGTACGTGTACCCCAAGCCTTCACGTCCGCCGGCCGCAATCGTGACGACGATCATCGTCGTACTGGCCCACTCGAACGTGCCGTCGGACTCCGGCGTGTCCGTGGGCACGACGAAGACCTGCGGTCGGACGTCGCGAATCAGCGGCGCGAAGTTCTTCATTTCGCCCGTCCGTGACTCAAGGAATAGACATACGCCGCGAGCGCCTGCAGCTGATCTTCCGAGAAGGTGTGACCGAAGGGCGGCATGGGTAACGGATGCTCCTTGGGGTTCGGCACGCCCTGGATCATGGTGCCCTTGATGAACCCGATGCTGCCATCGCCGTTGATCCAGGTCTGATCGTCGAGCGCGGGCGCCGCTCCGGTGCCGGCGCCGTTCTGCCCGTGACACGTCGCGCAAATCCCGTCGCCGCCCTGGCCGTTGAAGAGGCGTTCGCCCTGGGCGACTTCGCGTGGCGTGATGATGCCGGAGTCGAGCGCAACGGCGACCGAGTCGACGACGCTGTCGGTTCTCGGAGGCGCCGCGCGCGAAGCGTCGGCCGGCGTGCTCGCCTGCCCGGGACGGGGACCACAGGCAGCGACGACGAGCAGCGCGCACGCATACTTCATATCCCCTGACTGTACCGTCAGGAGCGGACGATGGGTCCGAATTAATACCCTGGCCGTCTCGCGTCTAAACACGCATCATGAGGAGTCATGGAGCCCTCAGCGCACGCCCTGCTGACCGAATGGGAGAGCTTCTACGTCATCGTCGGCTCCTCGGCCGGGGCGCTGACCGGCCTCATGTTCGTCGTAATCGCCCTCGCCGCCGATTCCAACCTGCCGCGCACCGCCGATTCCGTGAATGCCTTCGGAACGCCGAACGTCATCCACTTCGTCGCGGTGCTGCTCATCTCCGCGGTCCTCAGCGCGCCATGGCAGCAGACACGCAGCGTCGCGCACGTCATCGGCTTCATGGCAATCGCCGGCGTCGTGTACGTGTTCGTCGTGCTGCGCCGCATGCTCCGCCAGGCCGATACCGGCTACAAGCCCGTGCTCGAGGACTGGGTGTGGCATCTGCTGTTGCCGATGGGCTCGTACGCGGGACTGTTCGTGGGCGCGGCGGGCCTGGCCCACGAGCAGCGCTGGGCGATGTTCATGATCGCCGCCGTCTCGATCGCGTTGCTCTGCGTCGGGATCCACAACGCGTGGGACACCGTCACCTACATCGCGGCGACCCGCGGAGAGAAGCCCGTTTCGAAATGAAAGTGCGTCGCCGGTGGTGCGACGCCGTCCCGTAACGAAAATTTCCAGCAGTGCTTAAACCTTGGGGGGATTCGTGGCACAGAGTTACGACGCCATCGTAGTCGGCTCCGGTATTTCGGGGGGCTGGGCTGCGAAGGAGCTCACCGAGAAGGGACTGAGAGTCCTGATGCTCGAGCGCGGCAAGAACATCGAGCACGTCAAGGACTACGTGAACGCGACGAAGGGCCCGTGGCAGTATCCACATCGCGGTGGCCGCACCCGCGCCATGGAAGCGGCGTATCCCGTCCTGAAGCGCGACTATCCGCTCAACGAAAAGAATCTCGACTGGTGGGCCTCGGATCAGGACTCGCCGTACACCGAGATCAAGCGCTTCGACTGGTTCCGCGGCTATCACGTGGGCGGCCGCTCGCTCATGTGGGGACGGCAGAGCTATCGCTGGAGCGATTTCGATTTCGAGGCGAACGTCCGCGAAGGCATCGCGGCCGATTGGCCGATTCGCTATGCCGAGATCTCGCCCTGGTACGATTACGTCGAACGGCACGCGGGCATCTCGGGCTCGACCGAGGGCATGCCGCAGCTTCCCGATGGGCAATTCCAGCCGCCGATGGCGCTCAACTGCGGCGAAGAGTTGATCGCGGGCCGGCTCAAGCAGCATTTCGACGGCAAGCGTCGGATCATTCCCGGCCGCACCGCGAACCTCACCCAAGCCCGCCCGGGCCGCGCGCCCTGCCAATACCGCAACGCCTGCTGGCTCGGCTGTCCGTTCGGCGGCTACTTCAGCACGCAGTCGTCCACGCTCCCGGCCGCCATGGCGACCGGCCGGCTGACGCTGCAGCCGTTCGCGATCGTCACCGAAGTGCTGTATGACAAGGACAAAAAGCGCGCGACCGGCGTGCGCGTGCTCGACGCCGTCTCGAATCAGACGACCGAGTATCAGGCGCGCATCATCTTCCTGTGCGCGTCGACCCTGAATTCCACGTGGCTGCTGCTCCGCTCGGCGACCGACGTGTGGCCCGGCGGCCTCGGCTCGACCTCCGGCGTGCTCGGCCACAACCTGATGGACCATCACTTCCGCGCGGGCGCGTCCGGGACGATCGAAGGCCTCACCGACAAGTACTACTACGGCCGCCGGCCGACCGGCTTCTACATCCCGCGGTTCCGCAATCTGTTCGGCGACAAGCGCGACTATCTGCGTGGCTTCGGCTATCAGGGCGGCGCGAGCCGCTCGGGCTGGTCGCGCGGCGTCGCCGAGCTGGGCGTGGGCGCGGCGTTCAAGGACCTGCTGGCGCAGCCGGGCGAGTGGTCGATCGGCGCCACGGCGTTCGGGGAAATGCTCCCGAACGACAACAATCGCGTCACGATCGATCCCAATAAGAAGGATAAGTGGGGCCTGCCGGTGATCGCGATCGACTGCGCGACCGGTGAGAACGAGCGCCTGATGCGCAAAGACATGATGAACGACATGGCCGAGATGCTCGACGCGTCCGGCGTGAAGGACGTGCACACGTACGACGCGGGGTCGTTCCCGGGCATGGGCATTCACGAGATGGGGACGGCGCGGATGGGTCGCGATCCCAAAACGTCGGTGCTGAACGCGCACAATCAGGTGTGGGACGCGCCGAACGTGTTCGTGACGGACGGCTCGTGCATGGTGTCGTCGAGCTGCGTCAATCCTTCGCTCACCTACATGGCGCTCACGGCTCGCGCCGCGGATTACGCGGTGAACGAGCTCAAGCGCCAGAATCTCTAGAGGCGCTCATGATGAATCGACGCGAAGCGATCAAACAGGTCACGGCGCTGCTCGGCGGCGTGTCGCTGGCGGGCACCGGGCTCTTGGCCGCGGTCGAGCGCGCGCATGCCCGCGCCGCGACGGCGCGCACGCAGGTCGGCACGTTCACGGCGCAGGACATCGCGCTGCTCGACGAGGTGGCGGACACGATCTTGCCGCCGACCAAGACGCCCGGCGCAAAGGCCGCGCAGTGCGGTCCATTCATGGCGTTGATGGTCACCGATACGTACGACGACAACCAGCAGGCCGCCTTCAAGGACGGCGTCCAGAAGCTCACGGCGTCCGGCTTCATGACCAAGTCGCCCGCCGACCGCCTGGCGCAGCTCGAGCAGCTCGACCGTGAGGCGCACGCGCAAGCCGGCGGGCAGGGCCAGCCGCCGCACTATTTCCGTCTGATCAAAGAGCTCACTCTGCTCGGCTATTTCACGTCGGAGATCGGGATGACGCAGGCGCAGCGCTATCGCGAGACACCGGCGCGGTTCGATCCGTGCGTGCCCTACACGCCGGGCGAGACGAGCTGGGCGGGGCACGCCTAGCGAGCGCATCTTCCGGACCCTCTGGACATCCGCCGGGTACCTGCTACTATATCGAGTGTCGATATAGTAGCAGGGGAGGGGACCACGGTGAGCGCACAACGAAAGTCCGCCCGGCCGCCGGAGACGTACCTGCCGTTGCCGCCAGCCACATTCCACATCCTGCTCGCGCTCGCCGATGGCGAGCAGCACGGCTACGCCATCATGAAGGGTGTGGCCGAGCGCTCGGAGCAGACGGTGCGCCTCGGGCCCGGGACCCTGTACGGGTCGCTGAAGCGGCTTCTCGACTCTGGCTTTGTGGAAGAGGCGGGGGAGCGCGCCGACCCGGAGCGAGTAGATGAACGGCGCCGCTACTACCGGCTGACGACGCTCGGTCGCTCCGTCGCGCGCGCCGAAGCCCGGCGGCTCGATGCGCTGGTGCGCGCCGCGCGGCGCAAGAAGCTGATCGGCGAGCGGCCCGCATGAGCGCCGAGCGCATCTATCGCCTGCTGCTGCGGGCGTACCCGCCGGCCTTTCGGGCTGACTACGAGCGAGAGATGATGCTCGTGTTTCGGGATCAGTGCCGCGACGACGACGTGCGCAGCGTCGGGTTCTGGATGCGCGTGCTCCTGGACATCCTGCGCAGCGCACCGGCGCTGCGCGCAGAAGCTACTCGAACGGTCGAGGTGATTATGAAAATCGCTGCTGTCGTGGCGGTGTTGCTCGGCGCGCTTGG
>DATDEZ010000005.1:0-11476 GCA_036522875.1 Gemmatimonadales bacterium | reverse complement strand
TAGAGCTGGTCTTCGTCCAGCGGCCGCTCCTCGAGCCACGCGTGACCGGCGAATGCTCCTCCGAGCGCCGCCAGGAAATCCCTCCGCTGCATGCCCAAAGGTGTTCGTGTGCCGCAATCGTCGCCAGCCGGTGCGCAGTGTACCTTATGCGCGATGTTGTCGCCCACGAGCGCCGCCCCGTCCCAGGAGCTGCGTCGAGTCATCGGACTCGGCGGCGGCATCGCGCTGATCGTCGGGATCACGATCGGCAGCGGCATCTTCCGCACGCCGCCCACGATCGCCGGGCTGGTGCCGAACCCCGTCGTCTTCATGGCGCTGTGGAGCGCGTTTGGCCTGATCAGCGTGTGCGGCGCGCTCACGGTGGCGGAGCTGAGCTCGCTCTTGCCGCAGCCCGGCGGCGTCTACGTGTTCCTGCGCGAAGCCTATGGCGACGCCGCCGCGTTCGTGTTCGGCTGGCTCTACGTCCTGATCACGACGCCGACCACGGTGGCTGCCCTGGCCGTGGTCTTCGCGGAATTCCTGCTGAATCTGCTTGGCACGCCCGTCGACGCGCGCGTGCAGGTCATCGCCATCGCCGCGATCGTCCTCCTCACGTTCGCGAACGTGCTGGGTGCGCGCGTGGGTGTCGCCGTCAGCGGCGTCACGACCACCGTCAAGGTCACGGCGCTCGCGGCCATCATCCTCGGCGCGTTTCTCCTCGGTCACGGCGACGCTTCCAACATCACGGCGGGCGGCGCGGTGCACGCGAGTGGCCTGGCACGCGCCGTCGCGGCCGTCATCTGGACGTACGACGGCTGGATCGCCGTCAGCATGATCGCGGGCGAAGTCGTGGCTCCCGACCGCCTGATGAAACGCATCATCATCGTCGGCATGCTGATGATCGTCACGCTCTACATCGGCGCGAACCTCGCGTATCTGTACATGATGCCGGTCGGCGTGATGGCGCAGCAGCACGAGGCGATCGCGCGGACGGTGACGACCGCGTTCGAGGGTCCCGCCGCGGGCGTGGCCGTGATGCTCGCCATCATGACGAGCGTCTTCGGCGCGCTCAACGGCAATCTCCTCGCCAAACCGCGCGTCGCCTACGCCATGGCGCGCGACGGCCTGACGTTCGGATTCCTCGGCCACATCCACCGGCGCTGGGCGACGCCGTGGGTCGCGCAGGTCATCGTCGGACTCGTGGCGATCGTCATGGTGCTCACGCTTCGAGACTACGACACGCTCACGACCTATTTCGTCGTCATCGAGTGGGCCGCGCTGATCTTCGCGGTCGGCGCCGTGTTCGTGCTGCGACGGATCATGGCGGACGCGCCGCGGCCGTTCCGCACGCCGCTCTATCCCTGGGTGCCGCTCGCGTTCGTGCTCGGCACCATCGTCGGTCTGTCGGCGATCGTCTGGGGCCAGATCCAGGTCGGCAACTATTCGCCGATCTACGGCCTCGGGATCGCCGCCGCTGGATTTCCCGTCTATCACCTGTGGAAGCGATTGCCGAGGAGCCGATGAGAAAGGCCGTGCAGACCGATCAAGCCCCGCAGCCGCGTGGCCCGTATTCCCAGGCGGTGATCGAGGGCGATTTCGTTTTCGTGGCGGGGCAGGGGCCCAACAATCCCCGGACGGGGCAGCGCGAGCTCGGCGACGTCCGGTCGGAGACGAAGCTGACGTTCGAGAACGTGCGCGCGATTCTCGAGGCGGCGGGCTCGTCACTCGGAGACGTCGTGAAGTGCAATGTGTACCTGCGTGACATCAACGACTTCGCGGCGATGAACGAGGTCTACGAGACGTTCTTTTCAAAACCGTTTCCGGCGCGCACGACGATCCAGGCCGGCGCGCTGCCGGGCGGGATTGCGGTCGAAATCGAGTGTATCGCGAGGAAACGCGCGGGTTAGTGCGGCCCGCCGTGCAGGCGCCTACGCGGTCTCGGGTTCGAGGTACTCTTCGCGATACATCCGAATCAGCTCGAAGAAATAACTGAGGGCGAGCGGGCCGATGAGGAGTCCCAGCAGCCCGAACACGCTGACGCCGCCGATCGCGCCGATCAGCGTGATGAGCGGATGGATCGCCGAGAAGCGCCGATAGATGAGCGGGCGAATGAAGTTGTCCACGCTGCCGACCACGAGCACGCCCCACGCCGCGAGCAGGAACGCCGCGAGCGGGCGACCCTGCATGTAGAGCACGATCGCCGCGGGTCCCCAGATCAGCCCGCTGCCGACGACCGGCAGGATCGCGAACGCCATCGTCACCACGCCCCAGAACAAGCCGTTCGGCAATCCCGCGACCGCAAAGGCGAGGCCGAGCAGCGCGCCCTGAATCGCGGCGACGACCCCCGTGCCGATCACCGTCGAGACCGTGACGTCCTTGAAGCGCCGGCCGAGTTTTTCGGTGTTTGCATCGGAGAACGGGATGTAGGGCCGCGCGTCGAGCCACACGTCGCCCGGATGCTTGAGCACGTAATACAGGCCGAAGAACGCAATCGTGAGATTGAGCGTGAGCCGCGTGGCGGTACCAACGAGCCCGAACGCGCTGGCCCCGATCGCCGCCACGATGCGGCCGCCCGCCTCGGCGAGACGTGGGCCGACCGGAATGCCGTGGATCTGCAAGCCACGGAACCGCTCGATGATCGGACTTTGCAGCACGCTTTGCGTGATTTCTTGCGCCTGATTGATCAGCAGGCCGGCGATCAGAACGCCGGGAATGATGAGGAGCACCGCGCCGAGCAGCGTGACGACGAACGACGCGATGCCGGTGGGTGCTCCTCGCTTGACCAGCCATTCATGCAGCGGCGCGAACAACACCGCCAGCACGGGGATCCCGATGATCCCTGTGGCGTACCGCCCCAGGGACCACAGGATTGCGACGCCCAGCGCGATGACGATGAACGCCGCGCGCTGGTGCTTGGTGTCGAGAAACGCCAAGCTATTTGCCGCGTTCCACCCGCAGCACGCGCGTCAACGTCGTGCCATTGACGGTGAGCGTGACGAGATAGTCGCCGGTCGAGACTTGATTCGCCCCGCCGCCGAATCCGCCGAACCCGCCGCCGCCGGTCGCGCGACCGAACGTCTGCGCGACGAACCCGAGGGCGCCAAAGCCACCACCACCGCCGCCGCCCCCGCCAGTCCCCGGTTTTCTCAGGAGATTGCCGAGCGTGGCGAGGAAACTCGCATCGGGCTGGTCGTTGCCCGACTCGCCGCCGCTTTCACCGCCGGCTGCCGGCAGACTCGGCGTATTCGAGACCGCGCGCGGCGTCGTCTCGCCCGGCCGCTCGACGAAGCGACCCGTTGCCGTAAAGGGCGAGCCGCCGCCCCCGCCGCCGCCACCACCGCCGCCGCCGCCAAATCCGAAGCGCTGCGCGATGCCCTGCACGTCACCGGCGAGCAGCAGCTTCTTGATCGGATCGAGCTGCTCGGCGTTACCGCCGGCTTTCTGCAGCGAATCGAACACCACGTTGATCCGCTGCACGAGCCACGCGCTGTCGCGCTTCTGCGACGGGGAGAGCGCGACCGGCGGCGGATTGCGGCCCTGGAAATTCCAGACGACGCGATGCAGGCCCGCGCTCGCCGGACCTTGAATCGTGCGCACCGTGTCGCCGCGCACGTCGCGAATCACGATCGACGTGCGGGCGCGACGATCGCCGCTGCCCTGCGTGAGCCGGTACACGATCTCCGCGCCATACTGCGGGCTCGGCGACCGGAATTGCTTCTGGCCGTTGTTGCCGCCGCCGAGCGGGGCCTGGCCGTACTGGTAAGCGGTGTTCGGCTGGAACAGATACGCGCCGGCCGCGAGGACCGAGTCGGTGAGCTGCTCGAGCGGCGCGATGTTCACGATCCACAGCGCGCGGCCGTGCGTCGCGATCATCAGGTCGCGATCGCGCGGGTGAATCCGAATGTCGTGCACCGGCACCACCGGCAGGCCGCTCATGAACTTCTGCCATGACGCGCCGCGATTGAACGAGACGTAGAGCCCGACGTCCGTGCCGACGAACAGCAGGTCGCGGTTCGCGATGTCTTCACGGATCACGTGCGTGTAGTTCGGCAGTGACGGATCGGCCGGCAGGTTGTTCACGATCGAGCGGAACGACTTGCCGAAGTCGGTCGTGACGTACACGTACGGCTTGAAGTCGCCGTTGCGGTGATTGTCGAACGTGACGTAGAACGTCGCGCTGTCGAAGTGCGACGGCTCGATGCGGCTCACGTACGTGCCCGCGGGCACGCCGGGGAAGCGGCCGGTGAGATTCTCCCAGCTGCCGCCGTCGTTCCGCGTGAGCCAGACGTTGCCGTCGTCCGTGCCCGCATACAACAGGCCCGGCCTGATCGGCGACTCCGACAGCGACACGATCGTGCAGAACGTTTCGGCGCCCGTGACGTCGGGCGTGACGCCGCCCGTCGTGCGTGTGGAGACACGGATCTTCATCGAGTCCTGCGTCGTGAGATCGCCGGAAATCGGATAGAGGTTCTCGCCGCGCGCGGTGGACTTCATGACCTTGTTCGCGCCGGCGTAGAAGATCTCGGGGTTGTGGGCCGAGATGAGGAACGGCGTGTTCCAGTTCCAGCGGAGATCGGTGTCGTTCGAGTCGGCGCGCTGGCGCAGCCGCAGCTCGGCGAGCCGGCGGCGCTGCGCCTGCGTCTCGGGCTTCGTCGTGTCGGGGCGCTCGATCACGATCGAGTCCTCGAATTGGGTGTAGCGCGGCCGCCAGTTCGGCTTCTGGAGGTTGGTGCGCTCGCCCGTCGCGAAATTGAGCCGTGACATGTTGCCGCCCTGCGACTCGACGTAGATGATGCTGGGGTCGGTCGGGTCCTGCGCCGTGTAGAAGCCGTCCCCGCCGCCGACGGTCGTCCAGTCGGCGTTCGTGATGTCGCCCTGGCGCCGTCGCGACGGGCCGCACCAGGAGCCGTTGTCCTGGAAGCCGGCGCAGACGCCGTACGGGAAATTCATGTCGTAGCTGATGATGTAGGGCTGCCCGATCGGGAACGTGTTCAGGAAGTCCCAGTTGCCGCCCTTGTCCCACGTCTGCGACACGCCACCGTCGTCTCCGACGATGATGTGGTTGGGATCGTTCGGGTCGATCCACATCGCGTGATGGTCGACGTGAATGCCGACCGTCGCGTTGCCGACCGTCTTGCCGCCGTCGTTCGAGAAATTGACGGGCGTCGAAGACCAGTAGACGCGGTTTTCATCTTTCGGATCGACGCGCACCTGCGAGTAGTAGAAGGGACGCACGTCGTTGCCGTTCATCTTTTCCCATTTCACGCCGCCGTCGGTCGAGCGATACAGGCCGGAGGGCCGCACCTGCGGCGCCTTGCTCGAGCCTCCCTGCGCGTTCGCGGCGGTATCCGCCTCCACCATCAGATAAATGACTTTCGGATTCGACTGCGCGATCGCGATGCCGATCCGGCCGAGTGTCGTGGTCGGCAGGCCGTTCCCGCTGACTTGCGTCCACGTCTTGCCGGCGTCGGTCGTCTTCCACAGCCCGCTGCCGGGGCCGCCGCTGGAGAGCGAGTACGGCGTGCGCACGCGCTGCCAGCTCGCCGCGAACAACACGTCGGGGTTCGACGGATCCATCGCGACGTCGATGAAGCCGGCCTGCGGCGAAATGAACTTCGACAGCGTCCACGTTTTCCCGCCGTCGGTCGTCTTGTAGAGACCGCGCTCGGGATTTGCGGACCACGCCTGGCCGAGCGCGGCGACGTACACGGTGTTCGGATCTTTCGGATTGACGACGATGCGCCCGACCGCGCCGGTCTTCTCGAGCCCCATGCGCGTCCAGGTAAGGCCGCCGTCGGTCGATTTGAAAATGCCGCAGCCGGGCGAGATCGTGTTGCGCGAGTCTTCTTCACCGGTGCCGGCCCACACCTGCATCGTGTCGGACGGCGCGATCGCGAGCTCGCCCATCGAGACGCACGGCTCGTTGTCGAACACCGGCCGGAACGTCGTGCCGGCATTCGTCGTCTTCCAAATCCCGCCGGCCGCGGCCGCGATGAAGAACGTCTTCGAAGGGCTCGGAATCCCCACGACGCTCGACGTACGACCGCCCATGTTCGCCGGCCCGATGTTGCGCCAGCGGAACCCGGCGAGCAGGGTCGAGTCGAGCGTGATGCCGACCGCGTTCGACACGCCCGTCGAGATCGACACGTTCGCCGGCGGCTGACGGCGCGGCTCGGCGATCGGCCGCTGCGTCGGCTGTGCGCGTGTCGTGTCGGTGGAGGTGGGTCGAGGTTGTGGAGGGGCAGGAGGATTTTGAGCGACAACCGGTGCTGCGATGATGAGGACGGCGGCAGCCGCCCACAGGCGCTGAAACATGACGGCCCTCAGTCTGATGAATGTGAGTGTGGGAATCGTGCAGCCTATGACGTACGAATGGAAGCGGGGCCCTGTTGAAAGCGTGGACGGGCGATAGCCTTAGCTCGCGTCAAGACCGAAGAGGGACATTAAGGAACTTCATAAGTCCCGTTCACAGGTGATTCTCCTCACTTGTACGCACAAAAGGCGATTCCTACATTGTCGACGGCACTACTGCCGTCCCCGGTCGGGACCCGCCCACCCGCCCCTCACTGCTTCTTCTATAAGTGCCGCGACCCGCTGTCTGGAGCCCTCCTAGCGGAGGGACCGACCCATGGCCTGGAACATCTTCGGACGCGATACGACGCCCGAACAACTCCCCGCCGAACTGCGCGCGATCCTCGCCGACATGAAGCGCGAGCGCGTGGCGTTCGAAAACCTCACCAACACCGCGCGCGAATCGGGGACGCACCTGACGCAGCTGATGCAGCCGATCACCGAAGCCCAGAAGGTGATCGCCGAGCTGCAGTCGCGCGTCAAGTCGCTCGAGCGGCTCGTTCCAGTCCTGCAGACCCTCGACGCACAAACCGAGAACGTCTCGAAGACGCAGCGCCGCACCGAGACGCAGCTCGAGCAGAACTCCGAGAGCGCCAAGCAGCTGCGCACGGAGATCGACGAGCTGCGCGGCGTGCTGGAGCAGGCGCTGGCGCTGAAGAACGACGTCGCCGGATTCCTCGAGCTCGGCGGCGGGTTCAAGGCGCTGCGGATGGACGCCGACACGCTGAGCGGCGCGGTGCGCGAGCTGACGCAAGGCTTCGATCAGGTGCGCGCGCGGCAGGAGGAGCTGCGCAAAACGAGTGACGCCGTCGCGACGCGCTTCAGCGCGTTCGAGGACCGGCAGCAGGAGGTCCATCGCAGCGTCGCCGAGACCGAGTCGCGCACCAGCGCGGTCGGCCAAACGCTCAAGGATCTGTCCGCGGCGGCGGCCGAAGCGGTGCAGACTAAGCGGCAGCTGACGACGCTCAAGGCGCTGGCCGACGGCGTGACCCAGAAGGTTGCGGCGCTGGAGCAGCAGCGCGACGTCGTGGAGCGGGCGACCGCCGAGGTGGGCCGGCTGCACGAGCTGATGCGTGAGGTGGACGCGAAGATCCGCCGTCACGAAGAGAGCGCCAAGGGCCTGGGCGAGCTCGAGTCGAAAGTCGCCGAGCTGAAGGACATCCACGCCGAGGTGCTGGCGCGCTCGACCGAAATCAACGCGAACCACGAGTCCGTCAAGCAGGCCGACGGCGAGCTGAAGAGCCGCCTCGCGGCGCTGCGGGACGACGTGCAGCGTGCCGTGAAGCGCTTCGAGCTCGAGAATCAGGGGCTCGACGCCGTCGGCCAGCGCATCGTCGACCTGCGCAGCTCGCTCACCGGCATGGAAGGCCGCTTCAAGCTGCTGGAGGAGTCGAGCCGCTCGATCACCGACGTGCACTCGAAGGCCGACGGGCTGGTCACTCAGCTCGAGGGCATCGCCGAGAACGTCGCGATGCTCGGCACACAGGCCGAGCGCGTGCGCGCGATGGAGACGAGCACCACGCGACTCGGCGCGAGCGTCGATCAGATGACGCAGCGCGTGGAGCGCCTGGAGAAAGCGCAGCCCGGGGTGCAGGCGGTGCTGGAAGACGTCGCGAGCCTGAAGGGCACGCACGAAGCGGTGAAGGGCGCGATCGAGGAAGTCCAGGCGGCGGCCGGCGAGCTCGCGCGCGTGCGCGAGGCACATTCGGGCACCAAGGCCTGGCTGACCGGCGTCACCGATCAGATCAGCGCGCTCAAGACCGAGCTCGCGGCGATCGAAGAGCTGCGACCCACCGTCGAATCGGTGCGCGGCGAAGCCGATCGCCTGTCGCAGGCGATGTCGCAGATCGACGCACGCAGTCGCATGGTCGAGGAGCTCAACAAGCGGCTGTCGGACCTCACCACCCTCGGCACCCAGCTCGACGAGCGCAGTCGCGAGCTGCTGACGCGGATGACGGGCGCCGATGAGCGGTTTGCCGCGCTCAACGCGCGCGCCGACGAAGCGGCACGAATCGAGAAGCTCGTGCCGGCGGCGGTGGCGACGGCGGAGCGCGCCGAACGCCGTGTCAACGAGGTCGACACCGCGGTGACGTCGCTCGAATCGCGAGCCCAGAACATCGAAGGCCTCGCCGAGCGGACGCGCGCCCTGGGGCAGGAGCTCGAGCTCAAGCAGGCGGCGCTCGACAAGGCGACGGAGCATCTGGACCGGGTGGCCCAGCTGCGCGAGCACGCGGCGACGGCCGCACAACAGCTGGAAGAACGCTCGTCACAGCTGGGCACCGCGGTCACGACCGCGAGCAACCGCTTGCTGGAGCTCACGGCGACCGTGGATGAGCTGGACAACCGCTCCGGCGCGCTGCGCTTTGCGCAGAAGCGCATGGCGCAGTTCGAGGAGCGCCTCGCCAAGTGGGAGGCCGTCGAATCGCAGCTACAGCGCGCGCTGGAACAGATGGGCCAGCGCCAGGCGACGGTGGACGCGATGCAGGCCGACATGCACCGCTTGTACGAGGTTGCCGAGAAGACGACGGACGACGTCCGCTCGATCGCCGGCGCGAAAGAGGAGGTTACGCAGACGCGCGCGACGCTCGAGACCGTGCTCAGCATGATCAGCCACGTCCACGACGCCGCGAATACGCTCGATCATCGCAAGCGGCAGGTGGAGCAGGCCGAGGAGCGGCTCGCCCGCGCCGAGGCGATGCTGGCCGAGATTCAGAACGGGCTCGCGCAGCTCGCGGGCCAGAAGGCGCTGCTCGATCAGGCCGTGACGCAGGCCAGCGCGCTGGAATTCCAGACCAAGCAGGCGGAGGCGGTCATCGCCTCGCTGCGGCAGGAGCGTGAGGTCTCGGACAGCGTGCGCGGCGCCGTGACCCAGATTCGCGAGGAACGGCGCTCGGAAGAGCGGCCGACCAAGAAGACCGCGTAGCGCAGTCAGTCAAAACACCAAGCCCCGCATCGGACTTCCGGTGCGGGGCTTCGTGTTTAGCGGCTCGTCGGCTCGAGCTCTCGCTCGAAGCGCGGGCCCTTTTTCATGCCCGGGAGCTCGAGCAGCTCGTGAATCTCGAGTGAGGACCCCGGCATCTTCCGATGCGGGTTGTCCTTCATGATCTGCTCGACGTCGCTCGCCGAATTCGCCTGCACGATCGTGAAGCCGGTCACCTTGCTGCGCGTGCCGCCGGCGTCGGCGAGCGGCGCGCCGAGCTCCACGATGGAGTCGCCCGCCTTCTTCGCCCACGCTTCCCAGGCTTCCCGCCCGGCCTGCTGCTCCTCCGGCGTCCCTTTTCCAATCTCTTCGCGTGCCGGGGTGGGTGACGTGTACAGGATCAAGAATTTTTTCATGGCCTGAGAGCCTCCAAAAAAAGGGTTGGCTGCACCGGACCATACCACGTCGCTCGTGCGGCGTCTCTCGTCCCTCCGGATGATGCGCGTCGCAGTGATTAACCCGGAACGATCGCGCGTGCGGTCCGCTACTACACAGCGTCAACACTCAGACCACTTACAGGAGATCACCATGTCTGCTCATCGTCTGGTCAGCCTTCCCGTCGCGGTGTTGGGCGCGCTGTCACTCGCGTGCTCGGCGGAGCGCGCCACCGCGCCCACCGCGACGTCGCCCGCGTTTTCGCGGGAGTCGGCGGGCGGGCCCGCCGCTTCACGGTTTTACGCGCAGCACAATCTCGTCTCTGACGGTGCCGTCAGCGCGGACCTGGTCGATCCAGACCTCGTCAACGCCTGGGGGCTCGTGGCGAGCGCGACGTCGCCCTGGTGGGTGTCCGACAACGGGACCGACAAGTCCACGCTGTACAACGGCACCACGGGCGCAAAGGTCCCGCTGACGGTCTCGGTCCCCGGCGCGCCAACCGGCGTGGTGTTCAACGGCGGCAGCGGTTTTGTCGTTTCGAACGGCACCGCGTCTGGCCCCGCGCGATTCATCTTCGCGACCGAGGACGGCACGATCCGCGGCTGGAATCCGGCCGTCGCCGGAACGCAAACCGAAGTCGCCGTCGATAACTCGGCCGCGGGCGCGATCTACAAGGGACTGACGATCGCCACGACGCCCGCGGGCGACCGGCTTTACGCCACGAACTTCCACGCCGGGACCGTGGACGTGTTCGACGCCCAGTTCCATCCGGTCCCGGGCGGGTTCGTCGATCCCACGCTGCCGGCAGGGTATGCACCGTTCGGCATTCGGGTGCTCACCGGCCGGATCTACGTCACGTATGCGTTGCAGGATGCCGATGCCGAAGACGACGTCGCGGGCGTGGGTCACGGGTTCGTGAACGCGTTCGATCTCCAGGGCGCGCTGCTCGCTCGCGTGGCCTCGCGCGGGCGCCTCAACTCACCGTGGGGGTTGGCGATCGCGTCGTCCGACTTCGGGGAGTTCAGCGGCGACCTGCTGGTGGGCAATTTCGGCGACGGTCACATCAATGCCTTCGACCTCGCGGGCTCGAAGGGCTCTGGAGAGCTGCGGCAGCGTGGCCAGCTGATGGGCGCCGACGGGGCGCCGCTCGCCATCGACGGATTATGGGCGATCGCGTTTGGGAACGGCGGGGCCGCCGGCTCGGTGAACGAGCTGTTCTTCACGGCGGGTCCGTTCGACGAAGCGCACGGGCTGTTCGGGAAGCTCGTGGCGACGACGCGCTAGGAGTCACGTCGCGCCGCCTGCGGCGATTACAGGCCCGTTCGCTGTTCGAGCGCTTCGGGGTAGCGCGCGCCCCGGATCTCGATGTTCGCGGTGGCGCGCTCGATCTCGCGCATGTCGTCGGCCGACAATCGCAGATCCGCGGCCGCGTTGTTCTCGTCGAGGCGCGCGAGCTTCGTCGTCCCCGGAATCGGGACGATCCACGGCTTGCGCGCGAGCAGCCAGGCGAGCGCGATCTGCGCCGGCGTCGCCCGCTTCTGCTGCGCGACTCGGCGCAGCACGTCCACGAGCGGCTCGTTCGCCTTGCGCGCGTCCGCGGTGAAGCGCGGCACGATGTTGCGAAAATCCGACGCGACGAACGACGTCTTCGCGTCGATCGTGCCCGTCAGGAAGCCCTTGCCCAGCGGGCTGAACGGCACGAAGCCGATGCCCAGCTCCTCGAGCATGGGGAGCAGCTCTTCCTCGGGCCGGCGCCACCACAGCGAGTATTCGCTCTGTACCGCCGTGACG
>DATDEZ010000004.1:0-29846 GCA_036522875.1 Gemmatimonadales bacterium | reverse complement strand
TCCGTGCCGCGCGCGCCGCAGGTCGACGGATTGCCCGGCCCGCTGGAGTCTGAAGAGCAGGCGCCGGCGAGCACCGTGAGGCCGGCGCCGATGAGAACGATGTCTTGAACCTTCATTGATACCTCGACCGAGGAGGCTCCGCCTTGACATACCCGGAGCGTGCGCCTAGCATAACCCCTTCTCAAGAAAGGACTTCTGTCCTTGGTCCCACCGAGCCGCCGCCAGGAGGCCCTCGACTACCACTCGCAGGGCCGGCCCGGGAAGATCCAGGTCACTCCGACAAAGCCGTTTAAGGACCAACGGGACCTGTCGCTCGCCTACACGCCGGGTGTGGCGGAGCCGTGCCTCGAAATCGCGAAGAACCCGGACGCCGCCTACCAGTACACCGCCAAGGGCAACCTTGTGGCCGTTGTTTCGAACGGCACCGCCGTCCTTGGTCTTGGCAACATCGGTGCCGTGGCCGGTAAACCGGTCATGGAAGGCAAGGGAATTCTCTTCAAGGCCTTCGCCGACATCGACGTGTTCGACCTCGAGGTCGGCTCGGAGCGCTCTGAGGACGTCATTCGTTTCTGCCAGCTGCTCGAGCCTACCGTCGGCGGCATCAACCTCGAAGACATCCGCTCGCCCGAATGCTTCTATATCGAGAAGACGCTGCGGGAGACGCTCAGCATTCCCGTCTTCCACGACGACCAGCACGGCACGGCGATCATCTCCGGGGCCGCGCTGCTGAATGCGCTCACCCTTCTCCACAAGGACCTCGCCAAGGTCAAAGTCGTGTTCGCGGGTGCCGGCGCCGCCGCCATCGCCACGGCGGAGCATTACGTGCGTCTCGGAGTGACACGCGAGCACATCGTCATGGCCGACCACAAGGGCGTGATCTACAAGGGCCGAGACACGGAGATGGACGAGTTCAAGCAGCGCTTCGCCTCCGACACGAAGGCGCGGACGATCGCCGAAGCGCTGCAGGGCGCCGACGTCTTCGTCGGTCTGTCGGTCGGCGGCATCGTCACGGCCGACATGCTCAAAGGCATGGCCAAGCAGCCGGTGATCTTCGCGCTCGCGAATCCGACGCCCGAGATCATGCCGGACGAGGCCAAGAAGGCTCGGCCCGACGCGATCGTCGCCACCGGGCGGTCCGACTTTCCCAATCAAGTCAACAACGTGCTGGGCTTCCCGTTCATCTTCCGCGGCGCGCTGGACGTGCGCGCCAAGCAGATCAACGAGGAAATGGAGATGGCGGCGACGCGCGCGCTCGCGGCGCTGGCGAAAGAAGAAGTCCCGGAGTCCGTGACGCGCGCGTACGGCGGCGAGAAGCTGAAGTTCGGTCCCGAGTATCTGATCCCGAAGCCGTTCGACCCGCGCGTGCTGCTCTGGGTCGCGCCGGCCGTCGCGTGGGCGGCCATCGCATCGGGCATCGCGGGCCGCATCGTCGACGTCGAGGAGTATCGCGCCGAGCTGGAAGGACGGCTCGGCCCCGAGCGCCAGGTGATGCGGGGACTGATTGCCCGGGCGCAGCAGGATCCGCCGAGCATCGTGTTTCCCGAGGGCGACGATCCGCGGATTCTGCGCGCGGCTCGCATCCTCGCGGACGAGGGCATCGCGCGTCCCATCCTGCTAGGCGACCTCGACGCCATCCGGCGGCAGGCGGACGAGGCGTCGCTCACGCTCGAGGACATCGAGCTGCTGAATCCGCGCATCGCGCCCGACCGGGACAAGATGGCCGAGGAGCTGTGGCAGCGGCGGCGGCGGCGCGGGATCACGCTGCGTGAAGCGAAAGACCGAGTCCTCGATCCGATCTACTACGGCCTGCTGATGCTCCAGGCCGGTCGCGCCGACGCGCTCGTCGCCGGCGAAGAAGTCGACTATCCGGACTCGATTCGACCGGCGCTGGAGGTGATCGGCGTCGAGCCGGGGCGCAAGCACGTCAGCGGCATCTACATGATGATCTTCCGCCAGCAGACGTTGTTCTTCGCCGATACGACCGTGAACATCGACCCGGACGCCGAGACGCTGGCCGAGATCGCGACGGCGACGGCGGGCTTCGTGACCCGGCTGGGGATCGAGCCGCGTGTCGCGCTGCTGTCGTTCTCGAACTTCGGATCGGTCAAGCACCCGGCGGCGGCGAAAGTGCAGCAGGCTGTCGCCCTATTGCATGAGCGTGAGCCCGACCTGCAGGTGGATGGGGAGATGCAGGCTGACACGGCCGTGGTGGAGCGGATTTTGACGAAAGTGTATCCGTTCTCGAAGCTGCGCGGGCCGGCTAACGTATTGATTTTCCCAGACTTGAACGCCGCGAATACGGCCTACAAGCTGCTCGCCCGCCTCGGCGATGCCCAGGCGATCGGTCCGATCCTGGTGGGGATGGACCGGCCGGTCCACGTCTTGCAAAGGTTGTCGGAAGTCCCGGACATCGTGAATATGGCGGTGATCGCGGCGGTCGACGCGTTGGAGCATCGCCGGCACGCGCGGTCACCCAAATAACCCATGGGCATTTCAACCGAGCAGCGTGTGTACAGAAATCTGACGCCTTCGCAACTCTACGAGCACGCCGTCCGCCGCCGGGAGGGCATTGTCACGTCCAGCGGGCCGTTCGCCGCGGTGACGTCGCCACACACGGGTCGCAGCCCCAACGACAAGTTCCTCGTGCAGGAACCGGATTCCACCAGTCACATCTGGTGGGGCAAGGTCAACCAGCCGATCTCGCCCGAGAAGTTCGCGCGGCTCAAGGCGGACGTCGAAGCGCACCTCAGCGGGCAAGACGTGTTCGTGCGCGACGTGTACGCGGGCGCCGATCCGAGCTTCCGCCTCCCGATTCGCTTCGTCACACCCAACGCGTGGCATGCGCTGTTCGTCTACAACATGTTCCTGCGCCCGGCCGACGCCGAGCTGTCGAGCTTCGCGCCGGGGTTCACGGTGTTGCACGCGCCCGAGCTCCACGCCGATCCAGAAATTCACGGCACGAAGTCCGGGACGTTCATCATGGTCAGCTTTGCGCAGCGGACCATTCTGATCGGTGGCACGCGCTACGCGGGCGAGCTGAAGAAATCGATCTTCACCATCCTCAACTATCTGCTGCCGCTGAGGGGCGTGTTGTCGATGCACTGCTCCGCCAATGTCGGCAAAGACGGCGACTGCGCGCTGTTCTTCGGCCTGTCGGGGACGGGCAAGACGACGCTATCGGCAGACCCCGAGCGCCGGTTGATCGGCGATGACGAGCACGGCTGGTCGGACGAGGGCGTCTTCAACTTCGAGGGCGGATGCTACGCGAAGGTGATCCGCCTGTCGCGCGAAGGCGAGCCCGAGATCTACAAGACGACGGAAATGTTCGGCACGGTGCTCGAGAACGTGGACGTGAACCCCGACACCGGCGCGATCGATCTGGACTCGCAGCGGATCACCGAGAACACGCGCGCGTCGTACCCGATTCACTACATCCCGAACCACGTGCCCGAAGGGATGGCCGGTCATCCGCGGCACGTCATCTTCCTGACGTGCGACGCCTACGGCGTCATGCCGCCGATCGCGAAGCTCACGACCGCGCAGGCGATGTATCACTTCCTGTCCGGCTACACCGCCAAGGTCGCCGGGACCGAGCGCGGCGTGACCGAGCCGAAGGAAACGTTCTCGGCCTGCTTCGGCGCGCCGTTCCTGCCGCTCCCGCCCACCGTGTACGCCGAGATGCTCGGCCAGCGGATCAAGAAGCACAACGTGCAGTGCTGGCTGGTGAACACCGGCTGGACGGGCGGTCCGTACGGCGTGGGTCGCCGCATGGATCTCAAATACACGCGCGCCATGATTCGCGCGGCACTCGACGGCAAGCTCGACAAGACGCCGACGCGCGTCGAGCCCGTGTTCGGGCTCGCGGTGCCGACGCACGTCCCCGGCGTGCCCGACGCGGTGCTCGATCCGCGCGGCACCTGGAAAGACCCCGCCGCGTACGACGCGCAAGCCAAACGTCTCGTCGCCTTATTCGACAAGAATTTTGAGCAGTTCGAAAACCCGGTTTGAGGTCGTTCGCGACCCGCTCTGGAACAACATTCGCCTCGAGCCCGAGGCGCTCGCAGTCATCGATACGCCGGCCTTCCAGCGGCTGCGCTACGTCCGGCAGCTGGGTCACGCATTTCTCGTGTATCCCGGCGCGACGCACACCCGCTTCGAGCATGCACTCGGCGCCTATCATCTCGCCGGCAGAGTCACGCAGGAGCGGGACGTCCGGCTGGCGGCGCTGCTGCACGACATCGGCCACTATCCGTTTTCGCACGCGCTCGAAGAAGCCGGTCTTCCGCATCACGAAACGCTCGCCGCTCGCCACCTCGAGACCGGCCCGCTAGCCGAGGCGTTGCGCCGGATCGGCGTCGCCACCGAGCAGCTGCTTCATCTCATACAAGGGACGAGCAAGTCGCCGCTGGGGAGCGTGATCTCCGGCTCGATCGACGTCGACAAGCTCGACTACCTTTCGCGCGACGCGACGATGTGCGGCGTGCCGTACGGCGTGATCGACGTCGACCGGCTGCTCACGTCGCTCACCGTGGGACCGGAAGGCCTCACGCTTCACGCCAAAGGCTTCGCGGCGCTGGAGTCGTTGCTCTTCGCGAAGTACCAGATGTATCGCAATGTCTATTGGCATCACGCCGTGCGCGCCGCGACCGCGATGTTCAAGCGGCTGGTGCGGCGCGCGATCGCCGCGGGACGCATGTCGCCGGAAGACATCGCCGTCGCGACTGACGACGGCTTGAGCCACGAGCTGCAGCAACACGACCAGACCGGCCTCGCGCGCGCGCTGCGCGAGCGGCGCCTCGCCAAGCGCGCGCTCGACATCCCGGCGACCGAGCTGCCGGTGGACATCGCCGACTGGCCGTCACGAGATCCCGACCTGCTCGAGCGCGTCGAGGATCGCCTGGCCGAAGAGGTTGGCCTTGGCCGAGATCAGCTGTTTTTGGACTTGCCGACCAAGCCCGACATGTTCGACGTCTCGATCCCCGGTGCGGGTGGGGGGACGCTGGGCCTGCCGAGGGTCGCGAGCGAGCTGCACCGGGCGGCGCAGCGGCTGCGGGTGTTCGTGCTGGAGCCGGTCGAGATTCCGGCGAATGCAGTTGTTGAGCTGGTGATGATGTCGCGGGCCGACGTCGAGTCGCGACTCAGCGCGGGCGGGTCACTGTCTGCTGCGTCTTCACGTCATCCTCGTCCGGCGGATCCACCGAGTCGACCCGCACGATGATCGCCGTGATGTTGTCGAGCCCGCCGTGACGATTTGCTTCCGTGATCAGCGCGTCAACCTCCTGCTCCGGCATCCGATCGGGCGAGAGCAGCTCGGCCAGCTGATAGTCCTCGAGCATCCCCGTCAGACCGTCTGACGCCAGCAGAAAAAGGTCGCGCTGCTTCACGGCTCCGCCATACAGATCGGGCGTCACGTCGCCGTTCGCCCCGACGCATCGCGTGATCACGTTGCTGTAGGGATGGGTGCGCGCCTGCTCCGGCGTGAGGTACCCGGCGTCCACCTGCTCCTGCACGTACGAATGGTCTTTGGTGACCTGCGTGAGCTTGCCGTCGCGCAGCAGATACGCGCGACTGTCGCCGACTTGCCCGATGAGAAACCGATTCTCGTAGAGCGTGAGCGCGGTGACCGTCGTGCCCATGCCGCGTTTGTCGTGCTCGGTGAGCGTGCGCTGGAAAATCGCGCCGTTGGCGGCGCGAATCGCCGTCGTCATGCGATCCGCGACCTGCTGGTCGGAAAGGCCGCGCAGCGAGGCGAGCTCCTGCGCGACGAACTTCACGGCCATCTCGCTCGCGACTTCGCCGGCCGCGTGCCCGCCCATCCCGTCGGCGACGATGAAAATCCCGCGGTCCGGGACCATGAGGTAGCTGTCCTCATTCCCCGACCGGATGACGCCCACGTCGGTGCGACCCGCGGAAGTTATGTGCACGCGATGACTTAGATAAACATCCAATAGACGATTCCCACGATCATCAGAACCAGCACGGCCGCGCTACCGCCGCATCCCTTGCCCTTTTTCTGCGGCGCTCCGCCACCCGCGACCACCGGCTTTGCGGGCGGCGCTTTCGGCTTCGGAGGCGCGGCCTTCGGAGGCGCGGCCTTGGGAGAAGCGACCGGCGGCGGCGCCGCGGGCTTCGGCGCCGGCGCCGCGGCCGGCTTTGGACCGGGTGGGGGGACCATCACCATTTGCTCCAGCACTCGCGTTCCCCCGCCCTTCGCCATCCCGGCGCTGTCGTCCGTCGGCTCGAACACGAGCGAGATATCGCCGAAGCGCACCGTCGCGCCGGGCGCGAGGGGAGCATCGCCCTTGATCTGATCGCCGTCGACAAACGTGCCATTGGTCGAGTCGAGGTCTACCAGCACCCATACGCCTTCGCGGCGCTGAAGCTTCGCGTGCTGCGTGGAGACAGATTCGTCCGGCAACACGATGTCGTTGTAGTCGGCGCGGCCGATGTTCACGAGCGGCGTTCTGACGGGGATCCGCTGGCCCTTCAAGGCCCCGCCGCGGACCAGGAAGCTCGCCAACTGCGCGCTGCCTCCAGCCGAAGGCCGCGGCGCCGCCGGCACGCCATGCACGGTCTCTCTGAGTCGCTCGCCCTGCTTCGGGGGTACGGCCGCGGGCGCGCTAGTGGCCGGCCCCGCGGGAGGGTCCTGCGGTGGCGGGGCGGAAGCCGTGTCGGCGTAGAAGCGAAATTTCTCTTCCCCGATCGTGATGACGTCAGCGCGGGCGAGGAGGCGCTGACCCTCGATGCGGACGTCGTTGACGGACGTCCCATTCGTGCTGGAATCGACCAGCAGGTAGCCCTTGGGCGTCTGCACGATCTCGGCGTGGCGACGCGAGACGTCCTTGCCCGGGACGACGACGTCGCAGGAAGCATCGCGGCCGAAGACCAGCGAAGCACCGGCGATCGCGTATTCGCGCCCATCGGTGAGCGACACCACTCGGCCGCCCGTGTTGGTCGTGGTCTTCCCGCCCTTCGCCTCGGCCTTGGCCTGCGCCATCGCTTGCGGGAGGTTCACCGCCTGGACGTACTGGGTGCTGCCGCTACGGCGCTCATCGACGAACGTCAGCTCCTGCCCGCCGACTTCGACCTTGTCGCCGTGCAGCAGCGGCGTGGGCTCGGCGCCCAGCCGGACCCCGTTGATCAGGACCTCGGCTTCGGGAACCGCTTTCGTGATGACGACTTGCCCGTCTGGCAGGCCTTTCAACTTCGCATGACGCGGGAGGACACCGGAAACGGCGAGCGGGATGGCGCAGCCCGGGTCTGCGCCCAACAACGTTTCGCCTTGCGGGAGCGGAAATCGCCGCCCCCCCATTTCAAGCAACGCCATGCAGGCTGACTCCCGTATGTGTGGCCAGGCCGGGAAGTTACGCCCGGGTGTCTAAGCGGGCAAGCAAGTGGAGCTTACGTGACGCCAACCGTCTCCTCCTTGCCGATGAGTCCTTTCCGCAGCCAGTACCAAAAGATCAGGGCACCGACGATCACGGTCGCGTAGCTGTTGATGAACCGCCAGATCAGCGTGTAGCTCGGTGTCAATTCGCGAGGGACATACAGCGACATCACGGCCGCCGACGTCAGCTCGGCCAGTCCCGAGGCGCCCGGTGTCGGCGCGAAGTACAAGAGGAAGGAGATCAGCGTCTGGAGCAGCAAGATATCGGTGAAATCGGCCGGAATGCCCAGCACCCGGAGCGTGACGTAACCGGCGAGCAGCTTGTTCGCGTGTGATGGCGCCGAGATGATGATCGCGAGGAACAGCGTGAACAGCCCTTTGGGACTGCCGAAAGCGACCATGCAGTCGTGGGAGCGCTCCAACCCGCTCGACAGCTTTTCCATGCGGGCGGCGGCGCGCGGGCTCCGGCGTCCGATCCGGGCCGCGGCGCGCTGGAGCAGGCGTTTGACGGTCCCCGGAAAGAAGATCGCCGCCAGCATCATGAGTCCGATGAAGCCGAAGATCGTCAGGCTGGTCTTGAAGAGATCGTAGAGGGTGATGCCGAGAACCAGACCGTGCTGTGCGAGCGATTTGCCGGCGCCGAGCCAGACGGCCAGCGGGCCGGCGATGGCGAAGAAGGCGACTGTAGCAATGAAGGTGACGAAAATCGAAGTGACGGCTTCAGGCGCGGGGACTCCGGAGCGGCGCATGACCCAGATCGACATCGGCGCAGAGCCGGTTTGAAACGGCGTGAGATACGCGCCCCACGCCCCGAACCCGCCGGCCAGGATCATGTCGCGCAGCCGCACGCCGGGGTGGACGTGGCGCGTGCAGACCCAGAGCCGCAATCCTCCGCCGACCCAGTCCATCGACGCGAGCACCATCCCGATCGCGACCCAGCCCCAATGCAACCGCAGGAACGGCGTCACGAACACATCCACGCGGTCGCCGAAGCGAATCAGGTAGTAGATGACGAGAATGGCGACGCCACACCCGGAAATGATCGCGAAGAGCTCGAGGCCACGGCGCAGGAGGCGCGGGGTCAGGGTGAGGGGCACGGCGGCAAACTAAGGGACGTGTCGGCGATCGGCTATGGGCCAATGGCGTTATCTTTACCGGTTATGCGTAAGCCTCCCGAGCGCGTGATCCTTCGCAACGTACGCCAGCACAATCTGAAGGGCATCACCGTCGAGTTCCCCCGCCGCGCCATGTCCGTGGTGACGGGGCCCTCCGGCTCGGGGAAAAGCTCGCTCGCGTTCGACACCCTCTACGCCGAGGGGCAACGGCGCTACATCGAGTCGCTGTCCACGTATGCCAAGCAGTTTCTCGAGCGCATGCCGAAGCCGCTCGTGGACGCGATGGAGGGCCTGTCGCCCGCGGTCGCCATCGAGCAGAAAAACCCGACGACCTCGAGTCGCTCGACTGTCGGGACGGCGACGGAAATCGCCGATTTTCTGAGGCTGCTCTGGGCGCGTGCGGGTACTCAGACGTGCCTGCAATGCGGCCGCGAGGTGAAGCGGGACACCGTCCAGGAAGTGGTGGACGCGGTGATTGCGGATTTCGGATTGCGGAATGCGGAATTGCCGATTCTGGTCTCGTTCCCGCTGCCCGCGTCCGCGCATCGGCCGGACGTCGAGATTGCGGCGCAGCTCCGCGCCGCCGGATTCGTGCGCGCCCAGGTGGACGGCGAGCTGGTGCGGCTCGACGAGGATAACGCCGAAGGGCGCGTGCGCGCGGGAAAAGACGTCCTCGTGATCGTCGATCGCATCGCGGCCGCCGACGAGAATCGCGGCCGGCTCGCCGACGCGGTCGCGACCGCGTTCAGCGAAGGCGAAGGCGTCGCCCTGGCGCTCAACAACGGCGATCGCCGCCGCTTTTCCGAGCACCCCGCCTGCTCGTCGTGCGGCTGCGCCGCGCCGGTCCTCATGCCCGCGCTCTTTTCCTTTAATAACCCGCGTGGCGCCTGCCCCACCTGTAACGGGTTCGGTGCGGTGCTCGAGTACGACGAGTCGCTGATCGTTCCCGACCCCCGACGCTCGATCGCGGCCGGCGCGCTCGATCCCTGGACCAAGCCACGCTACGAAGGCCGCCGGCGCCTGCTGCGCGAAACCGCGCGGGCGCGAGGGATCGGATTGGATGTGAGCTGGAAAGACATCCCCGCGCGCGACCGTCACTTCCTGCTCCACAACACGAGCGGCCGCTACCTCGGCATGTTTCCGTTCCTCGAACGGCTCGAGGAGAAGCGTTACAAGCAGTACATCCGCGTCTTCCTGCGCCAATACCAGCTCGCCAAGACGTGTCCGGACTGCGCGGGCGCGCGTCTCAAGCCCGAAGCGCTCGCGGTCCGCGTCGCCGGCAAGACGATCGCCGAGGCGGCCGCGCTGACGGCCGCGGATCTCGCGACGTGGCTCGACGCGCTCGCGCTGCCCGAGTTCCAGCAGCGCGTGGCCGACCACATCGTCGGCGAGCTGCGCGCCCGCGTCAGTTTCGTGAACGACGTCGGCCTCGGCTATCTCACGCTCGACCGCCAGACCCGCACGCTGTCGGGCGGCGAAGCGCAACGCATCGCGCTGTCGAACGCGCTCGGCTCCCATCTCGTGGACACGCTCTACGTGCTCGACGAGCCGTCGATCGGCCTGCATCCCGCGGACGTGGACCGCCTGCTCGGGCTGCTGCGGAAACTGGCGACGGCCGGCAATACGGTTGTGGTGGTCGAGCACGATCCGGCCGCAATGCGCGCCGCCGACTGGATGGTCGAGCTCGGTCCCGCGAGCGGCGCGGCGGGTGGCCAGCTCGTGTATCAGGGGCCGGCGAAAGCGGTGCGCGAGGCAGGGACACTCACGGGCCAGTATCTCTCGGGCGAAAAGTGCATCGGCGTGCCGTCAGCCCGACGTCCGGCGGTGCGCTGGCTCGAGGCCAAAGGCGCGCGGCTGCACAACCTCGCGGGCGTGGACGTGAAGATTCCCCTCGGCACACTGACGGCGGTGACCGGCGTCTCCGGCTCCGGAAAATCCACGCTCGTCCACGACGTGATCTACCGGCAGCTCGAATCGCGCCTGCGCGGCGAGCACACGGCCAAACAGCATCTCGGCGAGCCGGTCGGGGAAGTCGCGGCGCTGAAAGGGTGGGAGCATCTCGAGGACGTGGTGCTGATCGATCAGGCGCCGATCGGTCGCACACCACGGTCGAATCCCGTCACCTACGTCAAAGCGTTCGACGAGCTGCGGCTCGTGTTCGCGAATGAAGCGCTGGCGCGCGCGCGCGGCTACACACCCAGCACCTTCTCGTTCAATGTCGCGGGTGGCCGGTGCGAAGCGTGCGAAGGCGCGGGCCACGTGCTGATCGAGATGGTCTTCCTGGCCAACGTGTTCGTGCCGTGCGAGGCGTGCGGCGGCTCGCGCTTCAAGCGCGAGGTGCTCGACGTCAAGTTCCAGGGCGCGAACATCGCGCAGGCGCTCGAGTGGACGGTCGATGAAGCGATCAAGAAACTGCATCGCCATCCCCGCCTGGCGCGTTGTCTCTGGCACCTGCAGCAGGTCGGTCTCGGCTACTTGCAGCTCGGCCAACCCGCGACGACGCTCTCGGGCGGCGAAGCGCAGCGCCTCAAGATCGCGCGCGAGCTGGCTCGTACCAAAGGCGCGCGCCGGCTCTACATCCTCGACGAGCCGACGACGGGCCTGCACCTCGACGACGTCCGCGTGTTGTGCCGCGTGCTCGACCGGCTGGTGGACGCGGGGCATACCGTGCTTCTCATCGAGCACAACCTCGACGTCATCAAGCGTGCCGACTGGGTGATCGATCTGGGCCCTGGAGCCGGGAGTCAGGGCGGTCGGATCGTGGCCGTCGGCACACCGGAGGATGTCGCCCAGAGCACGGAGTCCGTCACTGGAAAGTATTTGCGAGATCTGGCGTGACGCGCCGGCGCGCCGATCTGCTGCTCCTCGCCGCGGCCGCCGTGTGGGGCGTGAGCTTCGTCGTCGTGAAGGAGGCGCTCGCGCACGCCTCGCCCCTGCTCTTCCTGGTGTGCCGGTTCGCCATTGCGGCGGCGGTGCTTGCGCCGTTCATCGCGTTCCGCGGCGGGTTTACGCGCGGCGAGCTGCGGGCCGGCGTGGTGCTGACGGCGTTACTCGCGTCGGGATTCGCCACGCAGGCCTACGGCCTCCAATACACGACGCCCGCCCGCTCGGCGTTCATCGTCGCGATGTCGTCGGTGCTGGCGCCGCTCATCGCGCTCGTCCTGCTCAAGCACCGCACGGGCTGGATGGTCCTCGTCGCGGTCCTCGTCGCGGGCGCCGGCATCTACTTCCTGACGGCCCCGGACTCGGGCGGCTTGAATCGCGGCGACATGTGGACCTTGATCACGGCAGTCGTGTTCGGCGGCCACATCGTCGCGGTCTCGGAGTTCTCCAAGCGGTTCAGCGCCGAGCGGCTCGTGTGGCTGCAGCTGCCGGGCACGGCGATCGGCTCGCTGATCGCGGCGCTGGCGCTCGAGCCGCTGCGCTTCGACTGGTCGCCGAGCCTGATGGGCGCGCTGCTGTTCCTGGCGATCATGTCGACCGCCGTCGCGCTCGTGTGGCAGTTCCGGGCACAGCGCGTGATGTCGTCCGCGCGCGCTTCGCTGATCTTCTGCTTCGAGCCTGTGTTCGCGGCGCTGACGTCGTGGCTTTTCTGGGGGGAGCGGTTTTCGGCCAGCCAGGGGGTGGGGGCGGGATTGATCCTCAGCAGCATGGTGCTGGCGGTCATTGCGGAAGCCCGTGATCTGGCGGGGACTCCCACCACGCCGTAATCTCAAGGGGGAGAGTGTCTATGCCCTCACACCGGTCCTCCAGCCGGCGCCCGTTGAAGCCCACTCCTCGTCCAATCAGTAATCAGGAGCAGCTCGAGCGCGAGCTCGCCGAAGTCCAGGCTCAATATCGCGGTCTCGTCGAGCACGCTGTCGAAGGGGTTTTTCGTACGACTCCCGATGGCCGCTTTCTCATGGCGAACGCCGCACTCGCGACGATGTTGGGGTACGACGATGTGCCGCAGCTGCTGGCGGCGCGAACCGATCTCGAGCAAGGCCATTACGTCAAACCCGGGGAGCGAGGCCGGTTTCGTCAGCTGCTCGAAATGCAAGGCCTCGTGCAAGGCTTCGAGTACGAAGCCTATCGTCGCGACGGAACCACGGTGTGGCTCCGGGACAATGTACGCGCCGTCCGCGATCCATCCGGCAGAACACTCTGCTACGAAGGAACGGTTGAGGACATCACCAGCCGGAAACAGGCGGAGCGGATGCTGGACTTTCGGGCGCGCCAGCAGGCCGCGGTCGCGCGTTTCGGAGCCGCCGCAATGGCTGGAGACAAGGTCCCCGACCTGCTCGACTGCGCCACGACACTAGTTGCGGAGACACTCGAAGTACCCTTCACTCAGATACTCGAGCTAGCGGCCGATCGTACCCTGACGCGCGGAAGCGGAACCGGCTGGAAAGATGGACCTCGCGGCCCCCGGATACCAATCGACCGTCACTCGCAGGCCGGCTGGACGGTCACATCAGG
Organism: Gemmatimonadales bacterium; assembly: GCA_036522875.1. Lineage (GTDB taxonomy): Bacteria > Gemmatimonadota > Gemmatimonadetes > Gemmatimonadales > GWC2-71-9 > 20CM-2-65-7. The sequence continues at coordinate 16,886 of DATDEZ010000004.1, read as the reverse complement.
CGAGCCGGTGATCATTGGCGACCTCACCGCCGAGAGTCGCTTTCGACCGCCCAGCTATCTGCTCGATCATCATGTGATCAGTGGCGTGACCGTCATTATTGGCGCGGCGGAGCGACCGTATGGCGTGCTGAGCGCCTACGCCTGCGAGCGGCGGGTGTTCACAGCGGACGATGTCAACTTCATGCAGTCGGTCGCGAATCTCGTGTCCGCGGCAATCGAGCGACATCGCAGCGACCAGGTGCGGCGTCATCTCCTCGCCCGCGCCATCTCGGCACAGGAGGACGAGCGGCAACGCGTCTCTCGCGAGCTGCACGATGAGACAGGTCAGGCCTTATCGGCGCTTCTCGTGGGGCTGCGACGAATGGAGGACAGCGCTACGTTGGAGGACACGCAGCGGCTGGCGCGAGAGCTGCGTCATCTGACCGGGGAGACAGTGCGCAATCTCGGGCGCATTGCCCGCGACCTGCGCCCCCCCCTGCTCGATGATCTTGGGCTTGTTCCAGCTATCCGCCGTTACGCCGATGAGCTCAGCACCGCCCGTGGGATAACGATCGCGGTCTCGGACGGGGGGATCGGCCCGCTTTCGCCCGTCATGACGATTACGATCTATCGTATCCTGCAAGAGGCCCTCACGAACGTCGCGCGTCATTCGCAGGCCAGTCGTGCGATCGTCGCGATCTCGCCCAGCAATTCCGGCATTCAGGTATCCATTCGCGATGATGGCCGCGGCTTCACCCCGCACGAATCCCGGGGCGATTCGAGACAGCCCCTTGGACTCGTCGGCATGCGCGAGCGCGCCGCGCTCATCGGAGGGACGGTGACCATCGCCTCCGGCATCGGGAAAGGCACGACCATTACGGTCGACCTGCCGTTGCAAACAGGGATCGGGTGAAAACCCGCATCCTGCTGGCGGATGATCACGCGATACTGCGCGCGGGCCTCGTTCTGTTGATCGATTCTCAGCCCGACCTCGTCGTGAGCGCGGAAGCCGCCGATGGTATCGAGGCGGTGGAGAAAGCAAGCCGAACTAAACCCGACGTTGTGATTCTCGACCTCACGATGCCGAGGCTTTCGGGATTCGACGCCATCCACCGCATCCGCGAGGCTTGTCCCGCTACGCACATTCTTGTGTTGACGATGCACGACGATCCGGCATACGGTCGCTCACTCCTCGCGGCTGGTGCGTTGGGATACGTCACAAAAAAGGTGGCGGATCGCGAGCTCCTCTTGGCGATCCGGACGGTGCGCGAGGGGCGAGCATTCGTCGACATCACGCAAGCGGAGAACCTGCTGCCGAAAACAGCGCTGCTGAGCACGCGCGAGCGCCAGGTTCTCGCTGAGCTCGCACGAGGCTTCACCCATCAGGAGATCGCGGATCGATTGGCACTGAGTATCAAGACCGTAGAAACGTACCTGGGCCGCGTGGGTGCCAAGCTTGGCTTGCGGCGTCGCGCCGATCTTGTGCGCTACGCATTCGGCGTGGGACTCCTATCGTCGGAGACACGGGCGCCCCAAAAGTCATAACTCACGCGGTATTGCGCGCCTCCACGCCGGCATTTCTCGCCTGTCAGGAGTTTTCCTGACAGCCGCTCGCACCATTAAGACCGAATATCTCCTACACGCGGTAGTCAAGCCCAAGGCTCCAACCTTCGAGGACCGACATCGACCACGATCGTCGCAGAGTGAAGCTCCCACGTCTGCCGATAGAGGTGCAGTTGCCAGCCCTCGTCGTGACAATCCTCTTCATCGTGCTGAGCGTCTTCGCGTGGACGGCGTATTCAGGAATCCGACGGACGAATCTGGACGCGGCGGACGCGCATTTCGACGGTGCCGCGAAGCAGCTGGTGGCGTTGCTGCAGGCGGGTCGTCCGACCCCGACCGCGAGGATGGTCAGCGCAGCGGCGGACCCCAGCGTAAAATCGGCAATTGCGGCGATGAACGACAAACGCGGGCGCGCCCACGCCGCCCTCGCGGCTCTCGTTTCGGCGGATACACTCATTCGCAGTGCCGAGATCTGGGCGGGCGGCACTCGATTGGCCAGTGCAGGCCGCCTGCTGCCTCCGCTCGATGACGCGGCGTTGCGAGCACTCGAACCACGTGATGACACAACGCCTGCTGTCATGCCATTTCGACTGGTCGATCATACTCTGCTCGTCGGCGTCGGCTTGCCGGTCCGCAGCCACGCTCAAGTTCGCGGCTTCCTCGTCATCTGGCGATCGGTTGTGTCGTCGCCCGGCGGCACCGAGGCATTCGCCGGTCTCGTCGGTGCCGACGCGGCGTTGCTGGTGGGCAACGCGCGGGGCGACCTCTGGACGGATCTTACGGTATCGCGCGTCGGGCCTCCCGTTCCCGAAACCGGCCTGCCCCGCGTACTCGACTATCGCCGTCCCGCCCCGGACGGCCGCTGGTTCATCTCACGCGCGGCACCGATTCCGGGTACGCCGTGGGCCGTGATCGTCGAGCAGCCGCGTGACGTTATTCTGGCGCCCGCGCGCCGCTTCGCCCTTCGGATCACCGTTGTGGGGATCCTCGTGGTGTTCCTCGCGGGAACCGCGACATGGGTCATCGGACGGCACATCACGAGGCCGCTCCGACTGAAGGCTGAGGCGGGTCTGCGCCAAAGCGAAGCACAGTACCGGCAAGTGATCGACGCAATTTCGGATTATGCAATCTTCTTGCTGGATCCGTCCGGAAACGTGGCGTCGTGGAATCCCGGCGCCGAACGCGCCAAGGGCTACCGGCCGGATGAGATCATCGGCAAACACATCTCGGTGTTTTATACGCCGGAAGACGTACGGCGAGGACTGCCGGAGCGGATGCTTCGCGAGGCGGCCGCGACCGGTCGAATCGAGGAAGAGGGATGGCGGGTGCGCAAGGGCGGAGCCCGGATCTGGGCCGACATCGTCATTACGGCGCTGCACAACGACGCCGGGGAGCTCACCGGATTCACCAAGATTACGCGTGACCTCACGCAACGCCGAACGCAGGAAGAGCTGTTCCGTTCGGCAGTCGATGCCTCGCCGACCGGCATGATCATGGTGGACCCCCGTGGCACTATCGTGTTGGTCAATCGTCAGATCGAACAGACATTCGGCTACGCCGCCGATGATTTGCTGGGAAAGTCGGTGGACATGCTCTTGCCGACTGAGCAGCGTAACGGTCACGAAGCGTTCCGGCGCAGCTTTTTTGCCAATCCAGAGGTCCGAAAGATGGGCGCGGGCCGGGAACTGTTCGGCCTGCGCAAAGACGGTCGACAGATCCCCGTGGAGATCGGGCTCAATCCCGTCGAGCGAGACACGGGCACGTTCGTCCTTGCGTCCGTCATCGACATCACGGCACGCAAACAAGCCGAGACCCGTTTCCGCGCGGCGGTAGAATCCGCGCCGAGCGGCATGATCATGATGGACCGCGGCGGAAAGATCGTGCTGGTCAATCATGAGGCCGAGCGCCTCTTCGGCTACACGCGTGACGAGCTGCTGGGCCAGCCGATCGAGCTGCTGGTGCCCGAGCGCTTCCGAACCAAGCATCCCGGCTACCGCTCCGACTTCTTTCTGGATCCACGGAGTCGGGCGATGGGAGCGGGCCGCGATTTGTACGGGCGCCGGAAGGACGGCAGTGAAATTCCCGTGGAGATCGGCCTCAACCCCTTTGAAACCGACGAGGGATTCTTCGTGCTGGCCTCGGTGGTCGACATCACTGAGCGGAAGCGCGCGGAAGAGGAGCTGCATCGCTCCAACGAGGAGCTGGAACGGTTCGCCTATGTCGCATCACACGACCTGCAGGAGCCGCTGCGCATGGTGGGTAGCTACGTCCAGCTGCTCGGCAAACGATATAAAGGAAAGCTGGATGCGGACGCCGACGAGTTCATCGGCTATGCGCTCGACGGTGCGCTGCGGATGCAGCGGCTCATCGAGGATCTCCTCGCATTCTCAAGGGTGAGCACCCGCGGCGGCGCCCTCGTCGCTACCGACGCCAATGTCGTCCTCGACCGCGCGCTTGCCAATGTCCGATTCACCATCGAGGAGGCGGGTGCCGTCGTGACCCACGATCCGCTGCCGACCGTGCTGGCGGACGCGGGCCAGCTCGAACACGTCTTTCAGAACCTGGTGTCCAATGCCGTCAAGTTCCGGTCCGCGGAGCCACCGCGCGTCCACATCTCGGCGGCGCAACAGGACGGCCGCTGGGTTTTCGGCGTCCGAGACAACGGCATTGGCATCGAGCCGCAATACTACGATCGCATCTTCGTGATTTTTCAACGACTGCACGGAAAGCAGGAGTATCCGGGCACGGGCATCGGTCTCGCGATCGCCAAGAAGATTGTCGAGCGCCATGGCGGGAAAATCTGGGTGACATCGACACCGGGAGCGGGCTCGACGTTCTCGTTCAGCCTGCCCGTCGAGCGGGGGAGCTGACGTGAGCGACTCGACGCCAATCCAGGTGCTCCTGGTAGAAGACAATCCGGGGGATGTCCGGCTGACGCGCGAAGCGCTCCGGGACGTCAAGGTTCGCAACAACCTGCACGTGGCGCAGGACGGCGTCGAGGCACTCGCGTTCCTGCGGCGGCGCGGCAAGTACGCGTCCGCCCCGCGCCCCGATTTGATCCTGCTGGACCTCAACTTGCCTCGGAAAGGTGGCCGCGAAGTTCTCGAGGAGATCAAGGAAGACACGGAGCTGCGCCGCATCCCCATTGTCGTTCTCACCACGTCACAGGCCGAGCGCGACATCCGGGAGACATACGGGCTTCGGGCCAACGCCTATGTGTCCAAGCCCGTCGATCTGGACCAGTTCCTGAAGGTGGTTGGCTCGATCGAGTACTTCTGGCTGGAAATCGTCAGGCTCAACCGCCCGGGGACGGGCCCGTGATGGTCGCCGCGACGACCATCCTGCTGGTGGAGGACAATCCGCGGGATGCGGAACTCACCGTGCACGTGCTGATGCGCGCGAAGCGCCCGCATGAGGTGCATCGTGTGTCGAGCGGCGACGACGCGTTGGCCTTTCTTCGTCGGGAAGGTCGCCATCGCGCCGCTCCGACTCCCGCTCTCATTCTGCTGGATCTCAACCTGCCGGGGATGGAGGGCCTCCAGGTCCTCGCCACGATCAAGAATGACGAGCTATGGCGCCGCATTCCAGTGGTCGTCGTCACGAGCGCGGCCCGTGACAGCGACGTCGCCGAGAGCTATGCCTTGCACGCCAACGCGGTCGTGGAAAAACCCGTCGACGGCGCGGCATTCCTGCGAGCGATCGACTCGATCGAACAATTTTGGCTCCAGACGGCGAAACTGCCATGATCGTAGACCACCCGACCGACGCCGCTCCAATTCGGGTCCTGCTCGTCGAGGACAACCCCGGCGATGCCCGCCTCATTCTGGAAATGCTTCGGGAGACACAGGATCTCGATTTCGAGCTCGAGAGCCTGGAGAGTCTAGCGCCAGCGCTCGCGCGTCTCAGCCGCACCGGCGTCGACGTCGTCCTTCTGGATTTGGGGTTGCCCGACAGCCAGGGACTCGAAACCTTCTCGCGTGTCCAGGCCCACCTGCCCAATGACCCGATCGTGGTCATCTCGGGCCTGGACGACCAGAGCGTCGCGCTCGATGCGGTCCGCGCGGGGGCGCAAGACTACCTCGTCAAAGGGCGGATCGAAGGCCAGCTGCTGGCCCGCGTGATCCGCTATGCCATCGAGCGTAAACGTGCCGAGGCGCGGCTCGGGGCGATCGTGCGATTCGCGCTCGACGCACATATCACGATGGATCCTCTCGGCAACGTCACCGGATGGAATCCACAGGCCGAAGCGATGTTCGGCTGGACGGCCACCGAAGCCACCGGCCGCCCGCTCGCGGAATTGATTATCCCGTCGGCGATGCGCCAGCGGCACTCGCAGGGACTGGGCCGTTTCGTGGAAACAGGCGTCGGTCCGATTCTCAACAAGCGCATCGAGCTCAGCGCGGTGCGCCGTGACGGCACGGAATTCCCCATCGAGCTCAGCGTTACGCCGATTCGAGTCGGCAATGAATGGTCCTTTAGCGCCTTCCTGCGGGATCTGACCGAACGGAAACGGGCGGAGGAGTCTTTGCGCGCGTCGGAGGGTCGGTATCGCTCGCTCTTCGAAAGCACGCCGGCCCCGATGTGGGTCTACGATCTCGAAACGCTGCGGATCCTCGCCGTCAACACCGCCGCCATTGCACAGTACGGATATTCCGCCGACGAATTTCACGAGATGACGATCGACCAGCTGCGGCCGCCCGAGGACGTCGCCGTGCTACACGAGCATCTCGCGCGCGGCACGCCCCCGGGCTTTCACGGCGCGGGGACATGGCGCCATCGTCGCAAGGACGGGGTCGTGATTACCGTCGAGATCACATCGCACGAGATTGTTTTCGAAGGGCGGCCCGCGCAGCTCGTCGTGGCCAACGACATCACCGCCCGCGCCCGCGCGGAGGCCGCCCAAGCCGCCGTTTACAAGATCGCTCACGCCAGTCACGAGACCACGAGTCTCGACGCGCTGTTCGCCTCAATTCACGACACGGTCGGGGCGTTGATGCCGGCGAAAAGTCTTTACATCGCCCTATACGACGAACAAAAGGATCTCATCACGTTCCCCTACTTCGTGGACGAGATGGATCCACCACCGCCCGCGCGACACCCGGGCAACGGCATCACCGACTACGTGCTGCGCACAGGCCAGCCGCTGCTCATGAAGCCGGACATGACGGTCACCGGCGAGCAGTCCGTCGGCACGCCGTCGATCGATTGGCTTGGTGTGCCCTTGAAGACCGGGGAGCGGACCATCGGGGTCCTCGCAGTCCAGACGTACACGCCCGGCATCCGCTATGACGAACGCGACAAAGAGATGCTGCAGTTCGTCTCGACGCAGATAGCCACCGCGATCGAGCGCAAGCGCGCCGAAGCAACCCTCCGCGACAGCGAAGAGCGTTTTCGGGCGCTCGTCGAACGTTCAGGAGATGCGATCGCCTTGCTCGATGCCACGGGCCAGATCACATATGCCAGTCCTTCCACCGCCGCGGTTCTCGGCCGTGCCGTTGACGCCGTCGTGGGAGCGAACGCGTTCGATCTGCTGCATCCTGATGACGTTGCGCTGGTGCGTGCGGCGCTCACGACGCTCCGGGGGAAGCCCGGCACGTCGGTCGCCGTGCGCTCCCGCTTTCGCCATGGCGACGAGACATGGCACGAAGGCGAAGGAACCGTCACGAACCGGTTGAACGATCCGGCCGTACGAGCCGTCGTGTTCAACTACCGGGATGTGACCGAACGCGCCCGGCTTGAAAACCAGCTGCGCCAAGCCCAGAAAATGGAAGCTGTCGGCCGGCTCGCCGGAGGTGTGGCGCACGACTTCAACAACGTATTGACGGCAGTGTTCGGGTACGTCGACATGCTGCGCGAAGAGCTGCCATCCAACAGCGGCGCGCTGGAAGACCTCGCCGAGGTCCGGAAGGCCGCCGAGCGCGCCGCCGGCCTCACGCGCCAACTCCTGGCGTTCAGTCGCCAGCAGGTGATGGAGCCGGTCGTGCTGCGGCCGAACGAGCTGCTCGAAGATCTCGAGAAGATGCTCCACCGCATGATCAGCGAGGATGTCGAGCTGAAGCTCGCCTTGAAACCCGACGTGGGGAACGTGCGGGCGGACGAAGGCCAGCTGCAACAGGTGGTCATGAACCTCGTCGTCAACGCGCGCGATGCCATGCCGCGCGGCGGGAAGATCTTAATCGAATCGTCGAACGCCGAGCTCACGGAGCAATATGCCGAGCTCCACCAACCGGTGATTCCAGGGCGCTACGTGATGATTGCCGTGAGCGATACCGGTACGGGAATGACACCGCATGTGAAGGCCCACATCTTCGAGCCGTTTTTCACGACCAAGGAGAAAGGACAGGGCACGGGACTCGGCCTGTCGATGGTCTACGGCATCGTGAAGCAGTCGGGCGGCTACATCTGGGTGTACAGCGAGGTCGACCGCGGCACGACCTTCAAGGTCTATCTGCCACGGGTGGACGCCCCCGCGGGTGCACCGCACCGCGCGCGCGAAGGCGGAGTGCTGACCGGTACTGAGACGATCCTCCTCGCCGAAGACGACGCGATGCTGCGGCCCCTCGCGAAAGGACTGCTCGAGAAGCTGGGTTATCGCGTGATCGAAGCCGAGAACGGTGCTCAGGCGCTCGCAGCCGCCGGGCAATTCAGTGGACCGATCCAACTTCTAGTGGCGGATGTCGTCATGCCGGGCGGCAGTGGCCGAGACCTCGCCCGGCGGCTCGCCGAAACGCGACCGGAGACCAAAGTCCTGTACGTATCCGGCTACACGGACGATGCCATCGTCCATCACGGGATGCTGGAGCCGGGACTCAACTTCTTGCAGAAGCCGTTTACGCCCGCGGTGTTGGCCCGCAAGGTTCGCGAGGTGCTCGACGCCCCGAGCGAGGCATCATGAGATCGCGCGCTCGCTGGATCGGCGCGGCGCTCATCGCCGCGGCGGCCTTGTGGCAGCTTGCGCTCGCGCGCCGCTGGACGCAACGGATGCCAAGCGGTTGGTCCACGTCCATCCATTATGTGGGCACAGCAACCGCGCCAGACCCACACACCGGCCAGCTGCCCGAGGGATCGTCGCTCGAGAACTACGAGCGGACCCAACGGATCACGAATGAGACGGGGCGGCCGCGTTGGGTAGAGATCGAAGAGCAGTATACCGCCCGCGATCCGCTCACCGGCCGACCGGTCTTCGCCTATACCACGCGTGACACCGTGAACCCCGCAACGGGTGCCCATAGCGACGCGCCGCATCGCGGCGAGATCATCTTGTTCCCGAGAAATGTGCAACGGACCGTGTACCGCCTCCGTAGCAACTACATCAACGGCATCCCGCTCACATTCCAACGAGCCGAGCGTCTCGAGGGGCTCGAGACGTACCTCTTCACATATCGCGGTCGCCTGGAGCAGACTGCGGCATACGCCAATAGCACCGGGGAGCTCGGGGGCCTGCGGGTGCCGGCGGGACAGGAAGTTCACTGCCTGGACGACCAGTTCTACTACCGCATCTGGGTCGAACCCACCACGGGAGAACAGGTCAAGGTCGAGGAAGGCTGTCCCTCCGGCGACTACGTCTTCGACCTCGCATCGGGTCAACCCATCCTGGCGCTTGCCCGCTGGACCGGCGTTACGGCGGGCGACGATCTGATCGAGCGGGTCTCGGAAATCCGCCGGTTGCACTGGCAGTATCTATGGACGTCCCGTTATCTCGGCCTCGCCCTGCTGGCCGGCGGTATTGTTTCTCTGGTCGTGAGTCTCCGACGTGCACCCGGAAGCCACGAGTGAAGCGACCCCAGATCTCGCTGGCCACCAAGGCCCTCTGCTGGCAGGTCGCCGCGGTGCTGGCGATCGCTACAGTCGTCGCCATCCCGCGCTATTTCGCTCTCCGCGGCGAGCTGTATGATGCGATCGAGACCTCGGCGGGGAATCTCCTCCAAGTGCTCGAGGATCTCGTGAACGAACATCCCGAGCTCCTGCGGCCCGGGGCACTCGAAGGAGTCATCGATCGTTTCACGCGCAAGCTTCCCGCCGTCGGCCGCGTCGGTATTGTGGCACCGGACGGCCGAGTCGTGGCCGATTCACGGCTCGATGTCAGCCAGGTCATGGACGATTCCGCCATGCGCTCGCTCGTGCGCGATATCGATCGCGAAGAGTACATCACCCGGGCGGGCCAGCCCTTCATGCGGCGCACCCGTTTGCTGCGGGGACGCTACGATGCCCTACGCCACAGCGACATCGTCGCCGTGGCCACGGTGGAAATGCGACTGGCGCTGACGAACGCCGCCGTCCGTCGCGAGCTGATCAAAGAGATGGCGCTCGTCCTGGTCCTGCTGGTACCGATCGGCGCGCTTCTCTATTGGGCGACTCGTCGGACCTTTGTGCGGCCACTGCAGCGGCTTGTGAACGCCAGTATCCAATTCGCCCGCGGCGAGAGCCCACCGTCACTGGCATTGGGAACACGGGATGAGTTGGAAGTCGTGGCCTTCACGTTCAACGAGATGGTCGCCGCGCGGACGGCCGCGTTACAAAAACGCGAGCAGCAGCTGGCGGAGGTTGAAGCAGAAGTAAAGGTGCTCGAAGGAATCCTGCCAATTTGCGCCAGCTGCAAACGCATTCGCACCGAGGGCGAGCAGTGGCAGGCCGTCGAATCGTATGTGCGCGAGCACAGTGAAGCCGAGTTCAGTCACGGGCTGTGTCCCGACTGCGCGCAGCGGGATTGGGGAGGAGTGGCTCCCCCGCCATGAGCCAGCTCCACGGCTATTACAGCACGGGCCTCGTTGCCCTGTCAGTGATCATCGCCGTCCTCGCGTCCGGCGCAGCACTGGATCTCACCAACCGTGTGACCGCGGCGCGCGGGCGAGCCCGCGAACGCGTGATGTTCTGGCGGGAGGTCGGCACGCGTCGCGTCCACGTCAACGTACTCAGAAGCTGGGTGTCGCTCGAGCGATTCTGGCTCAGGGTCATCACGCTGCCATGAGCACGAGCGTTGCGACCGCCCGCCCCATCCGCGTGCTCCTCGTCGAGGACAACCCCGGCGATGCCCGGATTATCCTGGAAATGCTCGCCGAGACCGGCGCCACCGACTTCCAACTGTCCGTCGTCGACCGACTCGAGCCCGCGCTGCAGCGCCTGGGGCGCGCGGCCGTGGACGTGGTCCTGCTCGATCTCGGCCTGCCGGATTCGACCGGACTGGAAACGTTCCGGCGCGCGCATCAGGGGGCGGTCGAGGAGCCGATCATCATCATCTCGGGATTCGACGACGAAGCGACGGCCTTACAGCCGGTTCGCGACGGCGCGCAGGATTATCTCGTCAAAGGCCGCATCGACGGCACCGTGCTCGCGCGCGTGATTCGCTATGCGATCGAGCGGCAGCGGACCGAGCTCAAGCTTCGTTGGCTCACGCTTGCCGTCGACCAGAGTCCCGCTTCCATCTTCATCACCGATCCTCGCGGCACGATCCAATACGTCAACGAGCGCTTCACGGCGATTACCGGGTACACGCGCGCCGAGGCGGTCGGAAAGACGCCCCGCATTCTCAAGTCCGGCCTGACGCCGCCGGAATACTACCAGGCGCTCTGGAAGACGATTCTGGGCGGCGGCACTTGGCGCTCGGAGATTCAGAACCGCCGCAAGAGCGGCGAGCTGTATTGGGATGCCGTAACCGTTTCCCCGATCCGTGACCAGCGGGGAACGATCGCGCATTTCCTCGCCGTGCAGGAAGACATCACCACCCGCAAGGACGCCGAGCAGGCGTTGCGCGACCGCGATGAGCGGTTCCAGCAAATTGCGAACAACATCAAAGACGTGTTCTTCGTCCAGACCGCCGATTACCGCGAGACGATCTACATCAACCGGGCATATGAGGAACTCTGGGGACAAACCTGTCAAAGCTTGTACGCCAACCCGCAGTCGTTTATCGACCCGATCCCGCCCGAGGATCGCGGCGCGCTGTTTGCCAGCATCGAGAAAAACCGGCGCGGCGAGTACGCCGGGGACGTCGAATTCCGCGTGGTTCGCCCCGACGGGTCGGTCCGCTGGATGCTCGCGCACGCGGTCCCGGTGCGCAACGAGAAGGGCGAGGTCTATCGCATCGCGGGCGTCTGCAGCGACGTCACGGAGCGCAAGAAAATGGAGTCGGAGCTCAAAGCGAGCGAGGATTACTATCGCACGATTCTCGATAACATCGTCGACGCCGTGTTCGTGGCCGATGCCGAGGGCAAGATCCTCGACGCGAATCCACGTGCGCTCGAGCTGACCGGCTACAGCCGAGAGGAACTGCTGCGGCTGCGCGTGATCGACACCTATCCCCCCGAAGACCGCGGCATGGGCGCGTCGCGAGTCGCGAGCGTCGTCGGGGGCACGCCGTCGATCGCCGAGCGACGCTTGTTGCGCAAGGACGGCACCATCCTCGTCGTCGAGACGAACGCCAGTCTGCTCCCGGATGGCCGGATGCTCGGGACCGTGCGCGATGTGACCGAACGGCGGCAGCTGGAGCAGCAGCTGCGCCAGGCCCAAAAGATGGAAGCGATCGGCCGGCTCGCAGGCGGCGTCGCGCACGACTTCAACAACGTCCTGACCGCCGTCTTTGGATACATCGACCTGTTGCGCGAGGAGCTGCCCGCGAACAGCGGCGCGCACGAAGACCTCGCCGAGGTCCGCAAGGCCGCCGAACGCGCCGCCTCGCTCACCAAACAGCTCCTGGCGTTCAGCCGGCAACAAGTGCTCGCGCCGGTCGTCGTCGATTTGAACGTGCTGGTCGGGGACTTCGAGAAGATGCTCGCGCGCGTCATCGGCGAGGACGTCGAGCTGCGCCTCGCGCTCAAGGACGACGCGGGGAACGTGCGCGCCGACCCCGGCCAGATCCAGCAGGTGATCATGAACCTCATCGTGAATGCCCGCGACGCGATGCCCAAGGGCGGCAAGATCCTGATCGAAACGTCCAACGCCGATCTCACCGAGCAGTACGCCGAACTCCATCAGCCGGTGGTTCCCGGCCCCTACGTGATGCTCGCCGTCACCGACAACGGTACGGGTATGCCCCCCCAGGTGAAGGCCCGGATTTTCGAACCGTTCTTCACCACGAAAGAGAAAGGCAAAGGCACCGGGCTCGGCCTCTCGACCGTCTACGGCATCGTCAAGCAATCGGGCGGCTACATCTGGGCCTACAGCGAGCTGGGCCGGGGCACGACGTTCAAAGTGTACCTCCCCCGCGTCGACGCGCCCGCCGAGCAGCTGCGTAAGCCGACGGAAGGGAAGTCGCTCACGGGAACCGAAACGATCCTCCTGGCCGAGGACGACGCGATTCTCCGGCCGCTCGCCCGCGAGCTGCTCGAAAAGCTCGGCTACAGAGTCCTGGCCACCGAGGACACCCCGTCGGCGCTCGCCGCCGCGGCCGCTCACCGGGGCAAGATCGATCTGCTGATCGCCGACGTCGTGTTGCCCGGCCCCAGCGGCCGCGAGCTGGCGAAGCGCCTCACGGAAACGCGGCCCGAGGCGAAAGTTCTCTACGTCTCCGGGTACACCGACGACGCTATCGTCCATCATGGCATGCTCGAGCCAGGACTCGAATTCCTTCAGAAGCCGTTCACGCCGGCGATGCTGGCGCGCAAAGTCCGCGACGTCCTCGACAAGCGATGAACGACTCCGACCGCGAGCTCGCGGAGCAGCTGCTCGGGGAACGGTGGACACCACTCGCGGCGCATTTCGTCCTGTTCGTACTGCTCGCCAGCCTCGTCCGGCACAACGTGCCCCCGCGCGTGACGCTGACGTGGGGCGCCACGATCCTCGGCCTCTCGGTACTCCGCGTCATCCTCTGGGAGCGGGCCCGCCGCCGGCCCTTCCCAATGCGCACGATCACGATCATGGTGCGCGTGACGATGCTCGCATTGGGCCTGGTGTGGGGCCTCGGCGGCGCGCTGCTCATCCGCAAGGTGCCGATCGGCGACGCCGGCCTGTTGCTGCTGGGGCTCACCGGGCTGCTCGCGGGCGGGCTCGCCACGCTCGTCGCCGACGAATGGACGTTTCCGATTTACGCGCTCGCCATGTTCCTGCCGCTCGTTATTGTCGTCGGGCTCGTTGATGCCGGTTTGTTCGACGAGCTCGGGGTCATCCTAATAATCATCTACATCGGATTCACGATCCGCCTGCACCGCCGCTCGTATCGCGCGCTTCGGACGCAGCTGCGCACCGAAAGCGAGCTGCGCGACCGTGAGCGCCAGCTGGCGTCAGCCCAGGCCATCGCGCACGTGGGGTCCTGGGAATGGGACATTCCCAGCAATGTCACCATATGGTCCGACGAGCTCCGCCGGATGTACGGCGTCAGCACCGATGCTCCCACCGGATATGCCGCGTTTCTCGAGCGCGTGCATCCCGATGATCGAAAGGGGCTCGAGACGTTCATGGGCGAGGCGCTCGCGACCGGCAATGCCGTCGATTACGAATGGCGCTGCGTGCGGCCGGACGGCACCATCCGCAACATTCTCGGCCGTCACGTGGCTACGAAAGATGCCATGGGCCAGGTCGTACGGATGGCAGGCACGTCGCTGGACATCACGGAGCGCAAGCACGCCGAGGAGAATCAGCGCACGTTGTTGCGCGAGCTGCAGGCGTCCGTAGCTGAAGTGAAAGTGCTGCGCGGTATCCTGCCGATTTGCGCGAGCTGCAAGCGCATTCGGGGCGACGGAGGGAAATGGGAGGCCGTAGAGTCGTACGTCCGCGAGCATTCGCAGGCCGAGTTTACACACGGGCTCTGCCCCGACTGCGCGAAGCGCGACTGGGGCGCTCCGGCGTGAGCGCGACGTCGAACACTCCGTCCCCGCGATCGGCGGCGGAACGTGCGCTGATCGAGAGCGAGCGCTATTTCCGCACGCTGATGGAGCAGTCCAGCGATATCGTCGTGCTTATCGACATGGAGACGCGGCTGTTGTACGCGAGTCCCTCGATCGAGCGCGTGCTCGGGTTCACGCCGGACGAGATCCTGGGGCAACGAATGTTCGAGCTGCTCCATCCGGGCGATCTCGAGCTCGTCATGAACACCGTGAGGGACGGGATCGCCGTTCCGGGCACGGTGCGGCGCCTCGAATACCGATTCCAGCATAAGGACGGCTCGTGGCGCTTCCTCGAGGGCGTCGGCCGCAACCTGCTCGACGCGACCATCGGCGCCATTGTGGTCAATGCGCGCGACGTCACCGAGCGCAAAATCGCGGAGGCTCAGCAGGAAGACCTGGTGCGCCAGCTGCAGGCGGCACTCGCGGAGGTGAGGAGCCTCCGCGGCATCCTGCCGATTTGCGCGAGCTGCAAGCGTATCCGGGGAGACGATGGGAACTGGGAAGCCGTGGAGAGCTATTTTCGCGACCATTCCCAAGCGGAATTCACGCATGGCCTCTGTCCAGATTGTGCGAGACGCGATTGGGACGCAACGGCCACATGACGCCAGGACGTCAGGACGCCATGCTCATTCGCCTCAGTAGACCGTAAACTGCCCTCGCGCATTGAGAGCGTTTCTCTGCGACTTCCTTTAGTTCGTTTGCAGACAGATACCCGAGAGCCACGACGATGTCGAAAATCGTTTCGAGCTCATGCAGCGAGCCACGCGCAATGTCGAGAAATCGTCGGAATTCCCTGGCTCCGTGGCGCGATGCGCCCTCGGCAATATTGAGGACGACGCTATACCCCGCGCGACGCCATTGATTAGTGAGAGCAAATCGCTCGTCGAGTGGCAGCCGTTTGAGCAATGGATGTGAAATGATCACGAGCTCTTTCGCCAAACGCCACGCGTCCAGCTTGCGGTAGTCCCCCATGGCATAGCATGACTCGAACACGCCGAATCAAGAAACCATTCTCACGCATCACGGACCCAATCATGGCGTCCTGTCGTCCTGTCGTCCTGTCGTCCTGTCGTCCTGGCGCCATGGCGTCCTGGCGTCCTGGCGTCCTGTCGTCCTGGCGTCTTGGCGCCATGGCGTCATGTTTCTATATTTCGCGCCTCTTCCCGAGTAGCTCAGTTGGTAGAGCAGCCGGCTGTTAACCGGCGGGTCGCAGGTTCGAGTCCTGCCTCGGGAGCTACCGCGCTTCGAACATCCCCACCGCGCCCTTGGTCGCATCCGCAAACGCATGGCTGACGAAGGGATAGGTCCCCGCCTCGACCAGCCGCGTCTCGAAAATCGCTCCCCCCCCGACCGGCACGCCGACCGTCTGCACACCCTCGAGCGGATGGGTCAGCGACGCGTCTACAAACACGCGATCGAAAATCGCCCCCACGACGTGGAATGACGACACGCGGTTCGGGCCCGCGTTCACCACGTAGAGCCGCAGCGGCTCGTTCACGCGCACCCGAATCGGATGCTTGGCGTACTCGGCGGCGCGGCCGTTAAAGACCACGTAATCCGGCGCGAGATTCAGCAGCTTCTGCCAGTCGATCGCGCGACTGGAATCGGGCTGCGGCTGGGTGTAGAACTCGCTCTGCACGAACACGAACTCGCGCGCGGCCGGCCGGCCCTGGCGTGGATCCACGATGATCGCCCCGTACATGCCGTTCGCGATGTGCAGCGCGACCGGCGCCGTGCCGCAGTGGTACATGAACGCGCCCGGCACACGCGCCACGAACCGATAGTGCAGCGAGTCGTGCGGCATCAGGTTCACATAGGCGCGGCTCGGCGCGATCTCGGCGGCGTGAAAGTCGAGACTGTGCGGCATCGGCGCGAGATTCACCAGCGTGAAGTCGACCGTGTCGCCCTGGGTCACACGAATCACCGGCCCCGGCACACGCCCGCCAAACGTCCACGCATCATACGTGACGCCCGAATCGATCTGGATTTTCTGATGCCGGATCTCGATCCGGACATGATGCAGGTGCGCCGTCTCGCGCGCCGGCGCGGCTGGGTCGATCGGCGGGGGCACGTCCGACGAACCCACCGCAGCCTCACCATGCGAGATGGCGGACGGAATGTGACTCGGCGGCGCGGCGCGTTGACTTTGGGTTGATCCCTGCCGCTCGGCCGGCGGCTCGGCGCGACAACCGCCAAGAATCGCAAGCGTCAACGAGCCGATTACCAGTCGACGAAACCGGTCCATAGCCACCTCCAAAGGGTTAACCCCGGATTCCTGTGCCGGGCGATGCACGCCGCACGTTCCTGCCCATACACTTCCCTCTGTTCTCAACTGGCGCCAGTCACCGTCTATCCCGCGGAGGCCGTATGGAAGCGCTGCAAAAACTCTTCACCAATGAAGTCGCCGATCTGTATGACGCCGAGCAACAAATCCTCAAGGCACTGCCCAAGATGATCGAGGGATGCTCCTCATCCGAATTGAAGCAGGCGCTGCAACAACACCTCACGGTCACGCAGCGCCAGGTG
>DATDEZ010000003.1:0-5493 GCA_036522875.1 Gemmatimonadales bacterium | reverse complement strand
TATGGGCATGGCTGCCCCGAGCTACTACACGGCGCAGATGGTGCGCGCGTTGCCGGACGACGGCAACCGCTACGAGGTCGTGCACGGGGAGCTGCTGGTGACGCCCGCGCCGCGCGGCTGGCACCAGCTGCTCGTGCTGCGCCTCGCCACCGCCCTGCGCAACTACCTCGATGACGAGCGCCTGGGCGTCGTGCTCATGGCGCCGGCCGACATCTCCTGGGGACTGGAAGACGTGCTCGTGCAGCCGGACGTCTTCGTCTTCCCACGTGACGAAGCCCGCACGATGGAATGGCACGACATCCACACGCTGCTGCTCGCCATCGAAGTCCTGAGCCCGTCGTCCGAGCGGGCCGACCGCTTCACCAAGCGCCGGCTCTATCAGGAGCGGCGCGTCGCGACCTATTGGATCGTGAATGCAGAGCAGCAGCGGGTCGAGGTGTGGGCGCCGGACGAGACGTTGCCTCGAATCGAGCGCGAGCGGCTGATATGGCAGGCCCCGGGAGTCGCCGAGCCATTCGTCCTCGAGCTCGAAGCGCTGTTTCGGCCTATCTGAGCGCTACGACAGCGCGAACTCCTTCAGCTTCCGATACAGCGTGCGCTCGCCGATGCCGAGGATCTCGGCGGCCTTGCGGCGATTGCCGCGCGTCTCGCGCAACGCCGCGTCGATCGTGGCCTTCTCGACGTCCGCCATGGTCATGCCGGGCTTGTAGACGATCGGCTTGTCGGGAGCCGCGGAGTCCAGCGGGTCGATCTGCGATTCCAGGCGGTGTCTGGTGTCGGGTGCCGGGTGCCCGACTTCGATCACCTCGACGCGCTCGGCCGGCCGCTCTTCGATCCGCCGGCGCAGGCTTTCCAGCTGCATCTTGAGCTCGACGAGCGTCCGGAAAATGAACTCCAGCTCCTGGTTCCCGGCTCCCGGCTCCCGCGGTCGGTCGATCCGCACCGGCAGCGTGCGCGTCCGCTCGCGGATGTCAGCCGGGATGTCGCTCGCCCGGATTTCCCCTTCCGGCGCGAGGACGACCATCGACTCGATCAAGTTGCGCAGCTGGCGGACGTTGCCGGGCCAATCCGCGTCCACGAGCATCTGCAGCGCGTCCGGCGCGATCCCCTTGAACTGGCGGTCGTGCGTCTTCGCGAACTCGGCGATGAACGTGCGGACGAGCAGCGGGATGTCGCTGCGTCGCTCGCGCAGCGGCGGCAGATAGATCGACAGCACGTTGAGCCGGTAGAACAGGTCGTCGCGGAAGGTGCCGAGGCCGACGCGCTCCTTGAGCGACTTGTTGGTCGCCGCGATGACGCGCACGTCCACGTGGATCGGCTGCGTGCCGCCGACGCGGAAGAAGGTGCGGTCCTCGAGCACGCGCAGCAGCTTGACCTGCGTCGCCGGCGGCATCTCGCCGACTTCGTCGAGGAAGATCGTGCCGCCGTTCGCCAGCTCGAAGCGGCCCAGCCGCCGCTCGGCCGCGCCCGTGAAGGCGCCCTTCTCGTGGCCGAACAGCTCGCTCTCGAGCAGCGTCTCGGGCAGCGCGGCGCAGTTGACGGCGATGAACGCCTTGCCGCGGCGCGGCGAGAGATCGTGAATCCCCTTCGCCACGAGCTCCTTGCCCGTGCCCGACTCGCCCTCGATCAAGACCGTGGACGTGACGGGCGCCATCTGCTCGATCTTGACCAGCACTTCCTGAATGGGCGGCGACTCGCCCAGGATGCCGGTGCGCTGCTGGAGATGACGGCGGTCGATCAGGCGGCGGACGGTGGCCGTGACTTCGCCGGGATCGACCGGCTTCACGAGCCAACCGGTGAGCCCGAGGTCTCGGCCGATCTGGCTGGGATCGTCGTCGGTCGGCTCGACGAGGCCGAGCGTCGAGACGGCGTGATCGCGGGCGGCGGCGAGGAGGCGCTGGGCGGTCGACTCGTGCAGGCCGCCGGTCAGGACGATTGCGTCCGGCTCGCGGCCGCGGACCGCGGAGCGGACGTCGTCGAGCGAGGAGACGGTGGCCGTGTCGTAGCCCGAGGCCTCGAGGCTCGCGTTGATGCGAACCGCCTGCTCGAGATCGTCGGTGGTGATGAGGACTCGGTCAGCCATGGGTCCTCACCCCCTGGCCCCCTCTCCCTTCGGGAGAGGGGGAACTCGGGGCGTGACTCGTGTTCGTACCGGTCAGTAGATCCACGGCATGATCGAGGAACTGCGCCAGGACCGCCAGGCCCTCTTTCACACCGTTGGTCGATCCCGGCAGGTTGATGATCAGAGTTTTCCCACGCGTCCCCGCCCTACCGCGCGACAGCCAGGCGCGGGGAAATCCGGGCCCCGACGCGGCGCGGATGGCTTCCGCGATCCCCTGGGCTTCGCGCTCGAGGATCGCGGCGGTCGCTTCGGGCGTGACGTCGCGCTCGGTGAGGCCGGTGCCGCCCGTGGTCAGCACGACGTCCACCTCGCCGGAGTCCGCCCAGCGCGCGAGCTTGCCCGCGATGCGGTCGGTCTCGTCGGCGACGACGCTGCGCACGACGACCTCGTAGCCGCGCTCGCTCGCCCAGTCCACGATTGCATCGCCGGATGTATCCGCTCTTTGACCAACCGCCCCGAGATCGGAGATGGTCAGGACCGCGACGCGCATTTGCCGCCCTTCGCCGCCGTTCGCCGCCGCCTCTTTGGCCGCCATTATTTCTTAGTTCGATGAGGTACAAACGGCAGCTTGACTACTTCCGCATCGACTTTCTTACCCCGAATGTCGATCTGGATTTTCGTTCCGGGCTGCGCGTGGCCTTTGGGTAGATACGTCGTGCCGATCGCGGCATTGACGGTCGGCGTCACCGTGCCGCTGCGCACGATGTCCACCTGATTGCCGTCGAGAAAGACGGGATACCCGTGCCGCGCGACGGCCTTGGGCTCGGTCACCTTGAAGCCCACCAGGCGGCGCTTCACGCCTTCGAGCTTCTGCTTCTTCAGGACGTCGAGGCCCGTGAACGGCGCGCCCTTGTCGAGCTTCACGATGAAGTTGAGGCCCGCCTCGAGCGGCGTCGTAGTGTCGTCGATGTCGTTGCCGTAGAGCGGCAGCCCGGCCTCGAGCCGCAGGGTGTCGCGGGCGCCGAGGCCGACGGGCTCCGCCCGGCCGGCGCCGACGAGCGCGTGCCAGAGCTTCTCGGCGTCGGCGGCGCGGCAGTACAGCTCGAAGCCGTCTTCGCCGGTGTAGCCGGTGCGCGAGACGAAGCACTGCACGCCGGCGACTTTGCCTTGCGCGAAGTGATAGTACGGGATCATTCCCACGCCGAGCGACGTGAGCTGGCCGACCAGCGCCTCGGCCTTCGGGCCCTGGACGGCGAGCAGCGCGGTCTCGTCCGAGATGTCGCGCAGCCGCACGTCGGCGCCGGCCTTCTGGTTCAGGATGTGGTCCCAGTCCTTCTGAATGTTCGACGCGTTCACGACCATCATCAGCTTGTCTTCGAAGCGATAGACGAGGCAGTCGTCGACGAACGTCCCCTCGCTGGTCAGGATGCCGGAGTACTGCGCCTGTCCCGGCTTGAGGGCGCCGACGTCGTTGCAGGTCACGCGCTGCACGAAGGCGTTGCGGTCCGAGCCCGTGATCTCGAACTCGCCCATGTGCGAGACGTCGAACACGCCGACGTCTTCGCGCACGGCGCGATGCTCGCTCGAGATGCCGGTCGGGTAGCTCACGGGCATCTCGAAGCCGGCGAACGGGACCATCTTCGCGCCGAGCGCGACGTGAACGTCGTAGAGTGGCGTCTTTTTCATGAGCCCATGAGCGTGGCGAGGAGCGCTTTTTGAACGTGGAGGCGGTTCTCGGCTTCATCCCAGACGCGCGAGCGCGGGCCGTCGATCACGTCGGCCGTGACTTCTTCGCCGCGATGTGCGGGCAGGCAGTGCAGGAAGATGGCTTTCGGATCGGCGAGCTTCATCAGGTCGGCGTCGACCGTATAGCCCTTGAACGCGTTGCGGCGAGATTCGGCTTCGGCTTCCTGGCCCATCGAGGCCCAGACGTCGGTGTTGACGGCGTGCGCGCCTTCGACCGCTTCCTCCGGGACCTCGGTGACCATGACGCAGCCCGTCTTCTTGGCGGCTTCGTACTTGGCGAGATCCGGCTCGAACCCTTCGGGACAGGCGAGCCGCAGCTCGAAGCCGAGGACGGTGGCCGCCTCGAGCCAGGCGTTGGCCATGTTGTTGCCGTCGCCGATCCAGGCGATGCGCTTCCCTTCCCAGCCGCCCAGGTGCTCTTTGACCGTGAAGAGGTCGGCGAGGACCTGGCAGGGGTGGGTGAGGTCGGTCAAACCGTTGATGACCGGGATCGTCGCGTACCGGGCCAGCTCTTCCACCTCGGCGTGGCTGTAGGTGCGGATCATGATGCCGTCGACGTAGCGGGACAGTACGCGGGCGGTATCGGGGATCGGCTCGCCGCGCCCGATCTGGATGTCCTTGCTCGAGAGGAACAGCGCCTGGCCGCCGAGCTGGTAGGCGCCGACCTCGAAGGAGACGCGGGTGCGGGTGGAGGACTTGGCGAAGATCATGGCCAGGGTCTTCCCGGCGAGGGGGGTCTCGCGGTAGGCCCGGGACTTCATGCGCTGGGCCAGGTCGAAGAGCTGTTCGACCTCTGTGCGGCTGAAATCGGTGATCTGCAGGAAGTCGCGCTTCGCCATGGGTCCCCAAGTCGTCGTCGTCCTCACCCCCTGGCCCCCTTTCCGTTCCGGAGAGGGGAAACGAACCGTCAAAATGACAGGAGAGTGTGACGGATTTTACCCGGGATGGGTGGGAAGGACAAGGCTGGGCTACTTCGAGAGTGTGATTCGGACCCGCGTGGTGCTGAACTGTTTGTCGCCGGTGAGGCGGTTCTGGGTGGCGATGAAGGCGACGTTCCGGACGAACGTGTCGGCCGACTGATTGAAGGTCACGATGTCGCGGGTGAGGACCCAGGTGCCGGCCATGTCGGCGTCGAGGTCGGCGCCGCCGGTGCCGCCGCCGGGGACGAAGATGTGGCCGGTGGTCGTGCCGTTGGCCGCGAGGGAGATCGTGAACGTCGTGCCGGGGACGGTCATCCAGTCCACGGTGGTGGCGCTGTCGGACGTGGTGAACGACGTGACGTGGTAATCGCCGGCGACGTTGCTCACCGAGGCGGAGAAGCTGTCGCTGCAGCCGAGGGCGAGCGCGACGGCGGCGATCGCCAACAATCTCACAAGATGTACTTCCTCAAGTCCTCGTCCTCAACGATCCGCATCAGGCGCTCGCGCACCGCAGGGCCGTCGAACACGATGTGCTTCTG
Source organism: Gemmatimonadales bacterium (assembly GCA_036522875.1). Lineage (GTDB taxonomy): Bacteria > Gemmatimonadota > Gemmatimonadetes > Gemmatimonadales > GWC2-71-9 > 20CM-2-65-7. The sequence goes on along the minus strand of DATDEZ010000003.1, from coordinate 226 downwards.
CGGATAGTCGGGCAGCTCGAACATCACGTCCTCGAGCAGCGTCGTCATGACGGTATGCAGGCGGCGCGCGCCGATGTTCTCCATCCGCTCGTTCACCTTGGCCGCGATGCGCGCGATCTCCTTCACGCCGTCCGCCGTGAACTCGAGCGTCGCGCCCTCGGCCGCGCACAGCGCCGCGTACTGCTTGGTCAGCGCGTTCTCGGGCTCCGTCATGATGCGGACGAAG
>DATDEZ010000002.1:0-2946 GCA_036522875.1 Gemmatimonadales bacterium | reverse complement strand
GGACTGGCCGCTGGAGTCCTACGAGGACAAGCCCGAGGACAAGGACGAGTTCCAGCCGAAGCTGATCATCGCGGACGAGACGTTCTTCCGTGAGCTCAAGCACAAGTTCGGGTCGGAGTTCGGCTTCGGCCGCTACTTCGGCGGCGGCATGGGCGCCGAGCACATCCGCGAGCTCCTGCGCGAGAAGGACGACTTCGACCGCGACGCCAAGCAGCGCAAGGTCGACGACGACCGCGCGCCGGGCGAGGACCTGCGTCCGCAGGACGCATCGGGCATCGTGCTCGAGCACGTCCGCGAGGACCTCGAGGAGCAGGTCCGCACCGGCAAGGGCCAGAAGCAGGCCCGCGCGGTCAAGCGCCTGAAGGTGCTCAGCGCCTTCCTGCACTCGGGCAACAAGCCCGAGATGATGATCCTCGAGGCCGTGCCGGTGATCCCGCCGGAGCTGCGCCCGATGGTCCAGCTGGACGGTGGCCGCTTCGCGACCTCCGACCTCAACGACCTCTACCGCCGCGTCATCAACCGGAACAACCGCCTCAAGCGGCTTCTGGACCTCGGCGCGCCGGAGATCATCGTCAACAACGAGAAGCGGATGCTCCAGGAGGCCGTCGACGCGCTGTTCGACAACGGCCGCCGTGGCCGCCCGGTCACCGGGCCGGGTAACCGCCCGCTGAAGTCGCTGAGCGATCTGCTCAAGGGTAAGCAGGGCCGGTTCCGCCAGAACCTGCTCGGCAAGCGCGTCGACTACTCGGGCCGTTCGGTCATCGTGGTCGGTCCCGAGCTGCGGCTGCACCAATGCGGCCTGCCGAAGGCGATGGCGGTCGAATTGTTCAAGCCCTTCATCATTCACAAGCTCGTCGAGAAGGGCATCGCCGAGACCGTGAAGCGGGCGAAGAAGATCGTGGAGAAGGAGTCGCCGGAAGTGTACGAGATCCTCGAGGAGATCATCGAGGACCATCCCGTGCTCCTGAACCGCGCGCCGACGCTCCACCGCCTGGGCATCCAGGCGTTCGAGCCGGTGCTCGTCGAGGGCAAGGCGATCCGGATTCACCCGCTCGTCTGCGCGGCGTTCAACGCCGACTTCGACGGCGACCAGATGGCCGTGCACGTGCCGCTCTCGTTCGAGGCGCAGCTCGAAGCGCGGCTGCTGATGATTTCGTCGAACAACATCCTGAAGCCGTCCGACGGCCGGCCGGTGGCGGAGCCCAGCCAGGACATGGTGCTGGGGTGCCACTTCCTCACCAAGGAGCCGGCGAATCTCGAGGACGGGCTCAAGAAGGCGCCGCGGATCGGCTCGCTCGCGGAGCTGGAGATGGCGCTCGCGGTGAAGCGGCTCGAGTTCCATTCGCCGGTGCACACCTGGCACGAGCTGCCGGGGCGCGTGGCCGGTCGGTGGATCGGCACGACCGCGGGTCGCGTGATCTTCAACAGTATCGTGCCGGAGAACCTGCTGCGCGACCTGGGCTTCCAGAACAAGACGATGCGGAAGAAGGATCTCTCCGAGCTCGTGTTCGAGAGCTATCGGCGCGCCGGTCTGGCGCCGACGGTGCAGTTCCTCGACCAGCTCAAGGAGTTCGGCTTCCGTTACGCCACCATGGGCGGCGTCTCGATCGGCGTGGCCGACCTCGAGATTCCGGGCGAGAAGTCGCCGCTACTCCACGACGCCGAAGCGCGCGTCGAGCGGTTCCAGCGGGCGTATTCGACCGGCCAGATCACCTTCGGTGAGCGCTACAACAAGGTGATCGACGCCTGGACGCACGCCAACAACGACATCGCCGAGGCGATGGTCGCGACCATGCGGAAGTCGAAGGGCGGCTTCAACCCCGTGTTCATGATGTTCGACTCGGGTAGCCGCGGCTCGCGCGACCAGATCCGGCAGCTCGCCGGGATGCGCGGTCTCATGGCGAAGCCGCAGAAGAAGCTGACGGGCGGCATCGGCGAAATCATCGAGAGCCCGATCAAGTCGAACTTCCGCGAAGGGCTGTCCGTGCTCGAGTACTTCATCTCGACGCACGGCGCGCGGAAGGGTCTCGCCGACACGGCGCTCAAGACGGCCGACGCGGGCTACCTGACGCGCCGCCTGGTGGACGTGGCGCAGGACGTCACGATCACCGAAGAAGATTGCGGCACGATCCTCGGCCTCGAGATGTCGGCGCTGAAGGAAGGCGAAGACATCATCGAGCCGCTGCGCGAGCGCATCGTCGGTTGCGTCGCGCTCGAAGAGGTCATGGATCCACACGAGCTCGATGAGGACGGCCGGCCCAAGGTGCTGGTGGAGGCGGGCAAGCTCGTCATCGAGGAGACGTCGCAGGCGATCGAGGACGCAGGCATCGAAACGGTGAAAATCCGCTCGGTGCTCACGTGCGAGGCGAAGCGCGGGGTGTGCCGGATGTGCTACGGCCGCAACCTCGCCACGATGGACATGGTGGACCTCGGCGAAGCGGTCGGGATTCTGGCGGCGCAGTCGATCGGCGAGCCGGGCACGCAGCTGACCCTGCGCACCTTCCACATCGGCGGCACGGCGGCCCGTATCGCCGAGCAGACAGTGCGGAAGACGAAGGTCGAAGGCGTGATCGAGCACGGCGACCGGCTCACGTTCGTCGAAACGCCGGACAAACAGCGCGTCGTCACGAGCTACGAGGGCGAGCTGATCCTCAAGGCCGCGGCCCACGCGGGTGCCGTGAGCAGCGCGGCAGCCGGCGGCAAGTTGTCGGTGCACTCGCGCTTCCAGGTGCCGCTCGGCGCCACGCTGATGGTCGACGACGGCCAGCAGGTGGCGAAGGACGGCGTCCTGTTCACGTGGGATCCGTACACGAACCCGATCATGTCGGACGTCGCGGGTCTCGTGCGGTTCGTGGACATCGTGGACGACGAGACGGTGCGCGAGGAGCTGGACGAAATCACCGGCCGGCGCCAGCGCGTCATCATCGAAGACCGCGAGAAGAAGCT
>DATDEZ010000001.1:0-21288 GCA_036522875.1 Gemmatimonadales bacterium | reverse complement strand
GAGGCGTGCCGGTGCGTCCCTCGCGGGCGTCGGCTACGACTCGATGGTGGCGAGCTTCCTGCTCGATCCCGGCAGTCGGTCGCACGCAATCGAAGACGTGGCGCGCGAGCGTCTGTCCGTCATGCTCCCCAGCATGAGCGGTTTGGTGGGGAAGGGCGCCTTCGCCGATATCGCGCCCCAAGACGCGGCGCGTGTTTCGGCCGCGTACGCCGAGATGGTGCTGCAGCTCGAAGCGGCGTTGCGGGCGGAGATCGACGAGCACCGTCTCACGCGGCTGCTCGAGGAGATCGAGATTCCACTCATTCCGGTGTTGGTCGATATGGAGGCGACCGGCATCCTCGTCGATCGTGCCTTCCTGGGTGAGATGTCGCGCGGTTTCGCGAAAGAATTGACCGGTCTCGAGCAGGACATTTACCGCGCCGCCGGTGGGGAGTTCAACATCAACTCGACGCCCCAGTTGCGCACCGTCCTGTTCGAGCGGCTCAAGCTGCCGGTTCAAAAACGCACCAAGACCGGCGCGTCGACCGATGTCGAGGTGCTCGAGCAGCTGGCTGCCATGGGCCATGAAGTCCCGCGATTGCTGATCGAGTATCGCGAGCTCACAAAGCTCAAGTCCACCTATGTCGACGCGCTGCCCGGCAACATTCGTGCGGACACTGGCCGCGTTCACACCAGCTTCAATCAGACCGGCGCAGCGACCGGCCGGCTGTCATCGTCCGACCCGAACTTGCAGAACATCCCCGTACGGACGAAGCGCGGCGGCGAAATCCGGCGCGCGTTCGTGGCGCCGTCGGGTCGACGCCTCCTGATCGCCGATTACTCGCAAATCGAGCTGCGGCTCCTCGCGCATTTTTCCGAGGATCCGGCCTTCGTGGCCGCGTTCCAGCGCGGCGGCGACATCCACCGGCAGACCGCCGCCGTGATCTTCGGCGTTCCGGAGGCGAGCGTCACGGGAGAGATGCGCGCCCGCGCCAAGACGATCAACTTCGCGACGATTTACGGGCAGGGCGCATTGGCGCTGTCGCGCCAGCTCGGGATCACGCTCGAGGAGGCGAAGGCTTTCATCAAACAGTATTTCGAGCGCTTTGCCGGTGTGCGCGCCTGGCTCGACAAGACGGTCGAAGAGGCGCGCACGCGCGGCTTCGTCGAGACGCTCTTCGGGCGCCGGCGCTACATCCCGGAGCTGCGCGACCGCAATTTCAGTATTCGCGCCTTCGGCGAGCGCACGGCGACCAATTCGCCGCTCCAGGGGTCCGCGGCCGACCTGATCAAGATCGCGATGATTCGCATCCACACCGCGCTCGCGCGCGAGCATCTCGGCACCAAGATGCTTCTGCAGGTCCACGACGAGTTGGTGTTCGAGGCCCCTGAGGGGGAGGTGGCTGTTGCCGAGGGTCTTGTAAAACGCGAGATGGAGGGGGTAGCGGCCCTACGCGTGCCATTACTCGTAAGTACCGGTAACGGAAGGAATTGGATTGAGGCCAAGGGATAAGCACGCCTCTTGCAGGAACCACCCGCAAGGCCCACAATAGGGGCGTCGATTCCGGAAGAATCCGGGTTCGGCGCCCTTTCGCGCCCGGAGGGTAAAGCTGTGAAGGCACGCGGTTTCACCCTGATCGAATTGCTGATCGTGGTGGTGATCATCGGGATTCTCGCTTCCATTGCGATCCCGAAGTTCGCCAACACGAAGCAGAAGGCGTACGTCGCCCAAATGAAGTCGGACCTGAAGAACCTGGCGACGGCGGAAGAGGCCTTCTTCTATGATAGCACGTTCTACACGAGCAGCCTCGCGTCGCTGAACAATTTCAACTCGTCCACCGGCGTGACGCTCACCATCGTGACGGCGACGCCCGGAGGCTGGTCCGCACGGGCGGTCCATTCCCAGACCAGCCGGCAGTGTGTGCTGTTCGAGGGCAACGCGGCGGCATTGGCCCCTGCGACGGTCGAGGGCCGGATTACCTGCACCTAGAACCGCCGTATCGGGAATTCCAACGCCGCCGCGAGGGGATGCGATTCGCCCTGAGCGGCGGCGTTTGGCTTCACAGGCACAAAATCAAGGACGAGCCGATGGTGCACCTCGTGAGCTCCGACAAGGAGCGGTTGCTCGCGCTCGGCCGTACGCTCGGGTTCCAGGCGCGCTGGCTCCAGTACAAGCCGCTCAAGGATCCGGATACCGGCGTCCGGGTGCCTGCCTGGCATTGGGACGTATGGGGGGAAAAGCTGGCGCTGCTCTAGCTAACGAAGCTCTTCCTGCTCGCGCCGCGGTGCCCGGACACCCGGCCACCAGTTCCAGCGGCCGGCGATGTGCATGATGGCCGGGACCAGGACCATGCGGATCAACGTGGCGTCCAGGAACACGGCGAGCGCGAGCCCGAATCCGATGAACTGCACGGCCAGCACCCGCGTGAAAGCAAAACTGCCGAAGACGATGATCATAATGAATGCGGCGAACGTGATCGTCGAGGCGGTGGTGGAGAGCCCTTCCATCGTCGCGTGATCGTTGCGGCCGGTCTTGTCGAACACTTCTTTCACGCGCGTCAGCAGGAAGACCTCGTAATCCATCGACAGACCGAACACCGTGGCAAAGACGAGCACCGGCACGACGACGAAGATCGCCTCGGTCGGGCCCTCGAGCCCGAACAAGCTCGCGCCGTAGCCGTGCTGGAAGACCAGTACCGTCACCCCGAACGCGGCGCTCACCGACACGCAGTTCAAGACGACCGCCTTGAGCGGCACCAGCACCGAGCGAAACGCGATGAGGAGCATGATCGCCGTGACGCCGAGAATCATCGCGACGATGCCGGGGAATCGGCCGAGCAGGTTTTCCTGGAGGTCGAGACTCGAAGCGGCGAACCCGCCGACCACGATTTCTGCGCCGCGCAACCGCGTCCCGCGGGCGATCGTGTGTCTCACTTGCCGCGCGAGGTCCATCATGCCGGTGAGCGAGACGGAATCCGCGGCGATCACGTCCATCAGCGTCGTTTGAAGATCACCGCTCAAGTAGGCGTTGAAGAACTCGGGATAGCGGGCTCGCACCGAATCGGCGTCGCTGTAGAACATCGCGAGCTGGAGCGTCGAAAGTCCGGGCCGCAGCGTCGCTACGCCGCGTACCTCGCGCACGCGCGGGTCCCTCGCGATCGAATCGCTGAGCGCCTTGAGCCCCGGAAGGCGCCGGCCCGAGAGGGCCGATTCACCATTCGGCAGCTGCACGACGACGCGCAACGGTTGAATGACGCCGCTCGCGCCCATGTCGCGGAGCGCGGCGAGGCCCTGACCCGATTCCGCGTCGGGAGGGAACCAGTTTCGCGCGGGCAGTCCGATCCGGATCTGCGTGAGCGGGAACGTCAGCAGCGCGGCGACGAGACCGCCGCCGAGAATCGCGCGCCAGGGATGGTGGCCGAGCGAGCGGGCCCAACGCTCCCACCCCTGCGGCGTATGAATCCACGCGAGGATCCGCGCCAGCCACTTCGGCCGATCGATATCGCGTCCGAGAATCGCGAGTGCGGCCGGAAGGAACGTCGTGGCAAGCAGGACGGCGACGCCGACGACGATCAGTCCTCCGACTCCGACCGACCGCGTCTCGGTGAGCGGCGTGAGGATCAGCGCCGCAAAGCCCACGACCACCGTGAGGCCTGATGTCACCACCGCCGATCCGGCGGTTTGGATCGTGCGCGTTGCCGCGTCGAGCGGCGCCAACCCGCGATTCAGCTCCTCGCGAAAGCGCGTGACGATCAGCAGCGAATAATCGATCCCGACGCCGAGTCCCACCATCGTCGTGATGTTCAGCACGAAGACCGACATCGTCTGGAATTGCGCCGCCACCGCCACGATGCCGAGCGCGATCGTGATAGCGAGCACGCCGACGATGATGGGTAGTGTGGCCGCCACGAGGGCGCCGAACGCGAGGACCAGCACGACGAGCGTTGCCGGCAGCGCGCGCTCTTCGGCGTGGCGCGTGTCCTCCGCGCTGATCGTCCGCACGTCGTAATCGAGCGCTGGATTGCCGGTCACCTTGACGTCGAAGCCGTCGGCGTGCGGCAGGCGTTGCAGCGTGCTGCTCACCGTTTCGCGCAAATCGGGGACCACGGTCCGGTTCACATCGCTGGTGCTGGCGGGTGTCAGCGCGGCGATCAGGAACGTCGTGTGGCGATCGGCGCTGACGAACGTCGACTCGCCGATCGTGCGGACAGACACGACCTGGCTGATATACGATTGGCGCGCGAGCGCGGCGGAAACGGAATCGACCACCGCTTCGAAGCGGGGGTTCGTGTAACGCACCGGCCCGTGGACGACGATCGCCACGTACTCGGCGATGGGATTCGGGAACGCCTCGCGGATGAGCTGCATCGCGCGCGCCGATTCGGTTTGCTCGACGTTCATGCCGCGTACGGCAAGCACGCGCTGTACGTGCGCCGCTTTCGGCACAAACAGCAACGCGAGCAGCGCCCACGCGGCGATGACCCAGACGCGCCAGCGAACGATCTGCTTGGCGGGTAACGCGATCACCTAGGATCCAAACACATGCGGGCCACAATCATAGAGACGTGCAGAGTGCAATGCTAGCGGTTGGGCGTCTGGTTTTCGCATATTGCGCGCATGGAACGCCGGCTTACCGGCATGATCGCCGCGGCTGCAGTGCTGATCGTGCTGTTCGTATTCTGGGACATTTTCCGTCCCACCCCGCGAGCGATCGAGCAACCCGCCGAGCCGCTGCGATCCTCGGCGGATGCGCAGAATCCAGTGGCGCCGCCAGTGGCGCCGCCGGCCCCGCCGACCGGCAACGCGGCGTCGGAAGGGGCCGCGATCCCGACCGATCCCAACGGACGCCAGCCGTCGTACTTCGAGCTGCTCGCGCGGTCGGAGACACGCCGGCGCATTCGCGCGAGCGGCGCGAGCACGTATCTGGGCGACATGCTCGAAGCCAACGGCGATTCGATGCTGCGGCGCTGGGAGAATCGACAGGACTCGCCGATTCGCGTGTGGTTCGTGCCCACACACGCCGCGAACTTCCAGCCGGCGTTTCTCGATGCGATCCGCACCGCCTTCACCAAATGGGTGGACATCGGCGTGCCGGTGCGCTTCACGTTCGACGCGGATTCTTCCAATGCCGAAGTCACCGTGAAGTGGCGAATCCAGTTCGAGATCGAGCGGACCGGTCAGACCGACGTCACCTGGGACGAGAATGGACACATTCAGTCGGCCGTCGTGACGCTCGCGACGTTCGATTCCAAGGGTGAGCCCATGACCACCGAGGACGTCCGCGTCGTCGCGGAGCACGAGATCGGTCACGTGCTGGGCCTCGATCACTCGCGCGATTCCACCGACCTGATGTTCCCGATGGCCAAAGTCCGCGATCTGTCGGATCGCGACGTGCGCACCGTGATGCTGCTCTATCAGCTGACGCCGGGGAGCCTGCGCTGAGTCCTCGGCACATCACGTCGTTCCTTCCCCACGAGACGCCGCAGCTCCCACTCGCCGACGCGCTCGATGCGCGGGTGCGCGAAGCCGAGCTCGTCCAGAAAGAGGCAGGCGGCGCGATTCGCTGTTTTGCCTGCGGACATCGGTGCCTCGTGAAGCCGGGACGGCGGGGCATCTGCAAAGTCCGCTTCAATAAGGAAGGAACGTTGTACGCGCCGGCCGGCTACGTCGCCGCGCTGCAGTGCGATCCCACGGAGAAGAAGCCGTTCTTTCATTGCCTGCCCGGCAGCGACACGCTCACGTTCGGCATGCTGGGCTGCGACTTCCACTGCGGCTACTGCCAGAACTGGCTCACGTCGCAGGCGCTGCGGGACGAGTCGGCCGGCGTGACGCCGAACGACGTCACGCCCGAAGCGCTGGCGGCACTGGCCGAACGTCAGGGCGCTCGGATGGTCGGCTCGTCCTACAACGAGCCCTTGATCACCGCCGAGTGGGCGGTGGACGTATTCAAGGCCGCGCGGCCGCGCGGCCTCAAGACCGCTTTCATCTCCAATGGGAATGCCACACCCGAGGTCCTCGATTACATCCGGCCCTGGACCGACTGTTACAAGATCGACCTCAAGGCGATGGACGACCGGCGCTACCGCGAGCTCGGGGGCGTACTCGCCCACGTGCTCGACGCCATCCGCATGGTCCACGAGCGCGGCTTCTGGCTGGAGGTCGTAACGCTGATCGTGCCGGGGTTCAACGACGACGACGACCAGCTCATTCGGGCAGCCGAGGCGATCGCGGCCGTGTCGCCGGAGATTCCCTGGCACGTCACGGCATTCCACAAGGATTACAAGATGACCGATGCCGACAACACGCCGGCCGCCACGCTGCTGCGCGCCTGCGAGATCGGCAAACGGGTGGGGTTGCGATTCGTCTACGCCGGCAATCTTCCGGGCAGAGTCGGCCGCTGGGAGCACACGTATTGCCCCGATTGTGGGGACTTGCTCATCGAACGGTACGGCTACGTCATCAAGCAACAGCGTATCGGAGCGGACGGCCGCTGTCCCTCGTGCAGCCGGAGGATTCCAGGCATTTGGTCGTAGCATTCTTGCTGTTGCTCGCGCAGGTCCAACAGCCGGCGGCAACCTTCGACTCTTCCACATTCGACCCGCTGGTACGTGCAGGGATCGTCGGCGGCGTGTACCCCGGAGCGGCGGTCGTCGTGGGGCGCCGCGACACGATTCTGTTCGCGAAGGGCTACGGCCATCTCACGTGGTCGTCGGGAAGCCCGCTCGTGCGGGTGGACAGCACGCTCTGGGACGTCGCGTCGCTCACGAAAGTGGTGGCAACGACGCCGGCTCTCATGCTGCTGATCGAGCGCGGGCTCGTCGCGCTCGACACGCCGGTGGTGCGCTACGTGCCGGAGTTCAACGGACCCGGCACTGCGGCGATCACCGTCCGCCACCTGCTGACGCACACGTCCGGTTTACGAGCGACGCTGCCGCTGCGCGAAGCCGCCGACAGCGTCGCGGCGCTGCACATGGTGCTCACGACGACGCCGGTCTCGCCGCCGGGTACTCGCATGGTGTACTCCGACCTCAACGCGATTCTGCTCGGCGAGATTGTGCGGCGGGTGACGGGAGTGCCGCTCGACGCGTTCGTCACGCGCGAGCTGTACGCGCCGCTCGGTCTCGAGCGCGATATGCTGTTCCGGCCCTCGCGGCGATTGGAGCCGCGGACGGCGCCGACGGGATTGTGGCACGGCCATCCGATCGCTGCGGTCGTGAATGATCCGAGCGCTGGAATGCTGGGCGGGGTCTCGGGCAATGCCGGTGTCTTCGCCACCGCGCAAGGCCTCGCGCGCTTCGCGCAGTTCATGCTGAACGAAGGCGCGCTCGGCAGCCGCCGCATCATCCGAGTGGAAACGGTGCGCCGCTTCGTGCAGATCGCGGTGCCCGCGCGGCGCGGCGTCAGCGCGCGCACGCTCGGCTGGGAAGCGCTGCCGACCGGCGAGGAAACCTCGAGCGCCGGATCGCTGTTTGGACCGCACAGCTACGGACACACGGGATGGACGGGCACGTCGCTCTGGATCGATCCCGACCGGGACATCTTCGTGTTACTGCTCACGAACCGCGCGTTCAATCCGCGGACGAGCAAGTCGTTCACAAAATTGAAGCAGGTGCGGGGACACATTGCCGATGCCGCGGCTCGTGCTTCGGATCAACTGGTGCACGCGAGCCCGACTCGCTAGGTTCGCGAAGAGGAAAGGACCGAAGTGACGACTGCGGTTGCGGCTGATACGGTGCGCCAGGCGCTGCGCCAGGTGAAAGACCCTGAGCTCGACATGAACATCGTCGATCTCGGGCTCGTCTACGACGTCGAAGTGGACGACGGGCTCGTGCGCATCAACATGACGCTGACCTCTCCGGGCTGTCCCGCCGGTCCGATGATCACCAACGACATCTACAAGGTCGTCCGCGCGATCGAAGGCGTGAAAGACGTGGACATCGACATCGTGTGGGAGCCGTACTGGACGCCCGACCGCATCGACCCGAAGATCCGGGCGATGATGGGCTTCTAGCGCAGCGCTTCGAGTAAGGCGTCGCCCAGGACGCCGATTTGCCAGCGCCGCAGCTCGGGAATTTGATCGAGCGCCGCGCGATTCGCGGGCCGAGCTCGCACAACCGCCTCCAATGTCGTCCTGCCGGCCAGCACTCCAGGCTCGAGAGCGAGCTCCGTCGCGACACGGTTGCGCACCGCTTTGGCCTGCTCGAGCCGTTGATCGAACCCCGGATCCTTTTGCGGCCGAGGCCGGCGCTCGGGCCGCGGCAGCTCCGCATCGCTGAGCGCCTTCGCTTTTGCGACGGCGTCGAGCAATGCCGGGCCATGACGACGCGCCAGCGACGACGGCAGCTCGCGGATGTGTCCAAGGTCGGCCGGCGTTGCGGGAAGCGCGCGACTCACGCCCAGCAGGGCGTCGTTGCCGATGATTCGGAACGGCGCCTTGTCGTCGCGCGCAGCGACAGTATCCCGCCAGCGATGGAGCAGCTTGAGCGCCGCGAGGCTTCGAGGATTCAGTCCTTTCGCGCCTTTTATCCGCAAGTAACTGTCGTCATCGGCGCCCGCTGCAGCGCCGGTCCAGCGGAGCTGTTCGAGCAGCTTGAACTCCTCGGCGGCCCAGTCGCGGCGGCCGAGGGCGACGAGTCGCTGCTCCAGCGCGTCGCGCAAGGCAAGCAAGTACTGTGTGTCGGCGGCGGCATAGGCGAGCATCGACGCGGTCAGAGGCCGGAGGGACCAGTCGGCCTTTTGATGCTCCTTGTCCAGCTTCACGCCGACGTATTTCTCGAGGAGTGCCGCGAGCCCAATTGCCGGCTCGCCCGCCAATTGCGCCGCGACGCGGGTGTCGAACAGGCGCCGTGCGGGAAACCCGTAATCCCGATCCAGGACGCGAAGATCGTAATCGGCGTCGTGGAATACTTTTTCTACGTTGCCGTCGGCAAGCAGCGCGCCGACCGGCGCGAGATCGTCGATCGCGAGCGGGTCGATGAGCGCGGTGATGGAGGGTGTGGAAAGCTGCAGCAGGTAAATGCGGTCGTGATAGCGATGGAAGCTCGCGGCCTCCGTATCCATGGCCACGCGCGGCTCGCGGCGCGCGGCGCCGATGAGTGCCGCGAGGTCTCCGGCGTTCTCAACGTAGCGGGCGGTCACTCCTCTTTCCCTAGCGCCTCCATGCCGGCGGCGATTTCTTCCAGTGCCTTCGCCAATGTCTTGTAGAATTCGGGATCGGGAGCCTGCGGGGCTCCGCCCAGCGGGTCGCCCGCGCATTTGCGGGCGGCGCGCGCCGCGTGACGGATGTAATCGGTGCTCACTCGCATGGATCGCTCCGCTGTGTTGGCCTCAAAGATACGTTCCGCGCTGGCGCCGTGTAGCCTCGGCGCGTGGCCGACACCGCTCACGGCGCATCCGGAGCTCGCGCGCGCCGCGGGGCTGACGGCGCTCTGGCTGAAGCGAGAAGATCTCGCCGGCGGCAACAAGGTTCGGGGACTCGAGTTCCTTATGAGCGGCGCCGCGCCGCGATCGGTCTTCATGACGATCGGCGGCGCCGGGTCCAGTCATTGCCTGGCGACGGCGCGTGCCGCGCGCGCGATCGACTGCCGGTGCGCGCTGGCGGTGTTCCCCCAGCCCGAAACGGATGCGAGCCGGCATGTCGCGGAGCGGATGACCGAGACGGCGCAGCTCGTGATGCGGGCTTCGAGTCGCGTGACGTTTCCCTGGACCGTGTTGCGCACGTGGCGCGCGGCGCATCACCTGGGACGCGGCACGCCGCACTGGATTCCGGGTGGCGGCGCCGACCCGCGCGCGGTCGTCGGCCATCTGCTGGCCACGCTCGAGCTGGAGTCGCAGCTCGACGCGCCGCCCGACGCGATCGTCGTCCCGCTCGGCACCGGCGGCACCGCGGCCGGGATCGTGCTGGGCGTCGCGTGGCTCGGTTGGTCGACCCGCGTCATCGCGGCGCGCGTGGCGCCACGGATCGTCGCCAACGGGTGGCGCACGCGGCGGCTCGCGCGAACGGCTGCGACACTGCTGCGGCGGGCGCGGGTCGAGTTCACCGTGCCACGCTCAGCGATTCGGCTCGAAGTCGTGGATGCGCTCGGCGATGGATACGGCTCTCCGTCGGCAGAGGGCGAGCGCGCGCGGGCGTTGGCCAGCGTGCACGGCATCGCACTCGATCCGACGTACGGGGCGAAGGCTTTCGGCGTCTTCCTGCGACCAACCGCGAACATTCAACGGGCGGTCTTTTGGCACACCTTCCCGTCGTCCTGATTCACGGTTTCCCGTTCGATCACCTGATGTGGCGACACCAGGTGACGGCATTTGCCTCGCGCCGCTGCATCGCGCTCGATCTACGCGGCGCCGGAACCGCGTCCGCGCCGGATCGGCCGGACGACTACTCGATGCGCGCATACGCCGACGACATCATCGCCCTGCTCGACAGTGATCACGTGGATCGAGCGGTGTTTTGCGGTCTCTCGATGGGCGGCTACATCGCGTTCGAGCTGGTACGACGATTTGCGGGCCGCATCGCGGCGCTCGTACTCTGCAATACCAAGACAGCCGCGGATTCAGAGGAAGCGAAGCGTGGTCGCGTCGCGCTCGCGACGAAGGCACGACAGAAGGGCGCTCGTGCCGTGGCCTCGGAGATGGTGCCGAAACTCCTGGCCCGCGCGACGCGCGAACAGCGGGCGGACATCGTTCGTGAAGTGACGGAGATGATCGCGCGCCAGCCGGTCACGGGAATCGCGGGAGCGCTGCGTGCGTTGCGTGATCGACCCGACTCCACCGCGACGTTGGCCGAGATCCGAGTGCCGACACTGGTGGTCGCCGGAGACGACGACCAAATCGCCCCGGCTGATGGGATGGAAGCGATGGCCGGCCGGATCGTCGGGGCGCGATTTGAAATGATTCGGGATGCCGGACATCTCACCCCGCTCGAACAACCCCAGGCCCTTAATGCGGCGCTGGGGAGTTTTCTCGAAGCCGTGGGTTAGGAGCCCTTGCGCTGCGGCTTTCCGGGCGGGTTCTCGCTCTGGAAGACGTCGCGGTTCTTAGCGATGTAGTCCTTCCACTGCGGCGGGACATCCTCTTCGGGGAAGATCGCCGTCACCGGGCATTCAGGCTCGCACGCGCCGCAGTCGATGCACTCGTCCGGATGGATGTAGAGCATGTCCGGACCCTCGTAAATGCAGTCCACCGGGCACACATCCACACAGGACCGGTCTTTGACGTTGACGCACGGCTCAGCGATGACGTACGGCATTCCTTCTCCTGAGTGCGTGAAGCGCTGGCATCTCGGGCGGCGAAGCCAAACCTAGACACGCCGTTAGCTCAGTCAAGGGACCCGTTAGTAGCAGAGATACTCACTGGTATCTACTTCAGCGCGCTCTGAACGGAGATCGGGAGCGCCGCGAGGGCGGACAGGGCGGCGATCAGAACGAGGAACTCGAGCAGTGTGCGCCGGTCAGGCTGCTCTGCCGCCGCACGATTCATCGCTGCGATGGCCGCCATCACGAGAAGCAGGATCAACAACGGCTCCCGCGTTAGGAACCAGGCGGCCGCGAGCGCCAGCACGACGATCCACCGTTGTTCCTTGGTGAGTGCCTTGAATCCGTGCGCACCGTCGAGCTGCCACACCGGGGTGAGGTTGAACAGGTTGATGTAGGCCCCGATCACGGCGATTGCCCCCCAGGCATGCGATCCCGTGACGCTGTAGACGGTAAAGCAAACGACGGCTGCTGCGAGCCCCCAGATTGGTCCCGCCAGCCCCACCCGCGCCTCGCCGATGACGTCGTTCGGGTAGAACCGGGCGCGAATGAGCGCCCCGAATCCCGGGATGAACATCGGCGCGGTTGCATCGATCCCATACCGACGCAGCATCGCGACGTGTCCCATTTCGTGCACGTAGATCGACGCGACCACTCCCAGCGCCCACTTCCAGCCGTACAACTGCCAGTAGACGCCGAGCGAGAGCAGCATCGACAGGAACGTCCCGGCCTTCGTGAGGCCGAGAAGCAGCAGCTTGCCTTTGGTGAGCAGGAAGAGGAGTGCGACTTTGAACTTCCACAGAAACAACGCGATTGCGCCACCCGCTCCGGCGCGTTTCGTCCAGGCCGGGCGCTGCGGCTCCGAGGACGCCGGCCCCTTCCGGCTCAGCTCGTCGGCGCGCCGAGCGATCGTCGCGTGTTGCTGTGAGCTCGCGGGCAGCAATGTGAGCGCCGTGCGCCACGCGACGAGCTCCGCGGTGAACTGGCCCGCGCTCGCATGCGCGTCCGCCTCGGCGGCGAGGCGCTTCAGCTCGGTGGAGTATCGCAGCCACCCGCATGCAGGGCAGGCGAGCAGCGCCGGGGCGACTTCGGTGCCGCAGCGCGGGCATGCGATCGCTACCGAGGCTACGGGCGCGCGTTCGCCATCGAGACCTGATGCGGTCCCGACACTTTCAGGTCTACTCGTCGGTTGAGTTTCCACGCCTCGTAGAGCGCAAAGCCGATGATGAGAATGCCGAGGATGTTCTGAATGCCGGCAAGGAACGGCATCGCATACAGGATACCGAGTAACACCACGACGCCGAGCGCAAAAGCCCCGAAGCTCGGCTTGGGCGATGCGGCCGCGGTCGTCGTGATCGTGCCAAGCGTATCGCTTGAAGCAGGGTGCGGGGCCGTCTGCGTGACTTCCGCGGCGCGTTCGCGCGCGGCGCTGACGATCAACGGTACGTACGAGAACACAATCGCCGTGTAGGTCAGGACGATTGCCAAGGTTTGGTAGCGCCATCCGCCACGACCCTGTGAGCCCTTGTGCACCGCGCGACCGATGACGAGCCCCACGATGACCGCCAGAATTCCCCACTGCCGATCCGTAGCCATGAGGACCGCGTACCAGAGGATCGAGCAGCCGACGGTCGCGAGTACGCCCAGCCCGAGCGCTTTCCAGAAGCGGCCGGTCGCGCTGCCCCGATTCCAGTCATCCTCGAGCGCTCGGCGACAGCGGTCGCAGACGATGTGGCCATTCACGACGAAGTAGGTGTCGGTGAGCAACGACTTGCAGGAGGCGCAGGACATCATGCCGGCAACGCCGGCGACAGGTTCCGCGCGGTCGAACTGCAGGTTGTCGGGCACTGGCGGCTCCGAAAAAGAGCGGTTGGCCACTATGGTGTGTCGTCCCGACTTGCGCAACAGGTGCCCGCACGTATCCTAGATACTCGTGGGAATCATTCACCAGCGGCGCAAAGCGGAAACCAGGGTCCTGCTCGTCTCCGCCGGGCTCGAGTTGTTCGCCGAGCGCGGGTTCGAGCTGGCGACGCTGGATGAGGTCGCGCTGGCCGCCGGGTTCACCAAAGGCGCCATCTATCGCCACTTCCCGTCGAAGGGTGCGTTTCTCCTCGCGTTGTTCGAGCAGTATGCGGCGGTCGCACGCGCCGGCTCAGGCGCGCGCCAGGCGCCCTGGTTCATTCCCCTGACCATGCAGTTCGCCGCGCAGGCGACGCGCGACCCACTGCTCCGCCGACGTCTGGCGACGGTGCTGTCGGAGGCTCCCGACGGCACGACTCCGGAGAGCCATCTCCTCAAGGCGATTGCACGCATATGGCCCGCCTGATCGATCTGAGTCACGAGATCGAGCACGGCATGGTGACCTACCGCGGCCTTCCCGCGCCGGCAATCAGCGATTGGCTGTCGCGCGACGCGTCGAGCGCGCGTTACGCGCCCGGCACGACCTTCCAAATCGGACGGATCGAGCTCCTCGCTAATACGGGCACGTATATCGACGCGCCGTTTCACCGCTATGCCGACGGCCGCGATGTCGCCGGCTATGCGCTGGATGCAGTGGCGGACCTGGCTGGTGTCGTCGTACGCGTGAGGGGGCCGGATCGGCCGATCGATGCGTCGCGATTCAAGGGAATCGATGTGAAACGGAAGGCGGTGCTGGTCCACACGGGTTGGGACAAGCACTGGCGGACGGACACCTACTCCTCCGGACAGCATCCCTTCCTCACCAAAGCGGCAGCCGAGTACCTGGCGAAGATGGGAGCCGCGCTCGTGGGCATCGATTCCCTCAACATCGACGACGACAAGGACGGGACGCGGCCGGCGCACACGACGCTGCTAGGCGCCGGTGTTGCGATCGTCGAGCACATGACCAACCTCGGCGCCCTGCCCGATGGCGGCTTTCGATTCTTCGCGGCGCCGCCACGGGTGAAAGGAATGGGAAGCTTTCCCGTGCGCGCGTTCGCGCTGGCGGAGGGCTCGTGACATTGACACCGTTTTGCCCCGCCGCTATATCCCGTCTCATGCAGCGCACGTCTTCGCACCGGCACCACCACGGTCACTCGGTTCACGGGGGATAGCCGGAGGCGTGTAGCACATTGATCAATCACCGACGCCGGCCCCCCCAAGGGCCGGCGTCGTGCTTTTAGGGCGACGTGGCGGACCCTGAGGAATGCCGGTTCGGCCAACATGGAGCCGAATCGATGTCCACAATCGCCCGATCCGCCGTTCCACTCCGCCTCGGCCTGCCGAAAGGTCGGATGGAGCAGGGCGTGCTGACCCTCCTCGCCGACGCGGGCATCCGCGTGCGTCCCAGCGCACGCGGGTACCGTCCCGACGTGTCGCTCCCCGGCGCCGAAGCGAAGATGCTGAAGCCCCAGAACATCGTGGAGATGCTGGCGTTCGGCAGCCGCGACATCGGTTTCGCGGGCGCGGACTGGGTCGCGGAGCTGGAAGCCGACGTGGTCGAGCTGCTCGATACGGGGCTCGATCCCGTGCAGCTCGTCGCCGCTGCTCCCGTGTCGTTGCTCGAAGCGGGCCGGCTCCCCTCCCGGCGTTTGATCGTCGCGTCGGAGTACGAACGCCTCGCGCGTCGCTGGATCAGCAGCAAGGGCTTATGTGCCGAATGCGTCCGTTCCTACGGCGCGACAGAAGTGTTTCCCCCCGAAGACGCGGATGTGATCGTCGACAACACCGCGACCGGTGCGACGCTGGAGGCGAACGGTCTCGCGATCGTCGATGTGCTGATGCGCTCCTCCACGCGATTGTACGCGCACCGCGCGGCGCTCGAAGAGCCGGTCCGGCGGCGGTACGTCGACGATCTCGTTCTCCTCATCAACTCGGTACTCGAGGCGCGGCGTCGCGTGATGCTGGAGGTGAACGCGTCGGCCGCGTGCCTCGATGCGGTAGTGGCGGTCCTGCCGTCGATGCGGCAGGCGACGGTATCCCGACTGTTCGGCGACAGCGGATACGCGGTGAAAGCCGCGGTCCCGCGCGAGCTGCTGCCGCAGGTGATCCCCGCCGTGAAAGCAGCAGGCGGCACTGACGTCGTCGTCTCCGCCTTGTCGCAGATCGTGCCATGAGCCTGCTCCGCCTCAATAGCAACGAAGGGCCTCGGGCTTCCCGAGCGTTGCTCACTGAGCTGGCGGACCTGGATCCGGAGCTGCTGCGTCGCTACCCCGATGCCGCGGCCGTCGAGGCGGCGCTCGCTGCTCGGGTCGGCGTGAGTGAGGACCGGATCCTTGTGACGGCCGGCGCGGACGAGGCGCTCGATCGCATTTACCGGGCGTACGCGGGACCCGATCGGCCGGTGCTGCTGCCCGAGCCGACCTTCGACATGTTGGAGCGCTTCGCTGCGCTCGCCGGTGCCCCGCTCGTGCGCGTGCCGTGGCTGACGGATGCGTTTCCGCTCGAACAGATCCTCGTTCAGCTCGATGACCGCGTCGCCATCGTCGTCATCGTATCGCCCAACAATCCGACAGGCGGCGTCGCATCACGGGACGATGTGCGGCGCATCGCGGCGGCGGCGCCGCGATCGCTGCTGCTGCTCGATCAGGCGTACGTCGAGTACGCGGATGAGGACACGGATCCTGTCGTGCTCGATCTCCCCAACGTGGTCGTCGTCCGCACGATGTCGAAGGCGTGGGGCCTCGCGGGGTGTCGAGTGGGCTACGCCGTCGGGAGCGCGAACGTGATCGCCGTGCTGCGAGCCGCCGGGGCGCCATATCCCGTCGCCGGGCTGTCGCTCGCGCTCGCGCTGTTCCAGTTGCGACGCGGCGACGACGCACTACGTGCTCACGTGGCGCAGGTCCGCGCGGAGCGAGCCGAGCTTCGGCAGCTCCTGTGCACGCGCGGCGTCGATGCGCGCGCCTCGCAGGCCAACTTCGTCTTTGCCGACTTCGGCCGGCGGGCGGCGTTCGTCCGCGACGGACTCAGTGCGCAGGACATTCTGGTGCGCGACTTCCCGGGCCGCGCGGGCCTCGAGACGAGCCTGCGCATCACGCTGCCCGGCGATCCGGCCGATTTCGAGCGGCTCGGCCGCGCGCTCGACACGGTGCTCGCACCCGACGCCATCGTGCTCGACCTCGACGGCGTGCTCGCCGACGTGCGTGAATCCCAGCGCGCCGCGATGATCGCCACCGCAGCGTCCTTTGGTGCGACGGTCAGCATGGGCGACATCGAGGCGGCGCTGCGCGGGGGCGATGCGGCGAATGACTGGATCGTGACACAGCGGCTCATCGTCGAGCGCGGCGAGACGGTCGATCTCTCGAGTGTTACCGCTCGCTACCAGTCGCTGTACCTCGGGGGCCTTCGCGAGCACGAGCGCGCGATCGTGCCACGCGCACTGCTCGAGCGACTCGCGACACGATTGCCGCTCGCCGTCGTGACGGGCCGGCCGCGCGACGAGGCGCGGTGGTTCCTCGAGCGCGAGGGCCTGACCGGCTGCTTCCGTGCCGTCGTCTGCATGGAGGACGCGCCGCGCAAGCCTGATCCCGCGCCCGTGCGCCTCGCGCTCGCGCGACTCGGCGTCCGAACCGCCTGGATGGTAGGCAATACGCCCGACGACATTCGCGCCGCCGCGGGTGCGTCCGTGATCCCGTTCGGCGTCGTGGCACCCGGCGACGACCTCGTGGCGACTTCCGCCGCGCTCACCGAGGCTGGCGCCGTTCGCGTTCTCAATCAAGTCACCGATCTCGAGGAGCTCCTTTCATGAGTCCGCGCACTGACA
The DNA here is from genome assembly GCA_036522875.1 of Gemmatimonadales bacterium. Lineage (GTDB taxonomy): Bacteria > Gemmatimonadota > Gemmatimonadetes > Gemmatimonadales > GWC2-71-9 > 20CM-2-65-7. The sequence goes on along the minus strand of DATDEZ010000001.1, from coordinate 4,335 downwards.
GCGTCACTCGCGCGACGCGCGAGACCGCGATCCGCATGACCATCGATCTCGATGGGACCGGCAAGACGACGGTGAAGACCGGCGTCGGGTTCCTCGACCACCTGCTCGACTCGCTCGCCCGTCATGCGCGGTTCGACCTGACGCTCACGTGCGAGGGCGATCTGCAGGTCGACGATCACCACACGGCCGAGGATTGCGGCCTCGCGTTGGGCGAAGCACTGGATCGTGCGTTGGGAGAGCGGCGCGGGGTGAATCGCTTCGGATGGGCGCTCGCCCCGCTCGACGAGGCGCTCGCGCGTGCGGTGGTCGATCTGTCGGGCCGGCCCTTCGCGGACATCGCGCTGGAACTGCAGCGCGAAGCGGTCGGGGCGCTCGCGTGCGAGAACATCCCGCACGTGCTGCGCTCGCTGGCGATGGCCGCCCGGATCACGCTGCACGTCGATGTCCTCAAAGGTGAGAACGATCATCACCGCGCCGAGGCCGCGTTCAAGGCCACCGCGCTCGCGCTGCGGCAGGCGGTGGCGCAGTCGGGCTTCGACGACGTGCCGTCGACCAAGGGCACCCTCATGGAGGCGCGACGTGAGTGACGTCGTGATCGTCGACTCCGGCGTCGCGAATCTCGCGTCGATCGCCGGAGCCTTCCGTCGCCTGGGGGCCACACCTGTGATCGCGGCGGATCCGGCAGTCGTTCACGACGCATCGCGACTCGTCCTGCCCGGAGTGGGCGCGTTTGGGGCCGGCGCCGCCGCGCTGCGCGGCAGGGGCCTCGATGACGCGATCCGGAACGCGGCAGCTCGCGGCACGCCGTTGCTCGGCATCTGTCTCGGGATGCAGTTGCTGTGCGAGGCGAGTGAAGAATCGCCTGGCGTCACGGGACTCGGCATGATCGCGGGAACGTGTCGTCGTCTGCCGGAAACGGTGCGCATTCCGCACCTCGGCTGGAACAGCATCAGAGTCGATCGCGGCGCGCGCTTTGTGACGCGCGGCGTGGCCGCGTTTGCGAACTCCTACGCGTTGCGCGAAGCGCCACGAGGATGGACCGCGGCGTGGTCGACGCACGGCCTCTCCTTCATCGCCGCGCTCGAACGCGACGCGACGCTGGTGTGCCAATTCCATCCCGAGCTATCGGGCGCGTACGGCGCCGCGTTGCTGGAGCGTTGGCTGACAGGTCGTCGTGCGGCCACGGAGCCGGCGGCGACCGGTGCGCCGGGCCTCATGCGGCGCCTGATTCCGTGCCTCGACGTGCAGGACGGGCGCGTGGTGAAGGGCGTCCGGTTTCAGAATCTCCGCGACGCCGGCGACCCGGCGGACCAGGCGGCGCGCTACGAAGCGCAGGGCGCCGACGAAATCGTGATTCTGGATATCGCCGCATCCCCCGCCGGGCGCGGCACGCAACTCGAAACCGTACGACGCGTTCGTGACGCGCTGCGGATTCCGCTGACCGTCGGCGGCGGCGTCCGCACTGTCGTCGATGCGCGCCAGCTCCTCGCCGCCGGCGCCGACAAGATCTCCGTCAACACAGCCGCGGTGCAGCGGCCCGCGCTGCTCGGCGAGCTCGCGGAGGCGTTCGGGCGCCAGTGCGTCGTGCTGGCCATAGACGCCCGTCGCATCGGTGGCGACGAGCGCTGGGAAGTCCTCGTGCGTGGCGGCCGCGACGCGGCGCTGCACGACGCTGTCGCATGGGCCTGGGAAGGGGAGCGCCTCGGGGCGGGAGAGATCCTGCTCACGAGCTGGGACCGCGACGGCACGCGCGCCGGTCATGACGTCGAGCTGTTGCGCGCGGTGGCGGGCGCCGTCCGCGTTCCCGTGATCGCTTCCGGCGGCGTCGGGACCCGCGACCACGTGGCAAGCGCGTTCGCGGCCGGCGCCGATGCCGTGCTTGCCGCGTCGGTCTTCCACGACGGCGACGACACGGTGAGCGGCATCAAGGCGGATCTCGCGGTCCGCGGCATCCGGGTGCGCCAGTGATCGTGCCGAGCATCGACATCATGAACGGCCGCGCCGTGCAGCTGCGGCGCGGGAGAGAGCTCGTGCTCGACGGTGGCGATCCGATCGAGCGCCTCGAAGAGTTCGCGATCGCGGGCGATGTGGCCGTAGTAGATCTGGACGCGGCGTTGGGACGCGGCTCGAACGCCACCATCATTCGCGACCTCGTGCGCCGCGCGCGCTGCCGCGTCGGCGGCGGGATCCGCGATCTGGATGCAGCGCGCCGCTGGCTCGATGCCGGGGCGATGCAGGTCATGATCGGCACTGCGGCGTCGGCGGAATTCTGTGGCGCGTTACCGCGCGACCGCGTCATCGCGGCCGTGGATGCGGAGCGCGGCGAGGTCGTGGTGGACGGTTGGCGATCGAGAACGGGCGCCAACGTGATCGATCGCGTCCGCGAGCTCTCGGCGTCCGTCGGCGGTTTCCTCTTCACGCAGGTGGAGAGAGAAGGTGGCTTGGCCGGGTTTGACGTCGCCGCAGTCGAAGCGGTCGTGCGTGCCGCGGGCGCAGCACGCGTGACGGCGGCCGGTGGGATCACGACCGCGAGCGACGTGGCCGAGCTCGACGCGCTCGGGGCGGATGCGCAAGTCGGCATGGCGCTGTACACGGGCACGCTGTCGCTCGGTGCCGCCATTGCGGCGCCGCTCACGAAGCCGTTGGCGGGCGAGGTGTGGCCGACGGTGGTGTGCGACGAAGCCGGCCGCACGCTCGGTCTTGTCTGGAGCACGCGTGAATCGCTGGCGCGCGCCGTTGCCGAACGGCGCGGGATCTACTGGTCCCGCTCGCGCCAGGAGATCTGGATCAAAGGCGAGACGTCAGGAAACTCGCAGCAGCTGTTGCGGGTCGATCTCGACTGCGATCGCGACGCGCTGCGGTTCACGGTCCGGCAGTCGGGGGCGGGATTCTGCCACCTCGATCGGCGGTCGTGTTGGCCGTCGGCGTTCGACCTTGCCGACCTGGAGCAGACGCTCGCGGATCGGATCGCCCGGCCCATCGCCGGCTCGGGCACCGCGAAGCTGCTGGCCGATCCGGAGCTGCTCGCGGCGAAGCTGCGTGAAGAAGCGGACGAGCTGGGTCAGGCCGAATCCTCCGAGGACGTCGTGCGTGAGACCGCCGATGTGCTGTACATGGCGCTGGTCGCGCTGCAGCGCCGTGGCGGAACGCTCGCCGAGGTGCGCGCCGAGCTGGCGCGCCGGCATGGCGCCGTCAATCGCCGGCCCATGGCGCGCAAAGAATGAGCGCGCGCCTGCTGCACCGCCGCTCGTTGGAGGAGCTGGTGCGCCCGCGAGGGTCCGCCGTGCCCGCCGACGCGCTGGCGGTGGCCGCGCCGATCGTAGAGGCGGTGCGGACGCGCGGTGAGCCGGCGCTGCGCGAGTACGCCGAGCGTTTTGGCGACGTGGAGCCGGGGGGCCCGTTGTTCCTGGACCGTGGCCCGCTCGATCGCGCCCTTGCCGCACTGGCACGCTCGGACCGCGCCCGCCTCGAGCGTGTCGCCGACCGGATCCGTGGGTTCGCCGAGGCGCAGCGGCACGCGCTCGGCGCCGTCACGATGACGGTGCCTGGTGGGTCGGCGGGGCACTGGGTCGCGCCGGTCGATCGCGCCGGCTGCTACGCGCCGGGGGGCCGCTATCCGCTGCCGTCGTCGGTGCTGATGACGGCGGTGACCGCGCGGGCGGCCGGTGTGAAGCACGTTTGGGTGGCGAGCCCGCGTCCCGGTCCAATGACGCTCGCCGCGGCCGCGGTTGCGGGCGTCGATGGCGTGCTTGCGGCCGGCGGCGCCCAGGCGATCGCGGCGCTGGCGTTTGGCGTGGGACCGCTCGCCGCGTGCGACGTCGTCGTCGGACCCGGCAATCGTTACGTCACGGCGGCGAAGCATCTGGTGGGTGGGCATGTCGCGATCGACATGCTCGCGGGTCCTTCGGAGCTGGTCTTGTTCGCCGACGCCACCGCGTCGCCGACGGTGATCGCCGCGGATCTGCTCGCGCAGGCCGAGCATGATCCCGATGCGGTGCCGGTGCTGGTGACGCTGGACGCGACGCAGGTCGATCGCGTCGATGCGGAGTTGGCGCGTCAACTCGCCGACCTGCCCACGCGCGACGTCGCCCGCGCGGCGCTCGCGAACGGCGGCGCGGTCGTGGTGGCGAGCGTGCGGGACGGCATCGCGGCGTGTGATGCGCTCGCCCCCGAGCATGTGGAGGTCTACATGCAGGACGCGGCTGCGGTGGCGACGCGCCTCTCCCATTTCGGCGCGGTGTTCATCGGCGGCGGGTCGGCGGAAGTGCTGGGGGATTACGGCGCCGGCCCGAACCACGTGCTTCCGACCGCCGGGACGGCGCGGTCGCAGGGCGG